>JAYOTQ010000007.1:0-37029 GCA_038150505.1 Opitutales bacterium | reverse complement strand
CTGGTAAGGAGATAAGCTGGAATCAGGCACTCACCTCTAAGGTTGAGCTTTGTCCAGGCATTGATTCATTAACTTGGGAGAGTGAAGCACCGGTTCAACCAAATTCTGCCGGTGGTTATGATGCTCCCGTACCCGGTAAAACAAGAGTCATCTAATTT
This sequence comes from Opitutales bacterium, assembly GCA_038150505.1. Taxonomy (GTDB): domain Bacteria; phylum Verrucomicrobiota; class Verrucomicrobiia; order Opitutales; family Seribacteraceae; genus Chordibacter. The sequence goes on along the minus strand of JAYOTQ010000007.1, from coordinate 36,871 downwards.
TTTGCATAAAAATTGATTTGGCGACCCTGAGCATTTCGTGCTCAGGGTCGCTTTGTTTTGACCCGTCTGGATAATCCTTTAGCAAAGTTTCTATGATACTTTCCGACAAAGCAATCCTCGCTGCTATTGATGCTAGGGATATTGTAATCGAGCCTTATGATCGTTCCTGCCTGGGCACGAATAGTTATGATGTGCACCTTTCGCCACACTTGGCTTGTTATGTGGATGATGTGATTGATGCCAAAAAGCATAACCAGGTAAAACACTTTGATATTCCTGATGAAGGTTATGTTTTGCACCCCGGGCAAACCTATCTCGGATCGACTTTAGAATATACTGAGACCCGAAAATTTGTTCCTTTTTTGGAGGGGAAGTCGAGTGTGGGCCGGTTAGGTATCGATATCCATGCAACTGCTGGTAAGGGAGATGTGGGCTTTTGCAATCATTGGACTCTAGAAATCTCGGTTTCCCAACCGGTTCGCGTCTATGCACACATGCCAATCGGGCAGTTGATTTATTTTTTAGTGGAGGGAGAAGTGGAGGTGGAATACTCAAGCAAATCATCGGCAAAGTACAACCAACGCTCTTCCTTGCCTGTAGAATCAATGATGTGGAAGAATTCTTTTTGAGTGAAACTAGACGATGGCTTATTGCGTGAAATCCTAGAGGAGCACGCTAAGAATCCTTATAATAACCAAAAGTTAGACAGTTTTTCGTGCGAAAAAGAATACCAAAGTGCGAACACGGGCAACACCTGTAAGGTTCAATTAAAAATTGAGAATGATTGCATAGCCCAAATTTCAGCCCAGGTGAATGGGTCTGCTTTGGCCAAGGCATGTGCTTCGATTATGTGCGGTGAATTAGAAGGATTGGCAACTGCTGAAGCACAGCAATGGGTAGTGCAAATCAAGCAGTGGGCAATGGGTCAGCTCCATGATCCCATCTGGGAAGGGGATATGCAGGTCTATCAATCTTTGGTTCATTACCCAGAAAGAATGGATTGCGCCACCCTATGCTGGCGTGCATTGGGGTTGGTTTTAGCAATGCCCAATCAAAAGGAAAACGATTAGAAACCTCTCCCGTATCGGCTCCACTTCGGTTGACCAAAAGCGTGTTCTTTACCAAAACCCCGATGAGAGTGGGCATTGTGTTTTTCGTATATGGTATCAGGGAGCTCTTTTAAGAACCTGCTTTGCATTAGACGCACCGGTGTGCCTTTTTGATTGGCGAGGGTAGGGTAAAGCAAATAAAGCGAGCGTTCCGCTCGGGTAGAGGCGACATAAAAAAGCCTCCTTTCCTCCTCTAAATCACTTTCTCCGTCTATCGCTCGTTTATTAGGAAAAAGACCATCTGCCAGGCCGATGATAAAAACATGAGGATATTCTAGGCCTTTAGATTGATGAATGGTAGATAATCGGATGCAACTTTCCCCGTGTTTAACAACCCGATCTCCCGATTCAGAGCTTAAAAGAACAAGTTGAGATAGCATTTCCGCAAGGGTCTCATGTTTGGATGCAAAGTCTACCAAGCTTTCCAAGTCTTCCTCTCGCCTGGGCCAGTTTTCATAGGTTGCACGAAGGTAGAGCTGGTACCACCCTCCAATTGCTTCTTCCACAACGACTGAGGGGGATGAATTTCCAGCAACTTTATAAATTTCGATCAATGTTTCAGACATGGATTCCCAATCTTCCTTTGCATCTTTGGGGACTTTTTGGATCACCTTTTCATGTCCCAGAACCTCACAAACAGAAGTGGATAAATCTTTGGCTAGCCCATTTGCGAGCTTTAACAATTTGATCGCGGTTTTTTCGCCTACTTTGGGCAGGAGGCAGGCAAAACGAAGAAAAGCAGTGCTGTCTTTGGGGTTAGCTACAAACCTAAGCTGTGCCACCAAATCCTTAACATGGGCTTGTTCGAAAAAACGCAGCCCACTGGTTATAAGAAAAGGAAGGCCCCGGCGGGAAAGTTCCACCTGTAATTCCATGGCGTGGTAATGAGCACGGTAAAGGATAGCGATCTGATCATATTCCGCCCCTGAATTATAGAGCTCTTCGATTTTAGAAATTACAAAATCAGCTTGTTGGTAGCCATCCAATGTGGGGATTACTTTGGGTAAGTCCTGATGGGGCTTGGATGCTTTTAGCTCTTTACTAAAGCTTTTATCAGAAGTTCGGTTTTCAAGGATACCGTTGGCAAGTTCTAAAATTTCTGGTGAGCTGCGGTAATTGGTTTCGATCTTAAAAATCTTGGTTCCTGGATGGCGTTCTGGGAAGGAAAGAATCTGATCCAAATCAGCTCCGCGCCAAGTATAGATACACTGAGCATCATCTCCGACAGCCATTACCTGATGGTTTGAAACCACCTGATCAACAATCCGGGCTTGTAAGGAATTCACATCTTGGTACTCATCGACCAAAATGTGAGAAAACCGATTTTGGAAGTACTGCCGTGCTTCCTCGTGCTTTTCCAGGAGGGTGAGCCAGAATACAAGCAAGTCATCGTAATCGGTCAGGCCCCGTGCAAGTTTCGTTTTGGTATACCCATCCAAAAATTGATCGATCTTAGCAACCAATTCCTGGTTTGCCGGATACCTGGCCCGGGCAACTTCTTCGACATCTTTGCCCACATTCCTCGCAAAACTGATAAGTCCTTTAATCGGCTTTGCCTTGGGGTTTTCTTTTGCTTTGAAGAAATCAGGATCGATTTCACGAATCACTTCATTGAGCAAGGCGTCCGAATCACCATCGTCAAGAATGGTAAAACTTCTTGGGAGACCAATCAAATCACCGAATAGGCGGAGGGCTTGCCCGCCCACATGATGAAAGGTTCCTCCAAGAAAACGATGGCTGCCCACCCCCGTTAACTCTTCCACCCGATCAAGCATTTGCTTGGATGCCTTATTGGTAAAGGTGAGCAATAGTATCGATTCGGGAGGGACTCCCTTTTCGAGAAGGTAAGCAACCCGGTAAGTAAGAGTCCTTGTTTTTCCTGATCCTGCACCGGCAAGAACCAGGGCGGGTCCATCAGGCGCAGTCACGGCCTGGAACTGATCCTCGTTGAGCTCTTTTTTAAAGTCAATTCCTGCTGTTTTGTTCGCTTGGCTTACCTTAGGGGCAGGGCCGAACAAATCATCCTCTTCATCTTCGTAGTCGTACATCTTAATCCTCAGGGAGCTGTTCCTTTTTAAGCAAGGGGGCTAAAAAATCGCGGTGAATCACTTCTGGATGAGCACACCATGTATGCACTTGAAGAACCGTCTCATTTGTGGATCCGAGGATTTGTTCGAGCTCGGTATTGGAGAACCGGCAGATCCCCCGAGCGATCACTTTTCCATCTTTGCTGACAAGAGAGACCACTTCAGATCTTCCAAATGTTCCGGATATGCCGGTAACGCCACTTGCTAGCAGGCTGGCACCTTTTCCTAAAATTGCCTGACAGGCACCATGGTCAATTTCCAGCGAACCTTTTGGTTTCGGGAAAAAAGCCAACCATTTTTTCCTCTGATTTAAGGATAAACCTGCTGGAGCAAAGAATGTTCCCTCTGCATTACCATCAATGATCTGGGATAAGCGATCAGGGTCTTCCCCACTTCCTATAAACACTGCACAGCCTGATTTGGTTGCCACCTTGGCGGCTTCAATTTTTGTAACCATACCACCCACCGCAGTTGCACTTTTTGTACCTTCAGCCATTTTCTCAATATCTGGGGTAATCTCGGAAACAAAAGGGACTAAAACTCCAGAATCGGCAGAAGTCATCAGCCCTTTGGCGGTTGTTAAAATAATCAGTAATTCGGCAAGGGAAAGGGAAGTGAGCAAGGCGGACAAAACATCGTTGTCTCCAAATTTCAATTCCTCATCACTGACGGAGTCATTTTCATTAACCACTGGAACAACATCGTGGTCCAACAAGGTTTGAATGGTCTCTTTGACCTTTTGCGAACGGGATTGTTCATTAAAATCTTCGCGGGTAAGCAAAATTTGAGCGGCGAGCAAACCGTGTTTTTCGAGGGATGATTTCCAGGAGTGCATCAATTCACTTTGACCGATTGATGCACACGAGCGCAGAAGGGATAGTTCTTGCGGCCTCTTGTCTAACCCAAGTTTTCCCATGCCCAACCCCACCGCACCAGAACTGACTAGGATGACACGGATGCCTTGTTGCTTTAGGGAGTCTATGCCCGCACAAATCTGAGAGATTCTTTCAGTATGAATTTCTCCTTTTCCGGCCGATAGCAGACCGGTTCCCATCTTAATTACTACCAGCTTGATATCCTGATCCACATCTTCAACCTATACCGCCTGGGTGAAATTATTGTTTTATGAAGAAAGAGCTCATTGCATTGAATCGCTTTCAATTCGGGGAACTAAATGCTCAAACTTGTTTAAGGTCAGACTCTTTGGAAGCCAGGGCTTGGTTGATTTCATTGACCATATTATCCGTCAGTTTTTGCACATCCTTTTCGGCTCGCTTGAAATCGTCTTCCGGAAGGCCATCCTTTTGCAGGGATTTCAGGGCATCGAGCCCGTCTTTTCTCGATGCACGCACCCCAATCCTGCCGTTTTCAGCGAAGCCCTGTGCCATTTTGCACAATTCTTCCCGTCTTTCACCACTTAGTTCTGGGATGGGCAAACGGATGAGCTCGCTGGTGACGACCGGGTTGATGCCAAGCTTCGCATCGATCAGTGCTTTTTCAATAGGGCCCACAGTTCCCTTATCCCAAGCCTGAATTTGAATAGTTCTTGAATCAGGGGTGGTAATGGCAGCAACATCGCGTAGCTTCATGGATGAGCCATAGACATCAACTGTTACCCCTTCGACCATGGACGGGTTAGCTTTTCCAGTGTGCAAGGTAGAAAATTCACTCAAGACATGATCGACAGATTTTCTCATATCTTCTCTTAATTTAGCAAATATAGGCTCTGTTTCCATAGGTAATGATTGGTTGGATGAAGGGGTGAATAGGATTACCTTACAATAGTACCAATGGCTTCACCACAAACTGCTTTACGGATGGATTGGTCTTGTTGGAGGTCAAAAACGAGGATAGGCATACGATTATCCATACAAAGAGAAAATGCGGTGGAGTCCATCACAGATAGTCTTTTTTCTAGACACTCCATGTAGGTAAGTTCAGAGAACTTTTGTGCATCTTCATATTTATGTGGATCCTTGTCGTATATCCCATCCACTTTTGTGGCTTTCAAAATTATATCAGCAGAGATCTCACTAGCCCGAAGGGCGGCAGTGGTGTCAGTAGAAAAGTATGGGTTCCCAGTCCCCGATACAAAAATTACAATTCTTTCTCTTTCGAGATGGCGAACAGCTCGTCTTTGGATGTAGGGTTCAGCCAACTTGTCCATAGGGATTGCACTTTGTACCCGAACCACAGCTCCCATCTTTTCAAGCCTATCCATCAGTGCGAGCCCGTTGATAACAGTGGCAAGCATACCCATGGAGTCTCCAGTGGTCCGATCAATACCCTTATCTGCTCCCTGTAGACCCCGGAAAATATTGCCTCCACCCACGACAAGGCCAACTTCCACGCCCATATCGGAGACCGCTTTTATTTCTTCGCAAATTTTTTCCAGGGACTGGGCAAAAATAGGTTCCCCCGCAGAACGGCTTCCCAAAATCTCGCCACTTATTTTTAAAATAATGCGTTTGTATTTTGCTTTAGACATATTCTTGAACGGTGATGTAGTTCCTTGACTTTGGTGTGCTAAGAGTCAGTATATACCAACTCTAGCCTGGTGGTGTAATGGTAGCACAGAGGTTTTTGGTACCTTTAGTTGGGGTTCGAATCCCTACCGGGCTGCCATTTGTATATTGTTTGGGTAAGACCTTGTGTTGAGGTCCCTAAATTAATTATCGAATGGATCAAATGCAGGTGGCGGAGGCGGTTCATCTGGAAAGCTAGGTGGTGTTGGATTTTCTCCGGTTGCAGGTGGAGGATCGCCAAAAACATCACCTAACGGCACATCTTCTGTATTGGAATTTGGGCTTTCAGCGTTTTGTGGCTCAGCAAATGGGTCGAAACTGGGTGGTGGTGGAGCGTCAAAGGGATCGCCGGGAGCGGGAGGAGGAACCTCATTATTGGAATCAGGTTCAGCAAAAGGATCAAAGGCGGGAGCTGGCGGAGGGCTGATATCCGAAAATGGATTCGCGGGTTCAGGTATTTGAGATTCCTCAGCCTCTGGGACATCTGCAAAAGGATCATTAGGCAGAGGAGGTTCACTGGGTTCGGGATCGGCAAAAACAGGAGGACTGGGCTCGTTTGTTGGCAAATCACCAAACGGGTCAAAGCTAGGAGCCGATGGGACTGGAGGTGGGGGAGGGGGCACAGCAATTGATTCTGTTTCCTTTACTTCTCCTGGTGCAACCGGGGGAATTGGTAAAGATTCAGGTGGTGCCGGGGGCGAAGGTAAAGGCTCGGTTGGAGTATTCTGCTCCTCGATCACGACCTCCTCACTGGGTTTTGCTTTTTTAATCTTTTGCGGATTTTTGTTCGGTGTTGCGGGAGCGGAAGGGGGAATTTTCTCTGCTGGCAAGGCTTGCTCAGGGACAGGAGGCAGGTCGATTTTTTCCAGTGCATCTACCTCTGCTTCTTCAGATACAGTGGTGGTTGGTTCTGCTACTTCAGATGCTTCTGCAGTATCAATCGGGGAGCTGACAATCCTTTGACCGGTTAGTAGGTCTTGGGAAGGAACACCATTATCAAAGCGAATTTCTGAGATCTTTTCTCCTTTCTCATTCCATTCTGTACAAACACCGTGTTCCAAATTGTTTTTAAAGTTATAATCAAATTGTTGTTGTCCATTAGGAAACCATCCTTTCGAGTTGCCTTCCATGCTGTCATCTACGAACTGGGCGGAGAGCCGTTTTTTACCATTCTCATACCAAATTGTCCTGAGTCCGTGTTGTTTGTCTTTTTGGTAAAATAGCCCAAGCTTTTGCTGGCCACTGGGGTACCATTCTGAGGAGGGTCCTTCCCTTAGCCCGTGGCGATAGATCGTGGAGGATTTTTCAGTGCCGTCGGTATACCACTCCTTGGCTTCTCCGTGAGCGATCCCGTCACGCATTTCAACCTGAAAGCTTTTGACCCCGTTGGGATGCCATTCAGACTTTGGACCGGTGAGTTTGTCGTTCTCATAGGTTTCCTCTCGCCAGAGTTCTCCGGTAATACGAAATTCCTTGGAGGGACCATGTCGGAGACCATTCTTGTAAACAATGGAAGTGCGCTTTCTGCCGTTGTAGAAATATTCGATGGTGGTGCCGTGTCTCTTCCCTTCTTTCCATGAAGAAATCGATTTGGTCGGGCTTTGTTCAAATGTTTCTATCGCTTTGCCACTAAAAGCATCTTTGGTCTGCGTTTTATTACCATCTGTTTCTGCCTCATGAACCACTCCATCTTCATCCACCTCCAACCAATGAAGCATGACGGTTTGATCCGTTGAAAAAGTAAGGTGATCTGAGTTAGTTGAGCCAGTATGAATGCAGGAAACTAAGGGCAAGAGTAAGATCGATAAGAAGCAAGGAACCAGGGACTTAATCATAATAAAAGGTAATGACTTTGGCACAGGGTTCTGGCAAGAGGTTTTTCGATGAACGAAAAGCTGGTTCGATCTTTGAACAAGCGAACCACTTGTGGCACGAAGTTAAAAAGTAAATCTAGCTCGAAGCCCAAGCCCTACCCAAAGGGCATGGCTTGTCCAATGATTGTCCTATTTGTATGAAATTCTTTTATCCTTCGGGATACAAGAATTCGTCTAATGCACGGCGTTGTTTTTTCGTGGGTCGCCCTGTCCCTTTAAGGCCCTTCGCTTTCAGGGGAATTAAAAGTTTTTCTGCTTTTGCTTTCTCATAAACCTCAGGAGGGGTTAGATCCGTAAGCAGCTTACTTGCTAAAGGGGCAGAGAGCCTCCTTGGAGCTAAAGCTTCTACCCTGACTTCTTTTATCAGGGGACCCATCTTAATTGAAATTTGGTCTCCCACTTTTACTTCTTTGGATGGTTTTGCAGGCTGCTTATCAACTTTTACCACACCCTTTTTACATGCCTCCGTAGCCAGGGAGCGGGTTTTGTACAACCTGGTTACCCATAGCCATCGGTCTATTCTAATTTTGGAAGGTTCTTCCTGGTTGGACATGTAACGAATCTACGCGCTCAGGAGCCCCAATTTTATTGGTTGTGAATTCGCGCCCGAAATTGGGTGGACTCTTCCAAAAGGGAAGAATTTTTATCTTTCAAAATAGGAGTGAGTTCCAATAAAAAATAATCAGCTTCCTCTGGTAGAACGATATCATTCATTGGTGCGGTTTCGATGACCTTTTCCTTGTTGTCACTGGTCAGATCGAAGTCCAGCAGCAATGCCTCCGCTTGATCCCAGTTGCTGTATAACCACGCTCCCAACCCGCCCAATAATAGAATGCAAAGGATAAGAAAGACAGAACCGGTTATACCCGAGGAAATGGCCTCTCCATCGCTGTTTGTAGAATTTCTTCTTTCAATCAAGCTTCCAACCAGAATAGAAAGCTCAAATAGAATATAGAGTGGAATGGTTAAAATACATAAGCTGACCGGGTCGCCTCCAGGAGTGATTAATGCAGCGGATACCATCAGTATAACCAAAACAAACCGCCTACTTTTACGGAGCTTTTCGGCTGTGATTATACCCACACGAATGAGTAAGATTAAGACCAGGGGGAATTGGAAGGCTAGACCCACCGCAAAGGTCATCCAGATGACAGTGCTGTAGTAATTGCCCGCTTCCGGACGGTAAACATCTAAGCCCAAGACATTGAACGAGAACTCGATCGTAAAGGCCAGTGACATCGGGAGAATGAAAAAGTAGGTCATGCCTGACCCTGCTAGAAAAAGGGCGGTAGCAGCGAGACAACCGGGGAAAAAGATTTTTTTCTCTTTGATAGTCAGTCCTGGAGTGACAAAACCACCCACAAAATAGAGGATGAAAGGAAGAGAAAGCCCCAGTCCTCCAAGAAAGCAAATCTTCATCGCTATAAAAATGGGAGAATAGGAACGGATCACCTGGAGAAGGTTTCGGTCTTTACCGCCTGCAAAATGGATCAGAAGACGTAAGCGGTGCTGTGGATCTGCAATTCCCCAAGAAATTAAATCTTCCTCGGTGGCTTGGATTAATTCCTTTAATTCGACACCCTGGGATTCTAGGTTTTGTTGGTATTCAGTGAGCCCTGTCGCTTGTAGGTCGATGGAAAGGTCTCCAAAGTCTTGCACAGCTGAAATCAGTGGTCTTTGAAGCAAGCGGACTGAATTATCTAAAAAAACTGCTACAAACAAACACCCTAATATAAATGCGACTGAAGACTTAAAAATGACCCACCGCATCTCTTCAAGATGGTCGAGGAAGTGCATTTTGTTGGGGTCATTTTTTGGGGCAGATTTTTTCCCCAAAGCACCAATTAATCCTTTTTCTCGGAAACGTTCCCCAAAAGTTTGGGGTTTCTCGGCAGACCTCGAAGATGTCATAGATAGAAGATAGAATGAATGGGTGATCTTTGGTTTACTGAAACTTGATAAAAAAGTTTTGTTTCGTCTAGCATGTAATCGATCCGAGAAACAAAAGCGAATGCTTAGCTTTTTCTAAATTCGACCAAGGAAAAGCATCCGTGAAATAATTCACAATGTGCCCTGTCGTGATCACTTTTGCAATGGAAGTGATCCATTGACAAGAACCTCGAATATTTAGATATTCGAAAATTTGTAATTTGATTCACGGAAAGTTTTTTTCTCATCAAAGAAACACATCATTTCACATAACATAACCCTACCACACACAAATGGCACAGAAAAAGAAGACTAAAACAGCCAAAGCAAAGCCGGCGAAAAAAGCCCCTGTCAAAAAGGCGGCCAAAGCCAAGGACATCCAGTATGTCTACGACTTCGGAAAGAAGACAGATGGAGATGCAAAGCAACGCGAATTGCTTGGTGGTAAAGGTGCCAATTTAGCAGAAATGGCACGGATCGGACTCCCTGTGCCCCCAGGGTTTACGATTTCCACCGAAGTTTGCACATACTACTATGCGAACAAAAGAACCTACCCAAAAATATTGGACGCTCAAATCCGCAATTCGGTTGCGTTGATGGAAAAACAATTAGGTAAAAAGTTGGGGGATCTTAAGAAACCTTTGCTTTTATCTGTCCGTTCAGGTGCTCGCGATTCTATGCCAGGCATGATGGACACAATTTTAAACCTTGGTTTAAATGATGAAACGGTTGAGGCATTAGCGACCTCATCCGGTAATGAAAGGTTTGCTTGGGATTGTTACCGCAGGTTTATCCAAATGTATGGAGATGTGGTTATGGGAGTGCAAAAACTTCCGTCCGAAGACCATGACCCATTTGAAGAAATCATTGAAAATTTCAAAGCAGAAATTTTTCCTAAACAGAAAGGGGAGGTAGATGACTCAAAGATCTCTACAGCCCAAATGAAGGAGTTGGTGCAACGGTTCAAAGCATTGGTCAAGAAAAGAACGGGCAAAGATTTCCCGACTTGTCCATGGGAACAACTGGAAGGCTCGGTAGGTGCGGTTTTTGGCTCATGGATGAATGACCGGGCAATCGTTTATCGTCGCAAATATGGGATTCCGGCTGAGTGGGGTACTGCGGTGAATGTCCAGGCCATGGTCTTTGGGAACACCGGTAAAAAATCTGGGTCTGGGGTTGCTTTCACCCGAGACCCTGCTTCCGGAGAAAAAGTACTCTACGGAGAATTCCTGACAGATGCTCAGGGAGAGGATGTTGTGGCTGGTGTGCGTACACCCCGCCCCGTGGCCCAACTCAAAAAAGTTCTGCCCAAGCCGTTTAAGGAACTAAACGCGGTTCAAAAGAAACTGGAAAAGCATTTCAAGGACATGCAGGACTTTGAGTTTACCATCGAGGATGAAAAATTGTATATGCTTCAAACCCGTAATGGAAAACGCACCGGACTTGCTGCGGTGCGTATTGCGGTTGAAATGGTGAAGGAGCGTCTCATTGATTGGAAAACTGCCATCAAGCGAGTTCCTGCGGATCAGCTTGATCAAGTTCTTTCTCCAGTGTTTGATGCCGCTGCCCAAAAAGCTGCTCATACTTTATGCAAGGGCTTACCCGCGGGACCAGGAGCAGCTTCTGGACGTGTTTGCCTCAATGCAGAGCGTGCTGTTGAAGCGGCCAAGAGTGGAAAAGTATTGCTCGTGCGGCAGGAGACTTCTCCAGAAGATCTTCGGGGAATGATTGCGGCAGAAGGCATCCTCACCGCCCGTGGAGGTGTTTCTTCTCATGCTGCTTTGGTCGCCCGACAAATGGGGAAAGTGTGTGTCTGCGGAGCATCCGAATTGGAAATCGACTACCACTCAAGAACTGTGAAAGTGGGTAAGAAAACTTTCAAAGAAGGAGATTTCATGTCCATTAATGGAACAACAGGTGAAGTTTTTGGTGGCGAATTGAAAACTGCACCCTCTGAAATCATTCAGGTCTTAATCGACAAGAAATTACCGCCCAAGAAAAGTAGGGATTATCAGAATTTCTCAAAACTTATGACTTGGTGTGAGCAGGCAACCAAAATGAATGTGCGCACCAATGCCGATTCCCCTTCACAGGTTGCCAATGCCGTGGCTTTTGGAGCCAGTGGTATCGGTTTGTGCAGAACGGAGCATATGTTTTTTGAAGGGAACCGAATTGATGCGATGAGACAAATGATCCTCGCGGATGATGAGAAAAACCGCCGGGCAGCGTTAAAGAAACTACTTCCGTTCCAGCGGAAAGACTTCACCGGTATCTTCAAGGCATTGGAAGGTCGTCCTGCTACGATCCGCCTGCTCGACCCACCCTTGCACGAGTTCCTCCCTCATGACCAATCCTCCCAAAGGGACTTGGCCAAAAAACTAGGGGTCAGCTTGGCCTCTGTTAAACGGAGAGTAGAAGATCTGCATGAATTTAACCCCATGCTTGGACATCGTGGATGTAGGCTCGGGATTTCTTACTCTGAAATTACTGAGATGCAAACACAGGCGATTATCGAAGCGGCTATCGCTGTGCAGGAAAGTGGCATTGAAGTGAATCCAGAAATTATGGTTCCCTTGGTTGGGTTTTCCAAAGAATTGGAACTACAAGTGGAGATCATTCACGAAACTGCCAAGAAGGTATTTGCTGCCAAAGGGAAGAAGGTAAAGTACCTCGTTGGTACTATGATCGAAATTCCCCGGGCGGCATTGGTTGCGGATGAGATTGCTAAAACTGCTCAGTTCTTCAGCTTTGGTACGAATGATCTTACTCAAACCACTCTGGGTATGAGCCGGGATGATTCAGGAAGTTTCCTTTCAAATTATACCGAACTGGAAGTGGTATCCGCCAATCCTTTTGCCAGTGTAGACCAGACAGGGGTTGGGCAATTGATGGAAATTGCGGTGAAAAAGGGCAAGTCCTCACGCCGCGGAATCAAGCTCGGTATTTGCGGAGAACATGGTGGCGATCCTTCCAGTGTGGAGTTTTGTCACCGGATCGGGTTAAACTATGTAAGCTGTTCACCTTTCCGTGTGCCTACGGCTCGCTTGGCTGCAGCTCAGGCAGCAGTCTCCTAACTAGTCCCCATTGTCCGTATTCTTTGATCTAGGGTCCGGTTGCATTTGCAACCGGACCCTATTTTTTGGGGAAGAAAACTTATAATGTATGTTCGAAGTTAAGGAAAAGCCCAGACTCGTAGAGCGGGCATTTTTGGTTTCCTGCATTCATTCGGAAAGGGACCGTGCAGACGCGGACTCTCTGTTGGATGAGCTTGATGAATTGACACAAAACCTGGGGATTCATGTGGTGGCCAGGCAAGTAATAAGAATTAGAAAAACTTCTCCACGGTTTATCTTGGGCAAAGGGAAAGTGGATCAACTGCTGGCTGACTTGAAGGAAACCAGTGCGGATGTATTAATTTTCGATAATGAAATCACTCCCGCTCAGCAGAGAAATTGGGAGAATGAGAGCAAAGTTTTAGTGATTGATCGGCATGAGATCATTTTGGACGTTTTTGCGGAACGAGCACAGACCAAGGAAGCAAAATTACAGGTAAAACTCGCCCGGCTTGAGTATTCTCTGCCAAGGTTGCGTAGGGCCTGGACCCATCTTGGCAGGCAAAGAGGTGGTGGGGTTACTCAAAGAGGGGAAGGGGAGGCCCAAATCGAGCTCGACCAGCGTATGGTACGGGACCAAATATCTGCCACACGTAAGGAAATAGCTCTGGTTGCCAAACAACGGCAAACAGGCAGATCCCGCAGGCAAAAATTACCACTCCCTACGGTCGCAATTGTGGGTTACACCAATGCAGGCAAATCCACCTTGCTCAATTGTTTGACTGGTGCAGATGCTTTGTCTGCCGACAAGCTCTTTGCAACTCTTGACCCAACCAGTCGCCGATTAAAACTTCCCAATGGCCGAATGGTTGTCTTAACGGACACTGTGGGCTTTATCAGGAAGCTCCCCCACCGGTTGGTTGACTCTTTTAAGGCTACGTTGGAAGAAGCCTTGGTTGCAGATTTGGTCCTACACCTGGTCGATTTTTCCAATCCGCAATATGAAGCTCAGATGTCGACCACAGATGATGTTCTGCGTGAATTGGGAGCGGCGGAAAAGGAATTGATCACCGTTTTCAATAAAATGGATTTGGTCGAAAATGACCTGGAAAAATTCAAAGCAAAAAAACTCACCGGAAGATCGGTTTTTATCAGTGCTAATACCGGTGAAGGGATAGATTTATTGCTTGCTGAACTGGAACATTTCTTTGCCAGTTCTGCCAAGCCAGAAAATTTCACCTTGCCCTATAACCGATATGATTTGGTCGCCCGACTCAAGTCTCAGGGGGGACTGATCTTTGAGGAAACAACTGAAGAGGGATACTTTGTAAAAGGAAACCCAAGAGGCGACCTTAGCAGCGCCTTCGAAAAATATAGACAGAAAGAAGGGTGACCTACTTTTTTTCAGGTTGGTTGTTAAGGTAATCAACCAAGGTTACCCGAAACATTCCTGCTGCTATCCAAAAGACGCCGGACATACAGAAGGAGGTCATGCTTGAAACGATCATTACCGTAGTTGGATCTTGGGAGGGCACATGCGGGACCAAAACTTCTCTCATAAAGAGGAAAAAGAGCACGGTAAGAAAAAGGTCGATCACGATCCCTTTTTTAGTGATGAGGGGTTTGCTTGACGATGGATCAGTCATGTGAATTAGGATGTTTAGGAATTGGCGTAGGTCAATTCAATCTATTCAGACAAGTCATGGATCTGTAAAATCCTCTTTTTTACCTCTTCGATTTCCAACCCTAAGAGAACACTCGGTTGTATCCGGTTAACGGGGAGAGAGGGAAGGTGGGATAGCTTTTCAGATAAGCAAAGGTTGCGGTTAGCTGCGACTTCATCGACCCGGTCGATTGGGGTGAAATGCGGAGCACTTGCCACAACTTGAGGGAAGGTTTCAACAAGGTCTTTAATCGCAATCACTGCATGAGCAAAGCGATCCAGTTCAGCCTTGGTATAACTTTCTGTAGGTTCAATCATCAAGCCAAAGACTTCAGGGAAAGCTACTGTGGGTGCGTGAAACCCAAAATCTAAAAATAATTTTCCTACCTGAGGAATCGCTTGGCTTTTCGGCACCCCGGCTTTTTCCAGTCTTTCAAAATCCTGGTCACTCAATGTCAGGATAAATTCATGCATCCGGGCGATCTCGCCTGCCTGTCCTGGGAGTGTGGGGTAATGAAATCGAAGCACTTCAAACAAATACCTCGAAGAAAGAACCGCAACCGAAGACATCCTCGGAACTCCCTTTTTTCCCAGACGGAGCAAATAGGAATATGCCCGGACTTTATGGCCAAAATTCCCCCAGTTCCGATGGAAAGTACCGATGGAATTTTCGGGAACAAAAGAGCGAAAAAACCCATCTTCTTCTTTGCGTATTTGCCTGCCGGGGAGAAAGGGCACCAAGGGTTCAGAAACAGCAACAATCGCATCTCCTGGGCCACCACCTCCATGTGGTATCGTCCATGTTTTGTGTAAGTTGTTGTGAACCGCATCTACGCCGAGTTTTGATAAGTCTACAATTCCAGCAATGGCATTCATGTTCGCCCCATCCATGTATACCATGCCTCCTGCTTGGTGCACTTCTTCAGCGATGATAGAGAAATCGGTCTCAAAAATTCCGGAGGTGTTGGGGTTGGTAATCATGATCCCGCACAGATTGCTTCCATGTTCCTCAATTTTTTGACGGAAATCTGCCAGGTCGATCATACCCTTTTCATTGGCTTGCAGGTAAACGATACCAGAGCCATATCCTGCGGTTGCCGCAGTGGCGAAATTTGTTCCGTGTGCAGATTTGGGAATGAGTACAATATTGCGATGACCTTCTCCCCGGGAATGGTGGTAGGCTTGAAATAACTTGAGGCCCACAAGCTCACCCTGTGCTCCTGCAACCGGTTGCGTGGTTACACCAGCCAGCCCGGTAATCGACTTAAACCACTCTTGTATTTCGTAGAGCACTTCAAGGGGGCCCTGTACATCTTCCTCCGGTGCTTGCGGGTGTGCCTGGGCAAAACCTGCCAGCCCAGCTGCCCAGTCGTTGAGTAACGGATTATACTTCATCGTGCAGGAACCGAGCGGGTAGCACCCATCGTCTGGACTGATGTTTAGGTTGGCTAACTGCTCATAGTAGTTCAGCAGCTCATCATGGGAAAAGCCAGGTAGGTTGGTTGGGTCAGAACGAAGTAGATGAGAGGGTGTTTCGATTTCATCTTGTGTACAAGAGCTGGCAGGGAAAAAATCAAAGATAAACTTTTTAAGAGCCGCCATCTCTTCTTCCCCTTGTGCGTCAGAAAAACTTAATTTGATCAGGTTTTTATCGCTCTGAGGAATTCGAGAAGAAACATCGACTCCCAAGTGAATGCCACACTCTCTTGCCCGGCGAATCAGGGTGTCAGGATCCTGATTAACTGAAAGAAGTAGATCATTAAAAGCAGGAGAGTTGGGGAAAGCCAGCTCGATTCCTTCTCTTTGCCCGATCCATTCAGATGCTTGCTTTCGAGAACTCAAAGCTTGGGAAAGTCCATGCTTAAGCCCATTTTCCCCCTTTGCGAGGAGGTTGGCACCGGCAACCGTGGCGAGAAAAGCTTGGTTGGAACAAACATTCGATGTGGCTTTTTCTTTTCGGATGTGTTGCTCACGAGTGGAAAGAACCATGACAAAGCAATCCCGATCCTGAGAATCCTTCGCTTTTCCAATGTAACGCCCGGGAGTATTCCTCAGGTCTTTCTTTGCTTCCTCATGGTAACGGCTCCCGAAAAGCCCAAGCCCTGGTCCTCCAAAAGAGGGAGGGATGGCGAGGTGTTGGGCCTCACCAGCAATAAAATCCGCTCCATGAGAGCCAAATTCGCTGGGTGGCTTCAGTCCGCCGGTTGCTAAAAGCATGGGATCGATAACGGCAATGGAGGGAATGCTCCATTTCCTTGCCAGATCTACCAACCGGTCTACCTCTTCAAGTATGCCCAGGGCATTAACTTGAGGAAATACCAACGCCGAAATGTTTGTGTTTTGGTTTGTAAGCAGGTTTTCAATTTTTGCATAATCAAGCCTGCCACTGGACGGATTCAACGGTGCCATTTCGAACTCTAAATCAGTCCCCCGGGCATGGGTGTTGAGAAAGGAAATATCTTCGTTGAAAAGCGACTGGGCAAGGAGCACAGGACCGGATCGCTTTCTTGACCTTCGAGCACAACAGATGGCCTCAAAAAGGGCAGCTGAGCGATCATACAAGGAAGTATTAATCGCCTCAAAGCCGGTAAGGGCGGAGAGCACACACTGATAAATCCAATGCGTGACTAAGGTGCCTTGGCTCCGCTCCGGTTGGTAGGGAGTGTAGGAAGTGCTAAGTGGCCTAAGTTGAGAAACTTGCTCCACGATGGGATGAACCTTCCACACTGGAAGCAGGTCACCAATGAACGAACTATGCAGATTGGTTTTTCGGGAGATCTGATGCAAATGTTCAGCGGCATCTTTGTAGGAGAGTTCTTCGGGTAAGGAAAGATCCCCGTCAAACAGTTGTGGTTTAGGAAGGTGAGAAAAAAGATCCTGCAAGCTGCCCAGCCCCACTTTGTTTAACATTGATGCCAAATCATCATCGGTGGCTGAAATATAATGCCGAGATACTTCCCTTGGGTGTTCTTCCGGGTCGTAGCCTAGGTGTACAGAGCTTGCATGGTCGTGTGTAGAAGTGGTGGATAAAGAACTCATCTTAGGTAGAGATTATCCATGAGCATGAGATGTATGAACGCAAAATCATTCACGTGCACAAAAAGTTTACAGGGACCCTGCCCGGTATGAATAGAGGAGTTAGTTGCCGATTTTTCGACCGTTCGACCAAAGATTTTTTTCCACAATTTCTCCAGAACGATTATAAAAGATTTCTTCACCATGAAGGCGGCCCTCTATCAGGTTTACCTCACCCTGTACCCGCCCCTGAGTATCCACAATTTGCATGCGCCCGGAAAATGGGATGCCGCCCGAACGGCTCCGAACCGTATCTATGCCGTTGATTAGCTCGGTTATAAACTCGCCTTCAGCTTCAGCAACAGTCCCTGACCAATCTGGTTTCTCATCTGTTACTGACTGGGGCGAAGAGGATAATTCTTCGTTTTCTTTTTTATCTTCCGATTGAGATGGTTCTGTTTCAGGGGGCGGAATTGCTTCTTTATTTGTTGGGGTATCGATGACTAAACTTTCAACGGATTTAATCTCTTCGTTGGTTTCCGTAGCAGAACGGTCTTTGCGAACCTCAGATGAATGCAAGGAAGCTTCAGGCTGTTTCAGTGTTATTTTTGACTTTTCTGGTTGCTTGGGCACATCGCTAACTGGTTCTGGGGCAGGGAGTTCTTCAAGTTGAACCTTTGGCAGAGCCGGTTGAACCGATGCAGGGGGTAACTTGGATGGTTGGGAAACCAAGGCACCCTTTCGCCAAATGCCTTGAACCTTAGTCCCATCTGGGTTGGATAAGGTGCCTTGCCCGTGTTGCAGGTCATCAAACCATTCCCCTGTGTAAATATTTCCATGAGCAGATTGGTAAGTTCCTTTTCCGTGTCTCTTCCCTGCTAAGAATTCGCCCTCATAAAAGGAACCGTCTGGCCAATGGTATGAGCCCTTACCCGTTCTTTCATCGTTGAGGTAATCGCCTTCATAACTTTCTCCATTTGCCCAGAGGAAGCGTCCTTTGCCATGCCGGAGGTCATCCTGGTACTCCCCTTCATAAATTGAGCCGTCGCTCCAACGGTAAATACCCAAGCCATCCTTTTGCCCAGACCGGTTGACCTTTCCTTCGTAGGACCCATCCGAAAAGTCAAGTTTGGCAACTTGGGAGGATTTACAACTGAACAAAGAAAAAAGTAGTAAAAGACAGAGTGGGTAATGGAAATATTTGAAGGACATGGAACCTCTATCCAAAAACATCAGGAACATTCGGGCAAGCGTGTAAATCAAACGAGGCAGAAGTAGGAGGATTGTAGATATTGGTTTGCCAGATGTTTAATTATGTAGGAAAGATTATTTTTTGGTTTGGAGAGGTGGCAGAGTGGTCGAATGTGCCCGACTCGAAATCGGGTGTGCCGCAAGGTACCGCGGGTTCGAATCCCGCCCTCTCCGCCATGGGTAGATTGGCTGGCTATTTCGAGTAAAAAGCGTTTATTTTATCAGCCACATCGCGGAAGGATATGTCAGCTGAGTAAACGGCTTTAAATTCCTCAATCGCTTCTTCAGGCTTCCCCATGGATTCGTAGCAACACCCGAGTTGATAAACCGCATCTTTTTTTCGGTCATCCATAATTTGGATTTCGTTCTTTAAAAGTTTGAACTGTTCAATCGCTAAATCAAAAAAGTTCTTGTTTAAGTATGCACGACCAAGGAAGAGAATGGCGTCCAAGCGCACCTTGGCATTTCTTTGGGCTAATTGAAAGTGAGGCAGGCAGGCATCAAACTCACCTTCCTCGAAAAGGATGCAACCAAGTTCGTAACGATACCCATATTCATTGGGGTAGCGCTGTACCAGAGATTGCAACTGATTGAGCTGAAAATTCTTTTTTGCCTGTACCGCATCCGAATAGCCCTTTTGGGATGCAGCATTTTCGGGATCTGTAGCCAACGCTTTTTCCCACTGCTCGATGACTCCATCGTAGTATTCAAGCGTGAGCTGCCTTTCTTTTTCCTCCAGGGAAACATCTCCCTTTCCCGCTTCCAGTTTCCTTGCCTGTTGAATCCATGCGATCGCATTTTGCAGATCCCCATAGCGTTGGTAATAATCACAAAGTTGGCGGTAGTGGTTTAAATTATCAGGTTCGGCCTGTACTTTATCATAAGCTTGACGAATGAGAGCCTCCAAGCCTTTGGCGTCATTTACGGTTTTCGCAGACTGTTCGAGAGCCTCCGCTTCTTCCTTGTCTTTGAGTTGTTCACGGAAATCGGTGGAGCCTTCCCACTTTCCCTGAGTCATGGCCACGGCCACGGAAGCTCGTTTCATCATGTCTTCTGCGTCCCCATCCGATGGGTTGATCTCTAAAATTGAATTACCTGTTTGAATGGCAAGGTCCGACTCTCCCGCTTCCAGATATGCGTTGGCCAGCTTTTTGAGATTGGGGAGACTTTTGGGCTCTATGGACCGTATAGTCTCGTAGGCAAAAACAACGGTTCCTTTCATCTCAAGGGAAGAACATGCATCTGCAAGCATTTCATGAGCTGCGATATTGAGCGGATTTTTTGCAATCAATTCCTCCGCAGAAGAAATAGCAATTTCAGGATTCTTGCTGTTCTTTGATTTAAAAAGAAAGGGGGCATTGGTTAGTTTGCCCAATATGGAACTGATGCTTTTGGCTGAAGACTTCGCAATTTTCATTTGTTGCTGCCTCAGGCGTTTCCTGAGTTCCAAGCATCCGGGCGACTGCTTCAGGATGGAGGAATAAATGTCTAGCGAATAGTTAATATCCTTCGATAATGCACGATCTGCCCCTTCTAGCTGTTTGATTTGTCTCGGGTCTAAATCTGAAATGGAAATTTCTTGGATCATGGAAGGATAGGGGGGGGCAATTTTTATCTTATGGATAGATACGAAATCATAGCTAGTTACAACGATTTTTGAATAACTTCCGCAATCCTGTTGAAGCTTTGGTTGATTAATTCATTGGAAACGCCTTCCACCAAAAGCCTGATCTTAGGCTCTGTTCCTGAGTAGCGCAGCAGTATGCGACCTTGGTCATGCAAAATTTTCTCTTCAGCTTTTACGCATTGAATGAGATCGGGCACATTATCAATTGGTATTTTTTCAGCCACCGGGAAAGATTCGGACCGCAATGGCCACAAAGCAGTCTCTTTAGCCAGAGCCTTTAAATCAGTGGATTGTTTCTGGATTGCATCTAGAACAGAAAGTGCGGCAAAGAGACCGTCTCCCGTGGGCAGGTAATCCATGCAAATAATGTGACCCGAAGATTCCCCTCCCCAGTTGGACTTTTCCTCAAGCATTTTTTGGTGAACATTACGGTCCCCAACTTGGGCTCTCCCCAAACGGATGCCATTGGCTTTGAGTGTCTCTGCTAGGCCACTGTTGCTGTGCACGGTGGATACGAAAGTGGAAGATCGTAAGCTTTTGGTTCGGTGTGCATGCAAGGCAAGCAGCCCTAGTATTTGATCGCCATCGATCGTTTGGCCATCTCGGTCCACCAACCGTACCCGATCCCCATCCCCATCATGAGCAATTCCCAGGTCCGCTTTCTTGTCGCAAACTAGGTTTGCCAGATTTTCTAAATGCTCTGATCCGCAATGATCGTTAATCATTCCCTCCCCCTGATGGATGGACAAAACGGTTGCTCCTAATCGCTCGAGCATAGTTTGGGATGTTTTGCATGTGGCTCCATTGGCTGAGTCCAAAGCGATCCGTATGCCGGAAAGGTTGAGCTCATGAAAGTGGGATTCGAGGTGGCTTAAATAATCTTCCAGCAATGAAATGTGCCCAGGCTGAGGGGTGGAGGAATGAATGGCATCCTGCCCGATCCAGTGCTCAATTTCTTCTTCCGCGGACTCACTTAATTTTGTGCCTGATCCAGAAAAACATTTAATCCCATTATCTTGGTGAGGGTTGTGGGATGCGGTGATCATTACACCAAAATGAAACTCATGTTTAATCACTCCGAAGGCCAGGGCAGGTGTCGGAAGAATGCCGCAATCCTGTACGGTGGCCCCGCCGGAAAGAAGTCCTTTTACCAAGTGTTCCATCAAAGTGGGGCTGGAAGGGCGGGTATCACAACCCACCGCAACTTCAGGGGAATTCAGACCACCCTGGATTAAAAATTGACTGATTGCCCAACCCACTTTGTGAGCAAAATCTTCATTCATTACTTGAGACCCATAAGCCCCGCGGATTCCATCCGTACCAAAAAATTTTTTCATTTGGAAAAAAATGTTTCTGCTCTTTTGAGCCAATTTGCAACTGTACCAGATTGTAATAACTCCTTGGCAAATAAAACACCTTCCTCGATGGATTGAACTTTGCCAGCTATCCATAGGGCAGAGGATGCGTTGATCAGAACAGTCGAAAGAAGACCAGCGGGTGCATCCCCTTGAAGAAGTTTCTGCACGATGGATAGGTTTTGTTTCAGGTCTCCCCCCATTAAGTGCTCAAGAGGATGCTGGTTCTGGCCCCAATGATCTGGGTGAAGTGACTGGGGGCACGAGGAAGACAGGTTTCCATAACCTCGGACAAGGTTACTGCCACAAGCGGTCAACTCATCCATGCATGCTTCCGGGGCTTGGTCCACGGTGCCGTGTACAACCCAGCCAGACTTCCCTCCGTTAGCCTCTAGGCAATGAGCGATTTGTTCAAGATAGGAGGGATCATAAACACCAAGGACTTGAAAAGCTGGCCGAGCAGGATTAAGGCAGGGCCCAAGCCGGTTAAACATGGTGATTATCCCTTGTTTTGCCAGGGACTGGCGTACGGGAGCCAGGCTTTTAAAAGATGGGTGAAAGTGGGGCGCAAACAAGAAGCAAAAGTTTAGTTCTGATAAGCTTGCTTTGTTTCTTTCTGGCTTTGTTTCCAAAGGGATTCCCAGTGCTTCGAGGAGGTCGGCACTTCCGCACTTGGAGCTGATTGAGCGATTGCCATGCTTAATCACAGGCACTCCAGCGGAAGCAACCATCATGCTGACAAAAGTCGAAATATTAAAACTACCAGAACGGTCACCACCCGTTCCGCACAGGTCTATGGCACTTCCTGCGAAGTCATCGAGGCCAGGGTCCGTGGCAAAACTTCTAAAAGCAGATACGAAGCCAGTAAACTCTTCATTGGTTTCACCTTTCAGAGCCAGCTCTTTTAGAAAGAGAAACTTACTTTCATCCGTGACTGCCTCTTGGGTAAGAGACTGTGCGATTTCTAAAATTTGATCGGATTGTAAATGGTTTCCGAAAGCAATGTGTTCGATGTGTTCTTGTAAAGGATCGTTCATAGTTGGGGCAGGTGTTACCCAATGTTCATTTTGGATCAAAAGACCTTGCTCGTTGGTTCAAAGTAATCAAGTAAGTGAACAACAATGATGCGACAAACAAAATTAGTTATGCTCTTACTTGTATCCATGAGTTTTGCCGGGCAAAAGTCTTTTGGGCAAGCAGAGACAGAGTTCGATGTGGGTGAACCATTGATCGGTTATGAGGACGCTTTTATCTTTGGAGTGGTGGAAGGGGTGACCGAATTCTTACCCATATCTTCAACCGGACACTTAATACTAACCAAACAATGGTTGGTGGATATTTCGAGCCTCAGCCTTACCGAACAAGAGGCGATCAACGCCTATTTGATCGTTATTCAAGGAGGGGCAATCATTGCTGTGGCCCTAATTTATGCTCGAAGAATTTTTGCTATCGTCCTCGGTTTTTTGGGTTTTGACCCTGCGGGAAAAAAGCTGGGTTTAATTATACTGGCCGCTTTTCTGCCAGCAGCTTTACTGGGGCCCTTTCTGGATGATTTGATTGAAGCACTATTATTTGGATCGATTCCGGTAGGCGTTGCCCTAATCCTTGGTGCCTTCCTGATGTATTGGGCGGAGAAAAGAAAGAAAAGATCGGAAGGTATGGATGGGGATAGAGGTAAGAAACTTGGCGACTTAACATTCAAAGACGCACTGCTAGTTGGGCTCCTCCAGTGTGTGGCTATGTGTCCTGGAACAAGCCGTTCAATGATGACTATAGTAGGCGGCTATTTCGTGGGTTTAACTCGTAAGCATTCTGCAGAATTCAGCTTTCTTTTAGGCCTGGTCACTTTGACAGCAGCCGCCGGATACAAAGCAGTTACCAAGGGCAAGGCACTTATTGAAAGCCTGCAATGGGGGCCCATGCTCTTTGGATGCCTCGTGGCTGGGGTTGCCGCAGCACTGTCTGTTCGTTGGCTGGTCGGTTACTTAAGTCGGCACGGTCTCAATTTGTTTGTTTGGTATAGGCTTATTTTGGGTGCTGTCATTTTAGCTTATGCTTTTGCCTTGTAACACTTTTGCCGAGTATACCAAGTTTTACACTAATCTTGACGACCCGCTCCTTGGATGATTTATTTGATGCACTATGGGACAGCCTAAAAGAAAACAATCCAAGCAACGCAGTCGTAAACGTCGCGGTGCAAATCGTTTCCAAGCCCCGCTTCTTGTGAAAGAACCGGACGGATCTTTTTCGCGTCCACACCGCGTCAACCCCGAGACCGGGGAATACCGCGGTCGCCAAGTATTAGACCTCGAGGTTTAATCCTTTGACAGAGCTTCTGCATGGCTAGTCCAGAGGCTCAGATCACCCTTGCAGTTGATGTCATGGGTGGGGACAAGGGCCCCAATGAAGTTTTGGCGGGCTTGCTCAAGTCCTCCTCCTTTGCTCCAAGAGACCTAAAGTATTTGTTGTTTGGGCCCGACCAAGAGTTAGGCACAATCCTCAATGGTCATTCTGAGTGGCAATCGATTCCCCATGAAATTCGACATGCCCCTGAGGTAGTTGGAATGGATGAAAAACCCATTGCAGGGATTAAAAACAAAAAAAACTCTTCCATGGCACTTGCTCTTCAGGCCTTGAAGGATAAAGAGGCAGATGCCATGCTCTGCTGTGGCAACACGGGTTGCTTGATGGCGGGCGGAACGATCCGTTTGCGAACATTGGAGGGTGTGGAGAGACCCGCCCTGTGCACCATTTGGCCTGGCCGGGAAAGATACTTTACTTTGCTGGATGCCGGAGCCAACCCGCATCCCAAACCTTATCACATTGTCCAAAATGCGATCTTAGGTTCGAACTATGCCCGAGTCGCACTCGGGTTGGTGCGACCTAAGATTGGCTTGCTCACCATCGGAACGGAAGAGGGTAAGGGCAATGAACTGATTCACGAGGCTCATTCGATGCTCAAAGATATTGATGGGACAATTATCAATTATGCCGGCTTGATCGAAGGGTTTCAGATCTTTGAAAATGTAGTTGATGTGGTTGTTTGTGACGGTTTTGTTGGAAATATTGTGCTGAAGGCGTGCGAGTCACTCAGTAAGTTAATTGGAAGCTTTCTGGACGAGGAGCTGAAGAGAAATGCGATCCGTAAAACGGGTGCCCTTCTTTCCATGGGTGCTTTTCGAAGTTTAAAACAGCGCATCAATCCGGAACAATTTGGTGGTGCGCCCTTATTGGGCCTGAACCGCAATGTGATCAAAGCTCATGGTTCATCCAACCGAAATCATGTAAGTGGTGCGGTTAAAATTGCCCTTGATTTGGTCAGGCATGACATGCTTGGTCAAATGCAGGAAGATATTAAGGGAGCGAACGAATTATTACGGCCCACTCCCTTGAACCATTAATGGGTAGCCTGAAGCACTCTTGGTTATGACAGCAAATACCACTTCTCGTATCCTTGGAATGGGTGCTTACGGGCCTGATCAAGTTGTGACGAATGCACATCTTAGCCAGACAGTTGATACATCAGATGAATGGATTCGTTCCCGGACAGGGATTCTTGAGAGAAGATTTGGCAACCAGAACCAATCCACCAGTGACCTCGCTTTGCACGCGGCTCAAAATGCCTTGGAAGATGCAAAAGTCCCACCCAGTGAAATCGACTTGGTACTGGTAGCCACCATCACTCCGGATATGGCTTTCCCCTCAACCGCCTGCATTTTACAACATAAATTAGGGCTCGGGAAGGTTGCCTGTTTCGATCTGGAAGCAGCCTGCTCCGGATTCTTGTATGCATTAGATGTGGCTGATGCGATGCTCGCTTCCGGGCGTTATAAAAAAGCACTTGTTATCGGGGCAGAAAAGATGAGTAGCATCATGGACTGGGAAGACCGTACAACCTGTGTATTGTTCGGGGATGGTGCAGGGGCAGCTGTTCTTTCCAGGGAAGGAAGCGGACCCGAGTTGCTTGGTTTTTATTGTGGTGCCGATGGCTCAAACCCATCCCTTCTCTGTCAACCTGCTGGAGGGTCTGCGCTTCCAGCCAGTTTGGAAACACTTAATGACCGGAAACATTTTTTGAAAATGAATGGTCGGGAAATTTTCAAGTCGGCTGTGCGGGTGATGGAGTCGTCTAGTCGTACTTTACTCAATCAGCACAACCTAGAACTCAAAGATGTGAGCCTGATCATACCTCATCAGGCAAATATGAGAATTGTGGAGAGTTTATCCCAGCGACTGGATGTACCATTGGATAAATTTTACTGTAATTTAGAGCGCTACGGAAACACATCGGCTGCTTCAATCCCCCTGGCATTAAATGAAGCGTTAAAAAATAAAGCCTTATCCCCGGGTGACCTCTGCTTGCTGGTTGCTTTTGGAGCTGGCTTGACATGGTCTTCCACAATCGTTCGATTCTAGTCATGTCCTCCAAAATCAGTTTCTTTTTCATCGGTATTTGCCTGCATTTGCTATGCTCTAACCAAGCAGATGCCAACCCCCGTGCTCCCCAAAAATCTGAGGAGGAAAAAACCTACCTTTTCCCTGGCACTGGTTTTTTTATTAAGAACCGTGAGCCCTACAAAGATGAGGAGGCCAAAAAGTGGTTTTTAGAAGCGATCGAATTGCAAAAAGCCAACGAGCTTTCGGATGCACTGAAGTTGTATGAGAAATTTACTAAGAGAAGAAGCGATCTGGTCATAAACTATGAGAACACACCCACTTTAATTGGTCCTGAATCAATTTATCGTGCCGCTATCATTCGGGAAAAGCAAGGAGACTGGAAAAAAGCATTCGATCATTTGCAACTCATCGCCCGTGCCTATGTGAGGTATGATTTTGAACGCGTCGCATCCTCCCTCATGCGTATTGCAGAACAAATTGCCACCCAGGACCTTCCCAAGAAGTGGGGAGTCGTGCCCCGGATACGCTCTGCCTCTGAAGACCGGGAAAGATTTAATCAAATTGTAGAACTTTCACGTGGTCCCAAATTTGCACCCCGTGCCCTTATGGTATTAGCGGAAATTTCCCTCAAAGATGATAAAACAGATGAAGCAGTCGATGCATTGGAAAGATTGGTAAATTTCTATCCGAATCACTACCTTTGCGAAAAAGCCTACTTCATGTTGGGTGAAATTCACCAAGGTTTTGTCTCGGGCCCTTCCTACGACCAAGGAGCAACAACAATGGCTCTAAATTATTACGAGGATTATCTGATCTTGTTTGATCAAGCTCCAACAAAAGGGGTGAATGAAACATCCCAACAGTTTGAACTGCGCCTGCGAGAATCCTCGGAGAGAAAGATGCTTGCCCAGAAGGGGAGGCAAGCGATGCGTGAAAGTCTTGCCCAAAGTAAATTAGAAGTCGGAAAATATGTAGAGCAATACGGGAAATATTTTATGGTTCGCTGGCAGGAGTTGGGCAACGAGCCTGCTTTGCAATTTTACAACCAGGCGATCACCACTGCGCCCGAATCAGACGCTGCCCGAGAAGCTGAGAAGTGTGTTGCGGACTTACGCAATGAATAATAGGCCAACCCTTTTTTTCTTCGCCTGTCACCTTATTTTGATTTTCCTGGGCTCAGGGTGTTCCCTGAAAATGGGAAGTCCGGTTTCTGGGATTCATAAAATACACCTGCGAGTAAAGAATGATTCTTTGGGCCCACTACTGGGACCCAAACTAGACCGGGAAATTAGAAAAAGTTTGGTTAAAGATGGAAGTTTTTATTTGGTCAATAACCCTGGAGATGCCGATGCATTACTAGTTGTAAAACTAACTCATTTTAATGATTCCACAGAAGCGTATCGTCCTGGTGATACCTTGCTGGCGGCGGGTCTTAATCTTCGAGCGTCCGCGACAGTGGAATTCATTGACCCCAAGGGGAATGAAGTTTTTCAACAAAAAGTAAGTGGAAATTCTTCCGTGCTGAGGAAAGTTTCTACCCGTGTTCCTGATGAAGCTATGGCAATGCAGGCATTAGCAGAGAGTTTGGCCGCTGAGGTTGTACTTTCCTTATTGAACCAGTCTTGGTGAACAGGGTATAGGTTTTTCATGGAAAAGATTTTAGCTCCGTCTTTGCTTGCTGGTAATCATGCAAATCTGGGATCCTCTCTCGCTGAGGTGGAGTCGGATGGCAGGCAGTGGATTCACCTTGATCTGATGGACGGTCACTTTGTTCCCAATCTAAGTTTTGGTCCGCAAACTGTGGCTGACTTAAGGTCTGGTTCTAAGTTGTTTTTTGATGTGCATCTCATGCTTGAACGGCCCGATCTTTACCTCGATCCCTTCATTGCTGCGGGGTCCGAATTAATCACGATTCATTTGGAACCCGAATATGATCATGCCGCAGCTCTGCAAAAAATTCGTGAAGCGGGCTTAAAAACTGGGCTGGCAATCAACCCTGATACACCTGTGGATCTCTTTTTTCCTTATCTTGCAGAAGTCGATCTTTGCCTGTGCATGACTGTAAATCCTGGATTTGGCGGGCAAAGCTTTAAGGCCTATGTGTTGGAGAAAGTGCGGGAATTGTCCAAACGGCGTGAAAACGAGGGTTATTCGTATTTAATCGAGGTGGACGGAGGTGTTGGCCCACAGCATGTGGACGAATGCCTGGATGCCGGGGTTGATGTATTTGTTGCTGGAACTTCTTACTACAAAGCAAACCCCGAAGAGCGGGCCAAATTTGCCCGCTCCATCGGGGAAGTACTTCCTTAAATATAGATTAGCTAAAAAGGCCGCTAAGAGTAATAAAGGGAGCTAATACCAAAGCTACCACCGAGATAAGCTTTAGAAGAATATTAAGGGATGGACCGGAGGTATCTTTCAGTGGATCTCCAACGGTATCACCAACAACAGCAGCTTTATGTAAGTCAGATCCTTTTCCGTGAGTTTCTCCATTAATTTCGTAGCCTTCCTCCACCATTTTCTTGGCGTTGTCCCAAGCACCACCGGCATTGGACTGAAATAAGGCAAGAAGTACACCGCTCACAGTCACTCCAGCGAGTAACCCGCCGAGCATAGTTGCTCCGCCACCAAACCCAATGGCCACCGGAGTAGCAATAGCGACCAGACCAGGAGCAACCATTTCTTTAATTGCAGACTGGGTGGAAATTTCAACACACTTTCCGTACTCAGCAGAATCGATAGCCTCATCGAATGATTTTTTATCATCTTCAGACCAATCGGAGCTGGGTTTGCCCTCATTTTGGTTCATAACTTCGAGTGCTTTCTTTAGGGCAGGGATATTATGAAATTGCCTGCGGACTTCCTGGATCATGGACATGGCAGCCCGTCCAACAGCGCCCATGGCTAGGGCACTGAATAAGAAGGGGAGCATGCCTCCGACAAATAGTCCTGCCATTACCTTAGGATCGAGGATATTGATATGAGATAAGGGAGATTCAGGGTGTGTCTGATTGAAAGACGCAGTAAATGCAGCAAACAGAGCTAATGCAGTGAGAGCAGCCGAACCGATCGCAAAACCTTTACCAATAGCTGCTGTGGTGTTTCCAACAGCATCTAATTTATCGGTTCTTTCACGCACTTCCTTGGGCAGTTCGGACATTTCTGCAATCCCTCCTGCGTTGTCTGAAATCGGGCCGTAGGCATCAACGGCTAGTTGGATTCCAGTGTTGGAGAGCATACCAACCGCAGCGATTGCAATACCATATAGCCCTGCCATTTCATGAGCACCGATAACGGCAGCTGCAATTACGAGAATGGGCAGGGTTGTGGAAATCATTCCCACCCCGAGACCCGCAATGATGTTGGTGGCATATCCAGTTACGGATTGGTCAACAATTGCGATCACTGGCTTCTTGTGAGTACCGGTGTAGTGTTCCGTAATCATTCCAATCGCGAGGCCCGAAACTAATCCAATGATGGTAGCCCAAAATACATCCATTGGAGCGTAACTGATACCATCGAATGTCCATGTTTCGGGTAGAAACTTGTTAATGATAAAGTAGGACGCAGCGATCATAAGTCCGGAAGAAACAAATTCTCCAGTGTTCAGTGCTTTTTGCGGATCTCCACCGTCTTTTACTTTAACCAAAAAGGTTCCCAGGATAGAGGTAATGATACCAACAGCACCCAGAATCAGGGGAAGAAAAATAGGAGATAAACCTCCAAGGAAATCAACGAAATCAGATGAACCAGCAACCATCGCAGCTCCCAAAACCATCGTGCCGATAATTGATCCAACATAACTTTCGAAAAGATCGGCTCCCATACCTGCTACATCACCCACATTGTCACCGACATTGTCTGCAATGGTTGCAGGGTTGAGTGGGTGATCCTCAGGTATGCCAGCTTCTACTTTACCAACCAAGTCGGCACCCACATCAGCTGCCTTGGTGTAGATTCCTCCACCCACGCGGGCGAAAAGGGCGATGGAAGATGCACCAAATGAAAAACCAGTCAATACAGAGAGGGTTGTGTTCAGCCCGTCTTTGGTTTCATTAGCCCCAAAAAACTCACTAAAATATGCGAAGAGACCACCTAATCCGAGAATACCAAGCCCGACGACTCCCAAGCCCATAACTGCACCACCGGAAAAAGCTACTTCCAAAGCTTTTCCCAAACTATCTTTGGCGGCATTAGCTGTTCTTACATTTGCTTTTGTGGCCACTTTCATACCAAGATAACCAGCCAGACCGGAACAGAAGGCTCCTACTACAAAAGAAAAAGCGACTAACCCGTGACTATTAGGGTTATTGTTTCCACTCCAGTAAAGAAGGGCGGCTACCGCTACAACGAAGAAAAATAAGACTTTGTACTCGGCACGGAGGAAAGCCATCGCACCTTCTTGGATGCTTTTTGCAATCTTAGCCATTCTTTCGGAACCTTCCGAAATCGCATTGATTGATTGAGTCTTCCACCATGTAAAGAGCAGGGCGATCGCTCCAATTGCGGGTAGGATAATAGGAAGTTGGTCAAGGGTCATGAGTGTATCTTGATTAATTGTTAGGCTGGCATAATCGATCAGTGATCGAAAATGATTGAATCCGATCGTTTATGATCGAACTCATTGCTTAAATCAAGTTTGAAGTATGAAGGGTGCCTAATTCTTTTCCTTCCTTCAATCTTGCATAATTAGGCACAAATGTTTGGATAGGTATCATGATCAAGCAACTTTTAATTCCTTTGCTTATCCTTGTGTGCCTTGCTTCCTGCGAAAACAGATACCGCAGGGGAAATGTCTCTTCTGGCTCGGATGCCTCTGTGGATGCAAAATTCTCTGGCCAAACGAGTGATGATGCCTACCAAGTCAGCCAACAGGAATACGACGATAATTTCGTGTCCCGCTACGGATTGCTCTACCTCAAATCGAGCAATGATCCTTTCACAGGAAGAATTCTGACCGTAGATATTGGAGAGAGTGGGGAATATGTCTCTTCCGATGAATCTTGGAAAGAGGGAAGAAAGCATGGGAAAAGCTCCAAGTGGTTTTCAAACGGGATAAAAATGTACGAAAGAAATTACCGCGAGGGCAGGTGGCATGGATCCGTTACCCGGTGGTGGCCGAATGGTCAAAAAATGTATGTTCGTGCTTACACCAATGGGGTAAGGCACGGGTCAGAAGCATCCTGGCGCTCAGATGGAAGCCCTCTTTCCTTGCCTGCAGATGGAGCAGCTCCTGCCATGGATAACGACTTGGAACCTGCTGCTGCTGAGAATATTGATTCACTTCCTAATGTTGATCTAGCGGAGCCTGTGGAGACGCCTCGTTTGTCTGACCAAACCGAGGAATCACAACCTGTTTTGCAAGAGCCATTTGATGCCCCTTTACCAGCTATTCCTGAACCAGAAACTGAACCCGTGCCGGAAACCGAAGACGATGGGTTTTCTGATTTGCCCAGCTTCCCTCCGATGGAAGAGGAGGTTCCTTCTTTAGAACCTGATGAAACACTTCCCGAACTGCCAAGTTCAGATGAAAGTTTGCCGATTTTTCCAAACGATCCTGAGATGCCTGTAGAGGCAGCTCCTGCACTGCCTGAACTACCCACCGAAGGGGCTGATAGCCTGCCCGAACTTCCTGGGCTTGATTCGGATGTGCCGAATAGTGGGGATGCCGACCTGCCGCTTCCCGGACTTCCGGTTGAGCCTGAATCTGATGGGGGAGGGCTTCCTCCCTTGCCAGGAATGGAGGATGAGGGCGGACTGCCCCCGTTACCAGGCGGTGATGAGGGTGGATTGGGAGATTTGCCCCCTTTGCCCCCGCTTCCTTAATTTTTCCTTCAACACCAGCTAATATATTTTGCATAGATTGTAAATGCATGCTTTAAGCTTCACTGGATGAGCGAATTGGAAGGAGAAGATACAGGAAGAAGAAAATTTATCCGGGTAGCTACCATCGGTGTCTCTGCTGCTTGTGGGATTTTTCCATTGGCGTCGGGAATTCCTGCTCTACTCGATCCAGTTAAAAAAAGTGCGGGTGAACAGGGTGTGGAGCCATGGTCTAAAGTTACCCCGCTTGCCTCGCTGCCCGAGGATGGATCGCCGGCAAAATTTGAAGTTATTCAGGAAAAGGTTGTGGATGCATGGACCACATACAAAGATATTCCGGTTGGGGCGGTTTACTTGACCCGTCAGAACAATGATGTTGTGGCCTTCAATTTAAAGTGTCCTCACTTGGGTTGTGCAATTGATTATCGCAAACAGTCAAATGATTATTTTTGCCCATGCCACAATAGTTCATTTGGGCTGGATGGTTCTGTGACCACAGAGAACAGTCCCAGCCCCCGTTCAATGGATACGATGGAGACCAAGGTGGAAGATGGGTTTGTCTGGATAAGGTTCCAGCACTTTCGTCCGAATGTGCCTGAGAAAATTCCTCTTTCATGAAGTTTGTTTTCGACTGGCTCGATGATCGGTCGGGTTACCGTAATCTTCTGCATGAGGTCCTTTATGAAAAAGTACCCGGTGGAGCGAGGTGGAGATATGTTTGGGGAAGTTGCTTAACTTTTGCGTTTTTTACCCAGGTCGTTACCGGAACTTTGTTGTGGATGTTTTACAGCCCCAGTGCACAGACTGCCTGGGAAAGTGTTTATTTTTTACAATACCAGGTTTGGGGGGGCTGGTTTTTGCGAGGGGTGCATCATTACATGGCTCAGGCCATGATTGTATTATTAGTCCTGCACCTCATGCAGGTGGTGATCGATGGGGCGTACCGAGCTCCCCGTGAATTAAATTTTTGGTTTGGTGCTTTGATGATGGGGGTAACTTTGGCTCTGTCGCTTACTGGATACCTACTCCCCTGGGACCAAAAAGGATACTGGGCGACTGCCGTGGCCACGAACCTGATGGCAGAAGTTCCGTGGATTGGCCCTGCTTTGCAGAAGATTGTAGTTGGCGGTGTGGAGTATGGTCACCATACCCTTACCCGGTTCTTTGCCCTGCATGCCGGGGTGCTCCCAGCTATGTTGGTAGGTTTGGTGGTGGTTCATATCTATCTTTTTCGTAAACATGGTATACATGTAAAAGAACCCAGACCAAAAAAAGACTCCTACTTTTGGCCGGATCAAATCCTTAAGGATGCGATTGCTTGTTTGGCGGTGCTGTTGGCAGTTGTAGGGCTTACTCTATATTTCAGAGGGGCACCCTTAGGTCCTCCGGCCGATCCTGCGAATGAGTTTCCTGCACGACCTGAGTGGTACTTCCTTTTTCTTTTTCAACTGCTCAAATATGTGCCTGCGTTTTGGGGTGCCGTAATCATCCCCGCATTTCTCGTGCTATGGATTTTCCTCCAGCCTTTTATCGGGATATCCAGGCCTGGCCATCAGATAAATATTGGCTTTTGGTGGACCTTAATTGCTGGCTCTGTTGCTCTTACCTTACTCGCTTTTGCCGAAGACCGTGCCAACCTAAGGCATACAGCTGCTCTAGAAGAAGCAAACTGGCAGGCAGATAGGGTTCTTTCCATTGTGCAGGACCAAGGAATACCACCTGCAGGTGCAGTTACTTTGTTGAGAAGCGACCATCAGAACAGGGCTCGCAACTTGTTTGCCTCCCATTGTTCAAGCTGTCACAGGTATAATGGTCATGATGGCCGGGGTTATCCGGTCGATGACCCCCAATCTGCTCCTGAACTTGCAGGATTTGCCAGCGTGGATTGGGTTTCTAAGCTTCTCACCCACAAACACTACATTTCCGAGGAATATTTTGGGGGCACGGCCTTTAAGGATGGAACCATGGCCAAAAAGGTTCTTGCTAAATACACTCCCGAAGAAACCGCATTGCTTCCCCGTATTGCCACCCTGCTTTCGGATATGGCAGAGTTACCCTACCAAAAACCTTTAGAGGAGGATGAGCGGGAAGAGCTGTTGGCTTTGTTTTATAACGATGACTTGGATTTTCAGGACGGACTGGCATGCATTGACTGCCATGACATCGATTCGGAAGGGGATGGTTATGCCCCCGACCTGACCGGCTATGGGTCCAATGAATGGACAGTTGCCTTTATCAAGAACCCTGAAGATGAACGCTTTTATGGGGACGAAAACGACCGAATGCCCTGCTATGGCAGAGATGCCAAACTTACCGACGAAGAGATTCAGATTCTTTCCGATTGGATCCGATCGAAACCAGCTGAGTAATAATTTTTAGCAAGTTTTCTCGAACTCTTGCTCCTAACAGGTTCATTAAATACTTGGATTGGCTAAAGGAATGTTCTATTTATCTGAACAACCCAGCCTGCTAGTTGGTTGCTATCGCCTAAATTTATTTTTACTACCATGATCCAAGTTTACCTTCATCAAAATGGGCAACAGGTCGGGCCTTATGAGGTAAGTGCGTTGCAAAGCTGGATTGAGTCCGGGCAGCTACAGATGGATCAATTAGCATGGTTTGAAGGGTGTGCAAACTGGGTGACCTTGTCCGAGGTTCCAGGAATTATTCTTCCACAGGGAGGCCAAGGGGACCGCTCGGCCGATGTTCCTCCTTTTGAGGCATATGAAGGAGAAGACCCCTACTTATTTATTAGCTACTCCCATGAGGATGCCCATCTTGTGTATCCCGAAATCATTCAAATTCACCAGTCAGGGTACAATATTTGGTATGATGAGGGGGTGGCTGCCAGCAATGAATGGCCTGAGGAAATTGCCAATGCTGTCTTGGGATGCAGCGTGTTTGTCTGCTTTGTTTCTCCTCGGGCTACTGATTCAATTAACTGCCGCAATGAGATCAACTTGGCATTAAATGAGAAGAAGCCTTTTCTCGCCATTCATCTTGAGGAGACAGAACTTCCCCCTGGGCTACGTTTGCGTATGGGCGACTTGCAAGCGATTCTAAAAGATAAGATACCGGCTGAAAGATATTTTCATAAAATTACAACCACGCTTGACCAACTGCTTGGACGAAAAACCAAAGCTAACCTAGGGGCCACCGAAAAAGCATCCCAACTATATGCTTCAAGGGATGGTCAGACTTTCGGCCCCTACAGCCTCGACCAAGCAAAACAATACCTTTCTGCAGGCCAGCTGCTTCCGACTGATTATGCCATGCTGGAGGGCCAATCTGAATGGAAGTACCTGCCAGAGGTTATTGCCCTTTTGCAAGAAGTTGTCACTAGGCATACCCAAGCCAGCAAAGCGGATCTTCCCCTCGTGCAAAAAGCACCTAAATCCGAGCCAAAGTTAAAAAAGACTGGGAAAAAAAGCGTAAAGATCAGTGGGATGACTGCCAAGAAGACCACCGTGAAAGTGAAAGAAAAAGGCTTGGTATCCAAACTTTTTGCCACAGCAGCAGTCTTCTTTGTTACAGCTCTTATTGTGGGTGGGTCGACATTAGGGGCTTACCTTGTGGCACCATCTCAGGTTGGGCCGATTGTGAGAAAGTTTGGCATCCCTATTGAGCAATGGTTCCCGGGGCGGGAGGCAGATTCTGTGGAAATTGTCCAAGCGCCACCGGGGACAATGCAAGATGTAAAGCTTGCTCCTGAACAATGGCATCATTTGCGCTCCTCTGGAATTACGCTTATGCCTGTCGAAGGGGCAGATGGGTTACAGGTTATTTCACCTGTTGATCCAAAATTGGCAATGAATGATGACGACCTGAAAATTCTTCAGTATATTGCACAGCATTTGGTCATTCTTGATTTAACCAATTCACAAGTCACCGATGAAGGCCTGGCAGTATTGCAAAAATTTCCCAATCTTAAAAAGTTGATTTTGGAAGGTTCGGAAAAAATCACCATCCAAGGGATCCAGAATATATCGATGATGCCTAGCCTGGAACTGTTAAACTTAATCCGTTTGAAATTGGATGACTCCGTGGTTGATATCCTCTCCAAAATGGGTGGATTACAACAGGTGTTTCTTTACCAAACCGGTTTATCAAGCGATGCAATCCAGAAGCTGAAGGACGCTCGGCCACGTATGTTCGTGAATGCCGGCTAGGACTTGTTTGTTTGCACCTTTGTTTTTCTTTTCGGAAAACAGGTTTGGCAGATTTGGCATTCCAACCCAAAGCAACTACGGGCACTGCAATGTTCCCGGCCGTAATAAATAATTTGGAGGTGGAGGGCGTTCCATCTTTCCTTGGCGAAATGTCTTTTTAAATCTCTTTCCGTTTGAACAACACTTTTCCCAGAAGTTAGTTTCCAGCGCTGAGCCAATCGATGAATGTGGGTATCGACCGGAAAAGCAGGATAATTAAATGCCTGGCTCATGACCACCGATGCAGTTTTGTGGCCAACACCGGGCAATGATTCTAATTCCTCAAAGCTCGATGGTACCTTGCCACCGTATTCATTGATGAGAATGGAGGAAAGGTTCCGAATGGCTTGAGCTTTTCGCGGTGCCAACCCACACGGCCGCACAATCGCATTAATTTGGTCAACCGATTGCTTGGCCATATCAGTCGGGTTATCCGCACGCTCAAATAAACGTGGGGTTATCTTATTTACTCTTTCATCGGTGCATTGTGCGGATAGCAAAACAGCGACCAAAAGTGTATACTCGTCTTGGTGATCAAGAGGAATGGGTGGTTGGGGATACAACTCATTGAGGGTACGATCGATGTACTGAACTCTTTCTCTAAGATTCATTGATTTGGCCGGAAGTGCGAGGTGCCTTCCTTACTTTTTGTAATTTGCAGCTTCTTCCGAACCAGAGGTTGAGGAACCTTTGGAATATGAGTGAGCACCCATACCGGCAAGTTGTCCATCTTGTACGATCAAGTACGGGTCGCGAATGGGCGAGCCATCGAAGAAACATTCAAGGATTTTTCGGACACCACCGGTATACCTGGTGGGCATAACAGATTTGAAGTCGTCATTGAGCACGCAAAGTATTTTCATGTCTAAGGGTCCTTCTTGTTGGGAAGTTAAAGTGCGATCTTGTAGGCATGAGCACCCAATTGTCACGGATTAATTTCAGGAGGTTAAAAGA
>JAYOTQ010000006.1:0-37040 GCA_038150505.1 Opitutales bacterium | reverse complement strand
CTTGTCCGGCAAGTCAACATGGATCGATCCCCCACCCGCTATTGCCCCAACCTATCCCCACATGCTCACTTTAAGTGTACTCAGACTGGGCAAATTTTTGATGTTCAAATCGACAAAGATACCCTTTCGAGAATGCAGGCACTTGTTCCCGATGGTTTTATGGCTGAAAATATCGACCTATGTTTTTCGGGAAAGGGACATACTCCTCACAACTAATTTTACGAATCCCATTTTTAATCACTGTGAACACCTTAAAAATCGAAAACCTACAAGCCTCAATCGAGGATAAAGCTATCCTACATGGACTCTCCCTGGAAATACCGAAGGGCGAAGTGCATGCAATTATGGGACCAAATGGGAGCGGCAAAAGCACCTTGGCCAAAGTTCTGTCCGGACATCCTGACTATGAAGTAACCGGTGGAACTGCCACGTTGGATGATGAAAACATCCTTGGTTTGGAACCAGACGAAATTTCCCGCCTCGGATTATTTCTTGCCTTTCAATACCCAATGGAAGTGCCCGGTGTAACCATAGCCAACTTTATCCGAGCCGCCCGAAATGCCCGCCTACCCAAAGGAGAAAAAGTAAAAGCGGTAGATTTTTACAAGGAGCTCTATGAACACATGGATGAATTGGGGATGGACCGGAAATTTACATCCCGCTCCCTCAATGATGGATTTTCTGGTGGAGAAAAGAAACGCTGCGAAATTTTACAAATGTCTATGCTTTCCCCCAAATACTGTATCTTGGATGAAACCGATAGTGGGCTGGATATAGACGCTCTTCGCGTCGTTTCCCAAGGGGTTAACCGAATGCGCAATCCAGAAAGAGGCATTCTTGTGATTACTCACTACCAAAGATTACTCGAATACATTGTACCGGATTATGTGCACGTCATGTCTGAAGGTAAGATTGTTCGTACTGGAGGAAAGGAATTGGCCTTGGAGCTTGAAGAGCGCGGATATGACTGGATCAAACAAGAAGCTGTAGCATAACCTCCAACACCCCCAATTTTATATGATTAATCCATCCCAAGTTGAAGTAGACCGAGATAAAGGAAATTTTCATTACGATACCGATTACTCTTTTGATGCCGGTGTAGGTTTATCTGAAGATGTGATTCGTTACATATCCGATGTAAAAAAGGAAGATCCTTGGGTGCTCGACTTCCGATTGAAAGCCCTGAAAACCTTTGAGAAAAAACCGATGCCCACTCATTGGGCAACCGATGACCTGAAAAATATCAACTTCGATGTTATCCGCTACTATCTGGCGAAGGGACAAACACCCAGCCGTACTTGGGACGAAGTTCCTGATGATATTAAAAATACATTTGAAAGGCTAGGCATTCCTGAACAGGAAAGAAAGTTTCTCGCCGGAGTGGAAGCACAGTTTGATAGCGAGGCGGCTTACTCCCGCATGAAAGAGGATCTCGAAAAAGAGGGTGTAATTTTTGTGGGATCCACGGAAGGCTTAAAAGAATATCCAGAAATTTTCCGGAAGTGGTTTGGTAAAGTCATCCCCACATCAGACAACAAGTTTTCTGCTCTTAACAGTGCAGTATTTTCAGGCGGAAGCTTTATTTATATTCCCCCAGGTGTAAAACTTGCCCAACCTCTCCAGGCTTACTTTCGAATCAATGCGGAAAATTTTGGTCAGTTCGAGCGTACATTAATCATTGCAGACGAGGGATCCGAAGTGATGTACATGGAAGGATGCACCGCCCCAAAGTTTGAAACTTCCACCCTTCACAGTGCTGTGGTTGAACTTGTTGCCTTAAAGGGTGCAAAAATCCAATATGTTACAGTTCAAAATTGGTCCAATAATGTATTCAATTTGGTGACCAAAAGAGCCTTGGCTGAGGAGGAAGCTGAAGTCCGTTGGATTGATTGTAACATTGGCTCCCGGTTAACAATGAAATACCCCGGAGTCATTCTTCGCGGGAAAAAAGCACGGGGAGAGGTAGTTTCCATCGCCCTGGCCAATGATGGGCAGCACCAAGATACGGGTGCCAAAATGGTGCATGCTGCAGATGAAACAACCAGTAATGTGGTTTCAAAATCTATCTCGATTGGCGAAGGCAGATCGTCTTACCGTGGGTTAGTACAAATGCCAGGCCATTTAAAAGGGTGCAAAAATAATACAGAATGTGATGCCCTACTCATCAACAACAATAGCCAGACAGACACCTACCCCGCGATCACGGTTCAAGGAGATGCAAACTCGGTGCAACATGAAGCAAGTGTTTCCAAGGTGAGTGCCGAGCAAATTTTTTACATGCAACAACGTGGATTGGGCGAAGCAGAAGCGATGAGCTTATGTGTGAATGGATTTGTCAACGACCTGATCAGAGAATTCCCCATGGAATATAGTGTGGAGTTAAAAAGATTGATCGATTTGGAGATGGAAGGTTCCGTCGGATAATACCCATGAGCCTAGAAACAATTCCCCCCGCTTCTTTAGATATTTTTCCCTTTATGCAACTGGATAGCTTTAACCAATTTTCGGATAGTAGGTCCTGGGAACCAGGCTGGTTAGCCGATTACCGGCGAGAGTGTTGGGAAATGTTTTCCAACCTTCCCAAAAAAGTGTTGAAAGATGAAAGGTGGAGATTTTCTCCCCGGGCACGCTTCGGGTTGGATCAAATCTCCGGCTTGGCAAACCCCAAAGAATCTCTCACTTTTCAAGAGACTCCTCTGAACGATGGTATAAGAATCGACCTTTTGGACCGATTGATTCTCGATGAACCCCATGCATTAACCTCATTACCCAAAATTTCCGGACCTGAACTAGGGGCAGATGATTTCTCTTATCTCACCGGAGCCTTTGCTCAGACTGGTTTCTTACTGCGTGCAAGCAAAGGTGCGGCGGTCCGTACTCCCCTTGTGATTGAACATCATGAGCCCGAAGCAGGAAAAATTGCTTTTCATCATAGCCTTATTGAGCTGGAAGCAAATGCTGAGGTAACATTGATTGAAAAGTTTACCGGTGCACCAAAGAATGCAGGCGGATTTATATCCAACCTGCTCAAGGTAAATTTGGGAGAAGGTGCCAGATTGAACCGTATCGTGATTCAGGAATGCTCTTCCCGGGCAACGGTTGTGCATTTGGAAAATTTCCTTATCGGAAAGAACGGATACTTAAACACCTCAAATTTGCACTTAGGAGGGGCTCAGTCCCGGATTGAGTCCAAGGGAGTATTGAAGGAATCTGGTGCTCATTTTGAGTATGGTTCCATCTTCTTAGGTGATCACGAACAACTTTTTGATCAAAGGACCATTCAAGTACACCAAGCTCCGCACTGCACGAGTAACCTGCTCTGCAAAAATGCCCTCCGTAAGGAAGCTAAATCTATTTTTTCCGGGCTTATTAAGGTAGATGAGGATGCCCAGCACACAGATGCTTACCAAACCAACCGTAATCTTTTACTCAGTTCAGAAGCGGAAGCCGACTCCTTGCCCGGGCTTGAAATCCTGGCAAATGAGGTAAAGTGCAGTCATGGGGCAACCACCAGTAGAATTGACCCGCAAGAGCTTTTTTATCTGCACAGCCGCGGAATCCACAAGACAGAAGCAGAGAAGCTGATTGCGTTAGGATTTTTAAGCGAATCCTTAAACAACATCCAGCATGAGGAAACCCGTGAACTTCTGTTGAATACCCTCGCAGATTCTTTATCTTCCTAATTTTGTTTCAATGAGCCAACAAGAAGTAGAACTCAATAGAGATGTGGTTGCCACATTGATTCCCCACGGAGAAGAATTTACTTTGGGCAGGGGTGAAAAAGTTACCATCACCCATCGTTTGGGAGGAAATTTTACAGTGATGACCCTTCAGGGAATGTACAGAATCGCTGCCCGCGATGCCGATGCCCTTGGCGAGGATTTGAAAGAGGCCACCAAGCTCCCTGCTGATGGAAATGCTAAGCCCGCAGGAGTGGATGAAATTAAAGAAAACCTTAAAACTGTTTTTGATCCAGAGATACCTGTAAATGTGGTGGACTTGGGTCTTATTTACAGGGTGGAAATCGAAGAAACCAAGGATCATGGGCGTGTGGCCTATGTCGACCTTACTCTCACAGCACCAGGCTGTGGCATGGGACCGGTTATCGCAGATGATTGCAAAGGGAAAGTGCTTGAGCTTCCTGGAATTGATCATGCTGAGGTGGAAATCGTGTGGGACCCTCCCTGGACCCAGGATATGATCTCTGAAGAAGGTAAAATGGAATTGGGGCTCATTTAATTCGATCGGTCAGCTTTCCCCTAATCCCCTTATTATTTAATTATGAAAATCGCACTAGGTACAGATCACGCCGGCTACGATTATAAGGAAGCCATCAAGCAGCACCTACAAAAGCATGGTCATGAGGTACAGGACTTTGGCACATTTTCAAATGAATCCGTTGATTACCCGGAGTACATTAGGCCTGCAGCAGAAAGTGTTGCGGATGGCATATGCGACTTAGGAATTGTTCTCGGAGGAAGTGGAAATGGAGAAGCAATGGCAGCGAATAAGGTTAAAGGTGTGCGCTGTGCTCTTTGTTGGAGCGAAGAAACTGCGAAGTTGGCCAAGGAGCACAACAACGCCAATGTCTTATCCATTGGCCAAAGACAAATCTCTGAAGAACTTGCCCTTAAGATTGTGGATACCTGGCTGAATGCTGAATTTGAAGGAGGCAGGCACACCCGCAGAATCGAGATGCTCGACAAAAATTTGTAAACCGATATATCCAAAGACTCACATGAGCGAAGAAAAAGATAAAGATAAGGAAAAGAAATCCGGATCGGTCGCTGAAGCGATCCAGTCCAAGTTTATTGAAGACCGTAAAGTCTTCCTTTGGGGAGAAGTAAGTGATAAATCTGCCCGAGATATCACCGAAAAACTGCTTCACTTAGAAGCTACTGATCCGGGAAAAGAAATCACTTTCTATATAAATTCCCCTGGAGGCTCGATCACCGCAGGTATGGCCATTTTTGATACCATGCAATTGATCACTTCTCCCATCAAGGTTGTGGTCACAGGTATGGCAGCAAGCATGGGTTCGATTTTGTTATGTGGTGCATCGAAGGGACTTAGGTACCTTTACCCTCATTCGCGCGTATTGATCCACCAGCCCCTTATTACTGGTAGAATGGTTGCAGCAGCAGTCGATATTAATATCCAAGCTCAGGAAATGGAGCGTTTACGCGAAGAACTCAACACCATCCTTGCCCGGACATCTGGCCAACCTATGGAAAAAATTCAACAGGATACAGATCGGGATTTTTATTTAACTGCAGAAGAAGCAATTGAATACGGTTTGGCTGATCATATTATAGACAAGATCTAGGTTGTGATAGCCCCATCCCAGTGGGTTGGGAGGCTAATTTTTCCGTTTCCCCATATCGGATAGGGGTAAGGCATCCATCGTTCGCCATATTTTGGGCTGCATGTGAAGAGGTAATTCATTTTTCACTATTTTTTTCAGTTCATCCAGCTTCACACCTCTTGGGCAAATAGAAACCACCACACATTCACCCCATTTTTCATGGGGTTCCCCGTGTGCCATGCATTGCTCGATCAAACCACTGGAAATAAGCAGGTTTTCGATAATTTCAGGCTGTATTTTCTCCCCGCCTGAATTGATTATTCTGTCGCTACGCCCAGTAATTACCAACGATCCACTCCCACCGATGTAGCCCAGGTCCGGTGTCTTTAACCAGGAATTAGCAGGGAAATTATCATCTCCCCGACTTAAACACAGGCTGGAACTGCGAATTTCTATCTTTTGGTTTGTTTCATTGATTCGGATCGATGCATGAGCAAGAGCCTCCCCCACCCCGTCTATCAAATTCAAAAAAGAATCAGAGGAAAGTAAAGTTACCATACCTGCAGTCTCCGATGATCCGTAACATGGGAAAATGGGTAAAGCCAGCGAACGGGATTTTTGAATAAGGTGTGTGTTCATCGCTGCTCCACCAATGAAAATTCCTTTTGCTCTTAGAAGACAATCTGTTGCGGTTTGAGACTTCAGTAATTCATGTAACTGGGTGGGCACTAAGGATATCCACTTTCCAACCAAAAGATCATGGTTTTTAGTTTTAAGTAAATCCCGGTAGTCACCAAACACCACCTGTCCACCAGTCGCCCATGCCCTTTCC
This sequence comes from Opitutales bacterium, assembly GCA_038150505.1. GTDB lineage: Bacteria > Verrucomicrobiota > Verrucomicrobiia > Opitutales > Seribacteraceae > Chordibacter. The sequence continues at coordinate 30,903 of JAYOTQ010000006.1, read as the reverse complement.
AACTGCATCCACCCCCCCACATGCCAAAGAGGGAGGCAACAAAAGCTGTCTATGGGCGATGAGCCTATTCTACCCACCAAGCCAGAAACTGCGGAAGCTATGGTATGCTCATTGTGTTTGACCACCTCCGGTTTTCCACTGGTGCCACCGGAATAAAAGCTCAGGGTCAAAGATTGGTGATCATCGGATGTTACCACTGGACCACTGGGTTGAAAAAGGATCGATTCACCGCCACCTAAAAGCCGATAAGCTTGGGAAGCATATTGTAAAAGAAAATCTCCTTTGGGGCTCCCCAGGGAGTGCCAGGAGCAATTTCTTGTAGCATATAAATGTTTCATCTGGACAAGGAGTCCCACAACTTATCCAGTTGAGCAACCGTTACTGACGGACACTGGAGCAAAGGTTGATGGTGCGAAGAAAACTCATAAGGATGCCCCAAAAAGCAGGATCGATCCAAGCCTGGAGAAAGCTTGGATTGAGCAGCCAAACGAATTAAGGCCTCATAGGCGAAGGGCGTTTCAAAAGCAGTAGAAATAACCACCCGGTCTGAACGATCCTTTACCAGGCTTGCCAGGATTTCCCAATCTTGAAAAAACAACGGCTTAAATACCAAAAATAAGTTTCGAGGGAGTTCCCTAACCAAGCTCATCGTATTCATACGAAGAAGTGCCTCGTCCAGAGCAATGGCAACTGGGGATTGCCGGGAAAAATCGATCAACCAGTCATCATCCCGAAAAGAGGTAGGTTGCTCAATAAATTGAACGCAACGATACTGCTCCATTGCATCAACCCAACGTTTTAAGTCATCCCGGGAAAAACTTTCGTTGGGATCGAGGCGAACTTGGGCCCTTTCATCCAATTGTTGGAGCCATTCGCAGATCATAGGGATTTCTTCCTTGGCCGGTTGGAGTCCAATTTTCCGCTTTATTACCCTTCCTGAAATCGATTTCCCCTCATTGTAAATTTGAGCTGTTTCCGGAAGGAATAACCCCTCCGAATTCAAATTCCAAATTTCTGAATTTAAGCAACTTATGGCAGGCCCGAGGAAGGAAAAGTTCTCAGATGGAGTGAGGCAAGATGCCCATTCCTTTGCCTGGTTCAAAGCCTCAGAAAGGTCAAATTCCCAAAACCCAGATAAAGGTGAGGTTTCCCCATATGAAATTTGACCAAGCTCATTAATCTGACGAAGGACTAGGCTCTTTTTTTCCCGAATGATTCCTTTTGCTGTTTGCAAGGGTTCATTGAGCGACTGGGATAAAAGTAAATAACTTCTTTTGGGTTTCATTAAATATCCTTGAGAATAAAAGCGGTTTAGATCATATAAAGCATAGTCGATGGACAACAAAAGCACCAATCATGGATAACGAGTTATTCCTCGAAGCGAATGAATTTTTCTCCCGTTCCTTACCCAACGGGCTGACATTTGATGATGTATCACTGGTAACGCGCTACTCAGAGGTTTTGCCTGGGCAAGTTAAGTTGGATGCCCAACTGTGTGAATCAATCAAACTGAGCCTGCCCATAGTCTCTTCCGATATGGATACCGTGACCGAGTCGGACATGGCGATTGGTATGGCCCTCAATGGTGGACTGGGGCTCATTCATTACAACATGAGCCAGCGTCAACAAGTCAAAGAAGTGGCAAGGGTCAAACACCATGTTCATGGATTGATTCAAGACCCCATTTGCTTCTCTGCCGATAAATTTATTGGGGATGTGCTCAAAACAATCGAGGAAAAGAACTTCCAATTTCGCACCTTCCCCATTGTGGACGAAGAAGGCAAACTACTTGGCCTACTCCCTGGACGAGTGGTAAAAGAACGCTACCGTGACCACAAGGTCACTGATGGAATGCTTGCCCGGGATAAAGTGTTTACTATCCGAGAATCAGAAGTGGGGGATGATCCAATTGTTACTGCCGATCAATTTTTCAGCAAACATATGGGCATCCACAAGCTTTTGGTGGTTGATGATCACGACCGAATGCGCGGCCTTTATACCCTGAGTGACATCGAAAGGATCATGGATGAATCAAGCGGTCATTTGAAACCATCCAGAGATGCCAATTTTCGCCTTCTTTGTGGGGCTGCTGTCTCAGTCCCCCGCGATGAGAAAGGGGACCTAGCAAAAGACTCCCTTATTGAGCATGTGGGTGAGATGGTGGACCATGGGCTCAACCTGGTAGCCGTATCCACCGCCCATGGTCATACCCAAGGCGTGGGAGATGCAATCCGCTGCCTTAGAGAGGCTTTTACCGATCTCCCTATCATGGCTGGAAATGTGACTACGGGTGAGGGAGTTGAATTTCTTGGGGATGCCGGGGCCAATGTTATAAAAATTGGCCAGGGTCCGGGCTCCATTTGTACAACCAGGATCGTTGCAGGTGTGGGCACTCCTCAAATGACTGCTCTGTATGCATCCTCCCAGTCGAAGAAAAAAGCGGGGGTTACGATTCTGGCCGATGGGGGAATCAATAAATCTGGCGACATTGTAAAAGCACTCACTCTCGCTGATGGAGTGATCTGCGGTGGATTGCTTGCCGGATGCCGTGAGGCACCCGGAGGGATTATCGAAATTGAAGGGAAGTACTACAAGCAGTACCGAGGAATGGGAAGTTTGGAAGCTATGCGTGATGGTTCCGCTGCCCGCTATGGGCATAGCCAAAAAGATCTGCGTGGCAAGAGTGCACCCGAAGGAATCGAAGCCCTTAAAGAGGTATCTGGCTCTCTTCGGGAAGTTCTGGAAAACTTAGCAGGTGGAATTCGGGCAGGGCTCGGTTATCTTGGTGCTGCTGACCTCCAAGAACTACAACAAAACGCCCGGTTTGTACGAGTTACTCCAGCGGGCCAGCGCGAATCGGCACCTCACGATGTGGTCGAGATCAAGCGTAGCGATCTCAACCGCTCTTAACTTTTTTATTTGATGGCTACTTTGAATAACAACTTTGATTCATCCCTTGTTTCTGTAATCGGGATTAGTATGGGAGACGAAGGCAAGGGCCGAGTTGTGCATGAAATTTTGGAGCATCACAAAGAAATACATGGTGAACCGGCCTCCGGGGTGATGAAAGTAAATGGTGGTGCCAATGCTGGGCACACTGCTGCCGGATTAAAATTAAATCTCCTTCCCTCGGGTGTGGGCGATCCAGATGTGCCAACTTTGCTCATCGGATCAGGAGTGGTCGCTGACCCCAGAAAATTTCTTTGGGAAGCAAAACCTCTTGAGAGCAGAGGCCTCAAAGTTATGAGTCGGTTGCTTATCGACCAAAAATGCCAAATGAGTGACCTCAGCCACCGCTTACTCGATCTGGCCTGGGAAAATTACCGGGTTTATCAGTTGGGCATGGAGAGCCGCGGTTCAACCGGTCGTGGGATCAGCCCGGCTTACGGAGATGAAACGGGGCAATGGCAAATTTTCTACCAAAGCTTTCTCGAAAACAAAGATGAATTTGTTCAAGCGATAGAGCAAAGGTGCCAGCGTGCCTCGGATACCATTCGCTATGTATGTAAAGTCGATGAATCCACATGGTATCAGTTTTTTGACCTTCTCAGCACCGCAGAAAAACGAGCCAATCAGGCATCCATTGATGAAGAGATTTTTCCGGAGAATGAATTCGAGTTCAATCGATTTTTAGGTGACGAACCCTTTCGCTTGGATGTAAATGAGTTGATTGAAGTTTATTGGGATGCAGGAAAACAACTCCAAGACTGCATTGGTGATGGCCGGGACTTTTTAGTTCAGTCTACCCAAAAGAAAAAACTTGTTGTAGCTGAGTTTGGACAGGCATACTGGTTGGACAAAAGGCATGGATTTACCCCTAATGTGACCGCATCTCACACTACCAGTGCGGAGCTTTTTCATTCGGGTGGTATCCCCATTCAACCGATCAATCAGATTGGATGCTGCAAGGCTTACGATACAAAAGTAGGAACCCACCACTTCTTAACACAAATTGACCATCATACCGACCCCTGGGGGAAAAAGTTAGCGAAATTAGAATTTGGCACTTCCACGGGAAGGCAACGGATGGTCGGTTGGTTTGATGCGGTGGAAAAAGGGAACGCTTTAAGATACGGAGGGTTTGATCAGATTGTGATCAATAAACTGGATGCACTAACCCTCGATAGTTCTGTGCCCAGTGAGCTTAAAATTTGCACGGCCTACCAACTTCCCGATGGAAGCATCACCCAATCAGTACCTAGGCATGAATCCGTTCGTCGGACCCTTCAACCTGTTTACAAATTCATCCAAGGTTGGACCGAAGATTTGCGAGGGATCAAGCATTTTGAGGATCTTCCCGAACAAGCGAAGCATTATATTGCTCAAATGCTTTCCAGTGTTATCCATGTGGCATATCCGGATGGACACGAGGGTATCCAATTACCAGCAGTTCGCTTTGTAGGAGTTGGGCCGAATCCTGGTGAAATCATTTCGGATCTTCCAACTGCCGAAGATTTGATCGCATTGTCAACCTCTGTTCAGCTATCCACGGTTTCGTGACCTCAGACCCGCCCCGTCTTGCTGATTTTCGCCAAAGAATTTCGTGGCGGGCCATAGAAAATTCTCAAGAGGTACAAGACCTTCTTCAAATTTGTGTCCGAGAGGATCTAGATCCACAAAAGGGTACTGAGCCATGGAAAGATGATCTTACCTCTAATGTTTGTAATTTACATGGAACAGGGCGTGCCCAGCTTACCTGCCGAGAACCATTCATATTGTGCGGAATTCCACTTGCCCAACTATTATTCCGTGCCTTCGCTTGTGACCAATTAGAATTCCACTCTGACCTTGAGGATGGTACACCTTGCCAAAAAGGGCAATCGATTGGCACGATTTCTGGATCCATCCGGCAAATTTTGGCCATTGAGCGAACCTTACTCAATTTGATCCAGCGGTTATCTGGAGTGGCCACAAGTTCGGCGAAGTTTGTTGAGATTCTCACCCCTTATGAAGTGGGATTGTTGGATACCAGAAAAACCACCCCAGGCCACCGTATACTCGAAAAATATGCGACCGCTTGCGGAGGTTCCTTCAACCACCGGATGGGTTTATTTGATCGTGTATTGATCAAGGACAACCACTTGGCTGCAGCTGGTATTGAAAATGAACCTGCTATGATTCGTTTTCTTGAGGAAGTTAAAAATCGAGCACCAGGTAAATTAGTCGAGGTGGAAATCGATCAGCTCGACCAATTAGGTAGTGCAATCAAGGGAGGTGCAGATGCGGTGTTACTGGATAACTTCTCTCCGATGGAAGTATCCCAAGCAGTGGCATTAAATAAGAATCGTGTAATTCTCGAAGCCAGTGGAGGCATTCATCAAAAAAATATTCTAGAATACGCCCAAGCTAGGCCTCATTTTATCTCCTCTGGTGCCCCCATACACAATGCAAAATGGATTGATATCGGCTTGGACTGGATTCGTTAGATGGCCAAATATCCGACAGGAAAAAAGAAAGCGTTTAAGCCCAAAGGTGCTAAGCTCTCTGCCCCCAAAAAGGATGACCCAAACCTTTTTGTATTAAGCTCGTTGCTGCAAGCCTCTCCCCACTATGTCTCGGGAAATTATCTGGCCGAGCGCTTAAAAATGTCAAGGGTAGGAGTCTGGGCAAGGGTCGATAAATTGCGCAAGGCAGGCCTTTCGATTGAGGCGAGCCAAAACCGAGGGTACCGGTTGGCCGGCGAACCCGATGTACTGGTGGCACCACTCCTCAAAGCATGGCTTGAGGATTGCAAGATGGACATTCCTTTTTACCTTCTTGAAAGTACAGACAGTACGAACTCGGAGGCGGAACGGTTACTCGCTTCTGGATTCGATGCCCCCTTTGTTGTTTTGAGCCATAAACAAATTACGGGACGTGGCAGAATGGGCAGATCATGGCACAGCCCCAAGGGTGGAAACTTATATCTTAGTATCGCCCTCCGACCCAATATTGATTTGGTGAAGTTTAGAAACTTCACTCTTTGGCAGGGTATTTCCATCGGGAAATTTCTTAAAAGCCACACCGGTATTGATAACCTTTCAGTTAAATGGCCCAACGACTTAATTGCAGAAAATAAAAAATTGGGAGGTATGCTCACGGAGGCTTCCGTTGACTGTGATCAGGTAAGGTCCATCGTTTTTGGAATCGGATTAAACATAAACTCCTCCCCTGCCCATTACCCTGACCCTATCAAAAACAAATCCACATCACTCAAAGAAATAAGCCAGGCAAGTTGGAGGATGCATGAGCTCGCTGCCAAGATTATCAAGGTCTCCCTGAAGGCGAGCGAAGAGTGTTTTAAGGGAGATGCAGATAAAAAACTTCTTCGAGAATGGGCAGATATGGATTTTCTAGCCGGACAAAAAGTAAAAGTAGAGAGTGGTAAGAAAACATTTAGCGGGAAAGCATCTGGAATAGATTCGAGTGGCGGTCTTTTGATCAAATTGAGAAATGGAACAGAAAAGATTGTCCATGCTGGAGAAGTCAGCCTCTTTGTATGAAAAATACAGCTTTAGCCTGCCCTATTCTTTGCATTGATATTGGAAACACGACTTGCAGAAGTGGTGTATGGTCAGACGGTGGCATTTCTCAGGAAAAAACGGTTTCGACAAACGAATTTAAGAGTTGTGTTGGAACATGGATAGACGAATGGAAGGGCAAAGGAAAAATTGCTTTTTGCTCAGTTGTTCCAGAAGCTGAAAAATGCCTCCAGTTACAGCTGGACTCCCGAAATCTTCAAGCTTTTCGCTTAACCGCTCTAAACCAGTCTCTTCTTCCAGTAAAATATCCAAAGCCTGAAGAAATTGGTGCGGATCGAATCGCAAACTCCTTTGCTGTTTTTCAAAAATATGACTTACCGGCGGTGGTGATTGATTTGGGAACAGCGACTACTTTTGATGTAGTCACAGAATCGGATGGATACAAAGGAGGTGTCATACTGCCTGGGCCCCAAGGAATGTTAGATTATTTGGGAAATAAAACCGCCCTCCTTCCCCAGGTTGAACTTACGAAAATATCCCGTTCAGGTCGTGCGATTGGACAAAATACACAGGCCGCCCTGGTGAGCGGGATCATCCATGGGTACCTTCCCATGATCCAAGGTGTCCTCGGTGCAATCAAAAGCGAACTCGAACAAGAAGGGGAAATCCTCCAGTCGGTTGTACAAACAGGAGGAGAATCTAAAAACTTTCACTTGGAGGGAGCCACCATTCACCCGAACCTCACGCTAGAAGGTCTTGCCCTCGCCTGCTTAGAACAGCAAGCTAGTGTAGCTCATGAGTGCTGAAGCAAAGCCATTTCCAATTGTAGATGTTATCAACCTGCGAAAAAGATATGGTTTGGTGCAAGCACTCAAAGGGATAAGTTTTTCCATTGGCAAAGGTGAGATTGTTGGCTTTCTCGGACCTAATGGTGCAGGGAAAAGCACCACCTTAAGAATCCTTTCAGGCCTTATTCCTGCTGACTCCGGAGAGGCGAAGGTATGTGGTGTCGATCTTGCAGAGGAGGAAGGCGAGGTGAGAAAGCACATTGGATTTCTTGCCGAAAACAACCCACTACCCGAAGATCTGCGTGTCATAGAATATCTTAAATTCAGGGCAAATTTAAAGGGGTTAGAGGGCAGCAGAAAAAGAGAAAGAATCCGAATGGTATTGGACACCTGTGACCTTGAACGGAGGGTTTCAGAAAGAAAAATTGGTAACCTTTCAAAAGGATATCGTCAACGAGTTGGAATCGCCGATGCGTTGTTGGCAGAGCCAAGATTGGTGATTTTGGATGAGCCGACGATTGGGCTGGACCCTAGACAGTCTGCCATCACCAGAAGAATGATGGAAAGATTGAGAGGTGAAGTATCTTTTCTTTTGTCCAGTCATATTCTCTCTGAGGTCGAAGCTTGTTGCGACCGAATGATTATTCTTAGTCACGGACAAATTGTTGCCGAAGGCACTATGAACGAGCTGCAAAGGCTTTTTATCAACAAAACGATTTTTGAAATTGTTTCATCCAACAACAGGATTGAATTACATAAAGCCATTCGCAGGGTGGACACTTCTTGCGAACTGATTTCGGATGATTCAGTCGATGTAGCTCAAAAAAGCAGGTTCACCTTTTCCACATTAAACGGTGAGGAAAAGGCTGAAGAAATTTTAAGGGAAATCATCAAAGACGAACGAATCAGTATTTCCGAATTTCAGATATCGAGACCCGATTTAGAAACCATCTTCTTGCGTGCCACAAAAAAGAACTGGGAGACCCAAGATTACCTTGGACGAAGAAAACATCTGACCAAGGATTCTGGCAGTATTGCCACGAATTAGGACTTCATGAATGGTTTCTGGCACATACTCAGGCATGAATTGTTCACCCTCTTCATCTCGCCCTCTACTTATGTGGCGAGTTTTTACTTTTTATCACTCCTTGGCATCGGATTCCGCTTCTTTATAGAAGGTTTTGCTCAGACTGATTGGATACTCCCCCCCCTTTCCTCATTGGTTGTTGGGTTGACTTTTGGATCTCCGGCATTGGTTCCCTTCCTCACCATGCGTTCTTTTTCTGAAGAAAGAAGATTGGGAACATTAGAAACCTTAATGTCAGCACCCGTTGGCTCATTTGGTTTGGTGGTGGGGAAATGGATGGCTTCACTGCTTTTTTTCTTAGTAATTTCATTGCTAGCTCTCTGCTTCCCCCTACTTCTATGGTACGCATTTCCTTCACAGGGTATAAGCCTAGGCTTCCATGAGCTAGAACATTGGCTGGGCGGATTCATTTTCCTCGGTACTTTTGGTGCAAGCTTTACCGCAGTGGGGATCTTTGCCAGTTCTCTCACCAAAAATCAAATGGTTGCTGGCATGCTAACCTTTACCCTGCTGACTCTTTACTTAGCTGTGATGGCATTTTCTTATGGGGAGTACAGGAATGATTCCCTACCCGCTGGAATAGATGAAGTTTGGAGTGTGTGCCTAGGCTCTTTAAACCAAGGTCTGAATAAAGCTCAGCACTTTGCCGTAGGAATTGTTGACTGGTCGACCTTACTTCATCAAGCGGTTCTTGCCTTTTTCTTTTTGAGCCTAGCAACCATAAAAATTGAGCGACTGAAGCACTAAGAGATGGACTTTAAGCACGCAAAAAGAAATAGGAAGTTAGACCGTTGGGTGGTTATCTCTCTTCTGTTTACTTTTTCCATGGGTCTAAATTTTCTCATATCCCAAGTTACGACTCAAATAGACTTATCTCCCGATAAAAAATTCAGTCTTTCCAGAGAAAGCTTAGCTTTACTCAACCGAATGGAACAACCTGTGGATATAGTTATAACGCTAACTGAGAACTCTGGCATGCCAAAAATCATTCAAAGATTCATGCACGACCTCGAGCTTCTTTTGGATGCATTGGAAAGAGCAGATACACCCCATCCCATAAAGATTCATCGGCTTGATGTTTTTGCTCCCCGAAAAAAAGATGATGTACTAGATCAGTATAAAATTACTCAGCCTAACCTTCTGATCGCGGCCTCTGAACAAAACGGCCCCCAAATCATTTTTCGTTACAAAGATGAAACAGGGGTAAACCCTTATGACACCACCCAAGCATTTCGGTCTGTTGAATCAATTGCCAGGCAAGCGATTTGGGAAGCTGGTTTTTATTCCGATTGGAAAGAGGTGGGGAACGGCATTCTTGAGCCTGGTAAGTTTAGGGGAGAAGAAACTTTGGTTCGTTCGGTTCTTGATTTATCCATTCCTTCCAGAGATCGAAAAACAGTATATTTTACCAGAGGACATGGGGAGAGCAGCCCGGAAGACATCGATCCGATTATCGGCAACTCAGTATTAAGAGGATTAATCGAGGACAGAAATATTGCCGTTTCCAGTATAGACCTTGGAACATTGGATAGATTGCCTAATGATGCCGTCGCTTTGGTTGTATCTGGTCCCAAGGCAGTTTTTCAGGATAAAGAGATTGCCCTTATAAGAAACTTTCTAAACCAGGACAAAGGCACCCTTCTTCTTGCTCTTGATCCGGTTGAGGAAAGCGGATTAACAGATCGACCTGCATTGGGATTTAGACCTCTTTTAAAAGAGTGGGGGTTGCGCTGCCATGATATGTTGATCTACGACCCCAAAAGAGAAAATTTCGACCTCTTTTCAGGTTCATATTTTCTCAGGACCTACCAAAGAAATGAATCTCACCCGTTAGTGAAGAACATGATGAATGAGGGTTTCTCTATTTTGTCAGACAGGTGCAGACCAGTGGAGAAAGAAAATAGCCCCGGCAATCCATTTGTAGCACAGGAATTGATTTTTTCCTCACGAGACTCCTGGGCCTTATCTAATTGGACGGCAAGGAGTATTCCTCCTGAAAAAAACCCTCTACTCGACCTGCCTGGACCCGTTCCTATTCTTGCGGTATCCCAACCAGACCCACAAAGGGCCATGGAAACTGGTCTTGCATCTGCGGGCAAACTTCTTGTCCTGGGTTCATCAAAGATTTTATCCAACGATAAATTAAGGTCTGGTGCAGGAAACCAAGCTTTAGCTAGAAATATTATTTATTGGATGAACGAGAATAATGATATGCTCGATGTTCCTCCACGGATCTTGCAATCTTACAGCATCTCGATGTCGGATGAGCAATTTGATCAACTTATTTACTACTTTGCATGTATACCAGGAGTGGTTTTGCTCCTCGGCGTATTTGTCAGCTGGTTAAGAAAAGAATTATAATTCCATGCTTAAAAATCGAATATTTCTCCTCTTGATTGCAAATGTTTTACTAGGTTTGTTTATATTTTTGGATATTGAAAAAGAGGAAACTCCCAGTTCGGAAATAAGAACGAGAATTGCAGAGATTACTTCCGTAATAGATGAAATTGAAATCTTTCAGCCCGCAATTTCCCAAAGAATCAACTTTGTAAAAGATCTAAATGAATGGAAAATCATACATCCCATATCTTGGTCAATTGAGCCAATCGCTCTTGCTAATCTAATCTCCAAACTGTCCCACTTAAATCCTGTTTATATTTGCGGGATCAATGAGCTAGATAGGAGGGGGGAAATTCTTGAAGATTATGGATTTGATGAAAATTCCTCCAGTTTTCATTTATCGAGTGAAAATTCCAAAATGAAGATTACTTTGGGAAGCTTAACCCGTGATGAGAATGGTCGGTACCTCCTCATTGCAGACGAAAAATCGGCAAGTATATGGCGTGGGCCCAATCAAATTGAACAGTTAATTAGTGTCCCCATCAATGAATGGGCCCAATTAACTTTTATTGATTTTCCTATTTATGCGATCGATGAATTAGAAGTTAAAACATTTAGGGAAGGGTCTGCACCGGTCTCTACCTTGCTATCCAAAAAACAAGAGCAGTGGAGTTTTCTATCTCCTTTCCAAGGTCCTGCGAATGAAAATGCTGTCGCTTCCTTACTGCACAAACTTGTTTCGGAAAATTTAGTTGGCTTTGCAAAGCCTGGCTTAGATTTGAATCTTACCACTGAGTTTGAATTGAACATTCAAGCACTAGGAGAAATGTTTACTTTTGAACTCCTCAAATTGGACCAACCTCAAGTAGGTAACTACCTGGTAAAGTCGAACCGCCATGAACAATCATTTTACATTGAGGATAGTTTCGCGGATATTCTCCTTAACCTTGGTGTTGAGCTTAGGGAAAAAAGACTGTTTGCTAGCGATCTAAATTCAGTTCGAAGAATCAAAATGGTCGAAGGCAATTGTACGTTAAGCCTTCGGTCTACTGAGCAAAACTCCTGGATGGGCTTGGAAAATAATGGTGAGGAAAGTATCTCATTTACTGCAGACTCGGGTCTTGTACGTGATTTAATTCATCGCTTAAATTCCGTGGAAGCTTCCAGTTTTGTTAGCTTCAATCCATCTCCCGAAAGCCTGACTGAACAAGGGTTTGATCTCCCGACCTACCGGCTGGAAGTAGATTTTGATGATAGCACCCACAAAACAATACTTGCCAGCAAGTTAAATTCAGAAACTTCCTTGTGGAATACCTATGTGAGCGAGCATGCTTTCGTCTGCTTGGTCGAAAACCAATGGGATACAATCATAACCACGAAAGCAGTCTACTTTAAAGACCGAAGGTTACTACCCGTTGAATATCAGCCCGAGCGAATTTCGATTAAGTCATTAAAGGAGGAAAGCGTTTTATATACCTACTCCTTTGCTTCTGATGGAGAAGCCTTTCAAAGACTTACCGATTTTCAGGCAGACTCCTTTGTTGATCTATCCTACAACGATGAGGGGATTTGGTCCAATGGTGACTGGTTGCCATGGAAATATTCTTTGCGATTCGATTCAGCAGACACCAATGATTTTCAGGCCATCGAGTTTAAACTTACCGACCGGGTTGGGGGAACCAAATGGTTTGCAGGTTCCGAAGAGTTAGGCGTGGTCGCCAATCTACCTATCACGATAATTGATGAACTTGCAAAAGGGATATCATCACAAAACCCCGAACCCTGATTTTAAAAGCTTCGAATGAAGCCCTCCCATGCATATCAATCCTTGGCAAAAGCTAGAAATAAAATTGGGCTAGCCCTTTTTCTATGCCTTCTTGCTCAAATATTTTATTACTCTTTAGCCACCTTTAGGGTTCCCCTCCCTGCCCGCCTTATCGAATCAGCTATCAACTCTTTTTTACCCGAAGAGGTCAGGGTTGAAGTTAACTTACCCCGTATCGTTGGGTTAAGTAAGATAGAGATTGGAACATTCAATTTTTGGGTAAACCAAACCAACCTCATCCATGGGGAAGACCTGTCTGTTAGCCTGAATCCAATTTTTGAAAATCGTTTTCTTCCTTCGATCATTGAACAAATCAAATTATCTAGGGCTCAGGTATTACCCGCACAAAAAGGTTCTGAAGAATTGGAAATTTTAGAATTCTCCGTGGACCAAAACCCATTGAATAAAACTTGGGTGATCAAGTCCAGGCTAAGTCTTGGATCAATCCAATCCAATGTTATTTTCAACTCAAAAAACCTTGCTGAACTTTTCCTAAAGAACACACCAAATGCAGAAGACAGCACCTTTGAAATCGTACCCATTGTTAAGAAAATCGAAGCTGCTAAGCGGAAACTTTCTGATTGGGTGGAGTACCTGCCTCCAGTCCAAATGGACATTCTGGGCAGAACCAACGCACAATATGCCCAGTTCCACATCTTCGAAAACAAGAAGAGCCAAGGAGGCACTCAGGATGTAGAAAATTTATCGTGTATGATCTCCGTGAATCTTTCTCCACAAAGAGATCATTTTTTAGATATTGATCTGGATGCGGTTGCTGACCACATAAGCATCTCAACTGACTCCTCTTCCTTTCGGTTCATTGAACCGAAAATATCAAGTAAATGGCGATTGTTCAGGGAAAGCCCTCAAGTCACCAACCATAAATCGGTTTTTTCCTGTGTAGGGGTGGATATAAATGGAAAAGTAATTGGAACAGTCCCCCCAGTTTCGATACACATTCATGGGGATGAAAGGGGAATGGGTGTACAATGTTTTTCAGAATCGAATGGAACCAGTGCCTCTTTAAATTTTTTAAAGAAAGATACATACTGGCAAGGAAGTGGAGTTGTGAGTCTGAAGCCCAGTATGCATGATTTTCTCGTCAAATTACCTCAAGGGGAGCTCAAAATCCTAGAAGGAGAATCGTTGGAAATAAAATTCTATTCCAACCCCACTCCAAAGACAGCAAATTCAACCACTCAATTCCTGATAAAAGCAAAACAATTTTCAGCTTTAGAAACACCACCTGGTAAATTTTTTATTCGAGGAGAAGTATCTCAAGACTTTTCCCTCTTTATACACAATGCCTATGGCCAACTTGGTCTAAGCGAGGTTACTGGGAGTTATTTTCAGAAATGGCAACCTGCTGAGTACAGGTTTTTAATTGATGGAAAATGCCACCCTCCAGATATAGATAATTGGCTAGGTGTTTGGTGGCCCCCTCTTTGGAATGATTTCTCGTTCAGTTCCGAAATTCCTACGGGTAATTTTTCAATTCAGGGGATATGGGGCGGAATACCAGGCAACTCTGTTACTATTGGAAAAATCAAAACCAAGGGCATTGGATTCAAAGATTTTCATATGGAAAGCTCTTCGGTTTCGATTGAAGTAGACCGCAGATCCACCAGATTAAATGCCCATGACATAAGCCACAAATACGGAAAGGCAACAGGGACATTGGTTTTTCCAAGATCTCTCGAAAAAAGTGATGTGCTTCTTGCCTTCAGCATCGACGGAGACTTCCCGATTAATGAGGGTAAAACCATCCTCGGAAAAGAAGTTGAAAACACTCTAGCAGACTTCAACATTTCTTCCGTGTTTTGTTCGGGCAAAGGAAGTGTATTGAAGGAGAAACAGATGGCGAACGATGAGAATGGTACATGGTTTGATTTATATTTATCTGCTGATTCCCCCTTTTCCTACAGCGGTTTAAAACTAGATTATGCCCGGGGTGAAATTCGTAAAAAGAAAGGATTATTGCATGCAAATTTTGATGAATTCGGGATAAGTGAAGGAACGGGAAACCTTACGATTTCTCAAACCTCAATCACCTCAGATCAGATCTCTTTTTCTATGGATCTTACATCGGCCGACCGAGATAAATTATTTACTAATGTTTCCCAGTCTTCCCAATGGGCAAATAAAGCTACCGAAAAGCCACCTCCTCTTAGCCCAGAGGAGAAGGATGAAATTGGTGGAAAGATCGACTTTTCAATCAATGCGGAAGGCCCGATCTCTGATTTTAAACATTTTGAAGGAACCGGAAATGTAGAGATTTACGATGTGGACATTGGGTCCATCCATATATTGGGAGGGATTAGAAATAAGCTTGGAGCCTTTAATCTGCCTTTACCCTCAGACGCTCTTAATTTTAATCGTTTAGAAGCACCCTTCCGATTGGACCATGACCGAATTTCTTTTGATCGTGCTAGCCTAACAGGTCCTTTATCTAAATTTGAAGCAAATGGAGAGGTTAACTGGATCAACCAAAGGGTTGACCTTTTGGCTAAATTCCAAGTTGCGGGAAATTTGAAAATTCCCTTGCTCAAACAGATCGTTAATTTGGCTGACCCCCTATCCAAGCTAAGTAAGCTAAAAATTCAGGGCGATTGGGAGGACCCTGATTGGTCCATCCATCTTGGGACCAACCCTCTAAGTCCATAAATCCATAATTTCGTTGTTTGACCCAAAACAAGCATTGCATGTAGGCACAAATCAGCTTTGATATAGGAATATGAAAATCTTTAACCAGGGAGGACATTAGATTGGACTTAAGTGAATTAAAAGGAATTGTATCAATAATGCAGAAATCCGATCTCACAGAATTGGAGATCGAACTGAAGGATTTAAAACTTAGAATGGCTCGACCCGGAGCGGGATCGGCCACCCAGCGTGAAGTGGTGGTTCAGTCACAACCTGCTGCCGTGGCAGTAAGTCCCGCTACGACAGCCCCTGCAAACACAGCCACGCCATCCAAAAGTGATGACACCAAGCCCTTCCCTTCACCTATGGTTGGAACTTTTTACCGCAGACCATCACCTGAAGACCCTGAGTTTGTCAAAGTTGGCGACAAAGTGAAAAAAGGAGATGTCCTCTGTATTATTGAGGCAATGAAAGTCATGAATGAAATCCAATCAGATGTATCTGGTGAGATCGTTGAGACTCTGATTGAGGATGGTGTAAGCGTAGAGTTTGGCCAACCTTTATTCAAAATCCGCCCCTCTTAACTCACATGATTCGCAAGATCCTCATTGCCAACAGGGGAGAAATCGCTCTTCGGATTGTCCGGGCATGCCGAGAACTCGGTATCCAAACTCTCGCAGTTTACTCTGAGGCGGATGAGCAGTCTCTACATGTTCAATTAGCAGATGAGGCGATATGTATTGGACCAGCTATTGGCTCGGAAAGTTATTTACGAGCAGATCGTATTTTAAGCGCCGCTGAAGTTGCGGATGTAGACGCCATCCATCCTGGTTATGGCTTTCTTTCTGAAAATGCTGAATTCGCTGAACAGTGCGCTTCCTGTAATATCAATTTCATTGGCCCAAAAGCTGAAACCATTGGGAAAATGGGGGATAAAGCAATGGCCCGGGAAACCGTCAGTAAAAATGGTGTCCCCATTATCCCCGGTAGCGATGGTCCGATCGAAAATGAAAAGGAAGCAATCAAGGTTGCTCAAAAAATAGGTTTTCCAGTAATCATAAAAGCAGTAGCCGGAGGCGGTGGAAGAGGAATGCGGATCGCTCACAATGCGGTTAGTTTCGCAAAAGAATTTCAAGCAGCACGGTTGGAGGCTACCAAAGCATTTGGCAATGGTGCTCTCTATGTTGAAAAATATCTTGAAGATCCTAGGCATATCGAATTTCAAGTACTTGCAGACAAACATGGGAATGTGATTCACCTTGGTGAACGCGATTGCTCTGTGCAACGAAGACATCAAAAAGTAATCGAGGAAGCACCCTCCCCTTTCCTCGATAAAAACTTGCGAACTCGTATGGGGAAAGCCGCCATCAAAGCAACCCAGGCTGCAGATTATGTTAATGCGGGAACCATCGAATTTTTGGTAGATGCAAAAGGAAATTTCTATTTCATTGAGATGAACACCCGCATCCAAGTGGAGCATGCAGTGACCGAAGAGGTTACTGGTATCGATTTAATTAAAGAACAAATCAATATCGCTTCCGGCAATCGTTTGAGTATTTCACAAAAAGAAGTCACTTTTAACAAACATGCGATTGAGTGCAGAATTTGTGCAGAAAACCCCGCAAACGGCTTCACCCCATCTCCCGGAACCATTGGTTTGTACTACGCCCCAGGCGGGCATGGCGTAAGGGTGGATTCTCATGTGTATGGAGGCTACACTGTCTCGCCCTATTACGACAGCATGATTGCCAAGCTTGTTACCTACGGCAGTACTCGTAAAATCGCTTTGGACAGAATGTACCGTGCGTTGAGCGAGTACATCATCCGCGGGATAGATACAAACATCGAATTTTTAAAAGCCATTATCTTGGACCCTGGGTTCCGTCAAGGGGAAGCAACCACATCTTATGTGGGTGAATTCTTAGCTCGTGCGCCCAAGGATGTATTTAAGAAAACTCAATAGAAGTTACAAAGTATGACAAAAAAGAAAGCAAATTCCGATTCTGATGAAAACATCCCCACTTTTTCGGAAGAGAGTGGGAGCCTTGGAACGATTCGCATCAATCATAGTGTAGTGGCAGGGATTGTCAGACTGGCTACCCAAAGCGTAAAAGGCGTTATCAATGTAGGTGGTGCAGGTGTCGTTGAAGGGCTGACCGATTTCTTTGCTAAAAAAGAATCCGAACGCGGTGTTTCGGTAAGTGAAGAAAATGACGGCACTTATAAAATTGAGGTCAGGGTTGTTTTGAGATTCGGAGTCGACCTAGCCAAAACCGGGGCGATGATTCAAGAAGCGATTCGTGACCAAATTTTATCCATGACCGGCAACCATGCATCAGTTATTGATGTGGTCATTGATGATATCAAGCAAGAGTCTCTCGATCGTGACGATGACGAAGATACTTGGTCCGCCCCAGACGCTGATTAACAACCATCATGCTTACCCAAATCCAAGGCTACCTAAGTCTTGACCCCAAACAAGCCATCACCGCTCCCATTTTTTGGTATGGTGTTGGAATTGTTGTATTGCTCCTAATTTTTTGGAAATTAATCCGCTCAACCAAAACACAATTAGTATCAGTCTTTGACGATGATGAAGGGGCGGTCAAGATTACCCCGCAAGCGTTAAGAGAATTAGTGAGCAAATCATGCACTGATCTTCCAGGTGTTCATTCGCCATCGACCAAAATATTCACCAAGTCCAATCAGGTTAGGTTACTGGTAAGATTAGAAGTTGAACCGAGTTGTAAGGTAAAACAGATTCGGTCTCAATTGAGAGAAAAATTAGAGCAAGTTATGGTGGAGAACTTAAACTTCTCCAATTTCGGAGGAGTGGACATTGTAATCAAAGGCTTTCAAAATGCTAAAGCATAAGAAAACTTTCATCCGTTCCTTTTTCAATTACGATTGATCTCTGCGTAAGGGAGGCAACCCGAATTCAATTGGAATCTTCTGGTTCCTAAGCAATGCATGCCAACCGGAGTCTTCCCGATATTCCCATGATTCAGATTGAATCAAAGCACTCCCCATAGGTTTTTCGTGCAGAGGGGAAAACCCTCCAGACAAGACGGCACCAACTTCTTGGTTCGATGGGCTTAAAATGGGACACCCTTCCCTGGGTATTCTTCGATCATTCGCCAGGAAAAAAGCCAATCGATCCGATGGCTTATTTTGCTTTTCTTTAAGTAAAGCTTCTTGTCCACAGAATGTCTTTTTCTTCCAACCTACTGCCCACGATAAGCCTGCTTGAAGGGGAGTGATTGAAGGAGATAGCTCATGCCCGTAAAGGGGGAAACCTGCCTCGAGCCGTAAACTATCTCGAGCAGCCAACCCGATAAGGGGCACTTTTAACTGATCAAAGGCATCAAACCATTTTTTTAATCCGCTCAAGCTGGTATAAATTTCAAAGCCATCCTCGCCTGTATAACCTGTGCGGGCAATGATTGTAGGCTCTCCCATCCAATCGGCTTCCAGGAAATGCATTTTTGCAAGAGATGAAATCTTTTGATTAATCACCGATTCCAGAATCTTTTCCGCATCAGGCCCCTGCAAAGCTAATTGACCAAATGAATTGGATACATTGCTTACTTTACATTTAAATTGCATTGAACGGTCAGATAATACCTGAAAATCGTTCCCCACATTTGAGGCATTTACACAGAGCAGAAATTCCTGATCTGCTCTTCGATAAAGAATCAAATCATCCAAAGTTCCGCCATCGTTGTCACATAGTACCGTGTACTGGGCTTGCCCCACTTCACATTTTTTTATGTCGTTGGTAAGTGCAAAATTTAAAAACTCATCTGCTTGCGGCCCAGACACTTCAATTTCTCCCATATGGGAAACATCAAACAATCCCACCGATTTTCGTACTGCCAAGTGCTCGGTAAGTGAACTTCCATAGGAAACGGGCATATTCCAACCCGCGAAAGATGTTAGTTTTGCACCTTTAGCCAGATGAGAATCGTGTAATATTAGTTTTTTTAAATCAGACATTTTCAAAGCTTGCCAAAACTGGCTTACAAGTTGTTTGTAATAAAAAGATGACTCATCGCTCTGTCAAAGGACAAGAATTGAATTTTCAATGATCACACAGTTGGTTATCGCAGTTGCCTTAACGATCAGCGTTTCTGCCTTGTGCTCAATTTTAGAGGCGATGATTCTCAGCACAACGACAGCAGAAATTGAGAATTTTAAAAAGAGATCACCCAAAAGAGGAAAAATCTTAGAAAAATATAGGTTGGAGATAGATGAAACCAGCTCTGCAATACTCAGTCTTAACACGATTGCCAATACGCTGGGGGCAACCCTCGCTGGAGGTTTGGCAGAAAAGACATTTGGGGACGGAAGCAATTCCATCCTTATTTTTGCCGGGGGTATGACATTGGGTATTCTTTTCTTTTCTGAAATTCTTCCTAAAAACTTAACCGTTATTTACCGGTCTGAAATGCTAGGCTCTCTTGTTCTTCCTTTGGTTGTGGTAAGAATCCTAATGTCCCCGTTTTCAAAGGTCTGCAAATTTACGATGCGGGCAATGGTACCCCCAAAAGAAAAATCATCTGAAAGGGATGAAGAGGAAATCATT
The DNA here is from genome assembly GCA_038150505.1 of Opitutales bacterium. Lineage (GTDB taxonomy): Bacteria > Verrucomicrobiota > Verrucomicrobiia > Opitutales > Seribacteraceae > Chordibacter. Next base: position 11,174 of record JAYOTQ010000006.1, on the reverse strand, counting down.
CTTCTCGCCAAAAAAGGAGCAAAGGAGGGAACATTATCTTCGGATGAAAGCGACTGGGTGACCAACGCCCTCAAGCTGGATGGTGTAAAAGTTAGTGAAATTATGACCCCAAGAACAGTGATGCTGGCACTGGATGAAAAGATTTCTGTAAAAGATGTTTTTACTAAATTTCCAAATGTTCCTTTTGCTCGAATCCCAATTTATGCGGATAACATTGATCATATTACGGGCGTGGTTCGAAGGAGAGATTTACACAATGCCATGGTTGAAGATAGGCCCAAAACCATGCTCAAAGAACTAGCTCTTCATCCTTTGTTTGTACCTGAGAATGCGAGTGCAGACAAAGCACTTCGCCTTTTGCTGTCTGAACATTCACAGCTTTCCATCGCAGTGGATGAGTTTGGTTCGGTCGCTGGTGTACTGGCCATGGAAGATATAATCGAAAGCATCTTGGGTCAGGAAATTTTTGAGCATGATGACCTAGCCGTTGATATGAGAGAATTGGCAAAACGGAGACATAATTTTAAAACTTCTCAAAACCCTTAAAGCTCACTCTAAACTTCTATTCTAATGGTTGAATTATTTGCATCACCCTGGGTTCACAACCTAAGCCCCTTTGTGTGGAAATTTCCAGATTCCTGGGGGGATTGGGGACCAGGAGGGATCAGGTGGTACGGGATCTCCTATCTCGCTGGTTTTTTGGCTGCTTACTACCTCTTATTAATTGCCTATAAAAAAGGGAGAAGCCCCTACGATAAAGAACAGGTCATTAATCTCATGACCTTTCAAATTTTAGGTGTCTTACTTGGTGGGAGAATTGGGTTTGCTCTTCTTTACCGCACAGAAGAGTTCCTTAGTGATCCATTTATGATCCTTTATGTCTGGCAGGGAGGAATGGCCAGCCATGGAGGGTTTATTGGGGTAATCATAGCAACTTTGTGGTACGCACGAAAGTCACACCAATCCTTTTGGCCAGTCGCAGACCTCATCGCAAGTGTTGTTCCTCCAGGGTTCTTCTTTGGTAGGTTAGCCAATTTTATTAATGGGGAACTGTGGGGCAGAACAACTGATGTGACCTGGGGTGTGCTATTTCCCAAAGCTCCAGACTTTGCTCTTGGTATTGCCCGCCATCCTTCTCAAATTTACGCGTCTTTACTGGAGGGGCTCCTTGTTTTCATCTTTGTACAATTCAGGTTTTGGAAAACAAGCCTTTGCCAAAGCAAACCAGGTCGGCTCGGAGGGGAATTTTTAATAGTATATGCGATTGCCCGTATTTTGGGAGAGTTTTTCAGGGAACCCGATGCATCCTTAATTTTGGGAATGCCCAGGGGACAGTTTTACTCTATTGGTCTTTTATTGGGTGGTGCCGCTGTAATTTATTGGGCCGAAAAAAGGAGTAAGAGTGCAAATTGAATCCAAAATCTGATCTAAAGTTTTTCTCAGCTTATTCACAATGTGAATGGTTTGTCTTTGACAGATAATAGAAATCCGAAAGAAATCATAGGTTAAGTTTTATACCAGCAAATGATCAGCAATCTTTTCGGCTTCTTATCCAATGACATTGGAATAGACCTTGGCACGGCCAATACTCTTGTGTTCGTCAAGGATCGTGGAATAGTTCTACGAGAACCTAGCGTGGTGGCCAGGTATAAAACCAGTAAAAAGGTCTGTGCTGTTGGATCAGAAGCAAAACGCATGCTTGGCCGTACTCCTGGAACGATTGAAGCTCTTAGACCGATGAAGGACGGGGTCATTGCGGATTTTGAAATTTCAGAAGCAATGTTAAGGTACTTTATCGAGAAAGTGGATAAAAGGAAACTTGTTCCACCTAGGGTTGTTATCGCGGTTCCCTCCGGCATAACTGCTGTGGAGAAACGGGCCGTCAAAGATTCTGCAATCCGAGCGGGTGCGCGGGAAGTATTGTTACTTGGAGAACCTATGGCCGCATCGATTGGAGCGGGTTTGCCCATTCACGATGAATATGCAAACATGATCGTAGATATCGGTGGTGGTACCACAGAAGTTGCTATTATCTCCATATCTGGTGTTTCCTTTCAACGCAGCATCAGGGTGGGAGGGGATGAATTGGATGAAGCAATTGTGGCCTACATGAAACGGGCCTATGGCTTGCTCATCGGAGAAAGAACCGCAGAAGAAATCAAATTTTCTATTGGATCTGCCTCTCCGCTGGATTCTGGAGAATTGAGCATGGATGTTCGAGGGAGAGACTCGACTGCCGGTCTTCCGAAAACCATTCATATTACTTCTCAGGAGATTAGGGAGGAAGCCCTCAAGGAGGTTGTACAACAAATTGTGGATCTTGTAAAAAATGCCTTGGATCGCTGCCAACCTGAACATTCAGCTGACTTAATTGACCGGGGTGTCGTGCTCGCTGGCGGAGGTGCTTTAATCCGTGGATTAGATCAAGTCATCAGTGATGCTACCGGATTAACCGTGATTCAGGCCGAGGACCCCCTCAGTTGCGTGGCTAACGGAACTGGAGAATTTTTGAATTTGCTTGATTCATTGAGTCGGGAACAGATCGACCGTCTGGTAACCCAGTAGTTTTAGCCTTGGCTGCTCCGCAGGACAGGCCCAAGTTCGGACCCTTTTTAGCACTAGGCTGCTTCTTGTTGTTCTTCATAGCTTTGCCTGCCGGATGGAAGGTGATGACACGCTCTGCCTTCAATGAATTCGAAGCACCCCTATGGGAGATTACTTCCCGTTTATCTGATCTAGGCAATTATTGGGGGCACCAAGCAGATTCTAAAAAAACCCTGATATCAAAAAATCGAGATCTCGCGCGGATTAGGTCGGATTGGAATTTACAGGAATCCTACAAAGAAAAATGGGAAAATGAAATTGCTAAACTCCATAGTTTGCACGCGCAGATAGAAGCATTGCGGGAAAGAATTGGGCTGGATGATGAAACTTCTTTCACTCCCATCTTGGCACGGGTCACCCGCAGAAATTTAAATTCATGGTGGCAGGAATTGTCTCTCAGAAAAGGCACGAATCATGGCGTAGTAGATGGTTTGGGAGTTATTTCCTCAAAAGGGGTTATCGGCCGTATTTTTCATACCGGTCTTAACTCCTCTAAAGTTCAATTAGCGACCAATCCAAATTTTAGAATTGTTGCCCACTTCCGGGGCGATAACAGGCCTGTGACTTTTCAAGGAAACGGAATTTTAATGGGTGGGCAACCAGTGGGCAGTGTGTGGGATGTTCCTCACGACATTCAATTAGAGAATGGAAAAAGACTTTTACTTGAAACATCTTCTTTGGGAGGAACCTTTCCTGGAGGCTTGCCCATTGGTTGGGTCACCTCCCTGGATGAAAGCGGTGACGGCTTGTTTAAAAATGGGTCTGTACGGTTGCCTAAAGACCTAAGCCTTGTTTCTGAAGCCACCATTCTTCTTACAGAAACAGCCTTGGAAAATTGAGCGTTCATGAAGGTAGAAAACAGAGTCTTCCTATCGCTTACCTTATCGAACCTTATTTTACTTTATTGTGTGGCATTCTTGAACTCGGTCATTAGCCCTTGGGGAATTTGCTTTTATCTCCCAGGCCTTTTTTTCCTGCCTCACTTCCGGTGGATTGATCCGTATCGCGGTATGGTGTCTCTTTTAATTTGCGGTTTCTTGTGGGATCATTTTTTTTCCCATACAATTGGTTTTCATGCATTTCTTTTGAGCTTCCTTTTTCTAACATTCAAAGGAATTTTACACACAGGTAAGCAAACACCCCAACAGGTCTACATCTTTCAGCTCATTATCAATCTTGGTTTAGCTTTGTCTTGGTTTGTAGCCTGTAATTTAATCCCCTCTGGATTAGGAGGCTGGCACATTGGTAGATTTTTAGCCGACCTCATCCTATCCTCCCTCATGCTCATTCCTATATCAATCTGGCATACCCAGTTTTCCTCAAAAATGATCCATCTGTTGACTGATGTTCATAGATTAGATTCATCTCCTAGCAAATGAGCTTTTTTGAGAAATACTTTCCTGAGACCAGAAGATTAAGAGTTTTTGCCGGTTTTTATTTATCCCTTTTTATCGTCCTCATTAGTACCCTCTTTTTTCGGCAGGTAATAGAAAAGGATCTATACCTTGAAAAAGAAAGAAAACAGGGGCAAAGAAGAATCATTAAACCTGGGGCAAGGGGTGATGTCTTTGACCGGAACGGGAACCTGCTCATTGGCAATCGAGCCCACTATTCAGCTAATATACATTTGGAAGAATTGAATGATGAAATTTGGGAGCAAAAACTCAGGCTAAGAAGAGAGTCCCGAGCTTTAAAAGACCGAATTAGCGAGCATCAAGAAATTTCCCTTGAGAAGCTGTTGACTATTTGTTTCGAGGAAGAACATGTAAGAAAAAGAAAAGTCAAAGTTTCAGGAAATGTTAAAAGCGATTCCTCCCTGGTTAAATTCTGGATCAATCATAAAAGAATCAATCTGGACCAGCGTGGCATGGTGTGGAGCACAGAAATTGACCCGCCAAAAAACGAAACTATAAACGATATTTTGATTCAGGGAGCAGTTCATAAAATAACCTGCTCTATCGCTGGATTGTTTTCTATTGAATACATCCTCAATCATAAGGGAAAACCCATTTCTAAAAAAAGGGATCCAAACAGTGAGAATAAATGGTTCAATCCTTTTGCGAAGAACCAAGGTTCTGATTTTTTAGAATTCTCAACCAATGGTTTCTCTCTTTCATGGGAGGCCAGGTATGCAGCGGTTGAAAATTACCTAGGTTTGGTAAATCAGATCACCGGTAGAAACAACACCCTAACCTTGGCAGACTTGCAAAAGCATTGGAGAAGAAAGTTAGTTCTCCCGTTAGAGATTTCAGGGGATTTAACCAATGAGGAGTACGCACTTCTTGTCGAAAAACTCCCTCCTGATTCTCCTGTGCAAGTACAAGCGAAAGCGGTACGACATTATCCGCAAAACGATCTGGCCTCACATGTGCTCGGTTATGTTGGAAGTGGTTATGAAGCAAACCCTGAAAACTTAAGTGGTTCAGACCTAGCCACTTTTGAATTACAGGGCAGAACTGGAAAAGCTGGCATTGAAAAAACTTTTGATGATCAACTGCGGGGAAAGGATGGTGGCGATATATGGGTGGTCAACCCCATGGGTTCAAGGTTTGAGCGTATTGCAAGAGAACCTTCCGAGAAAGGAAACTCAGTCCATCTTACTTTGGACATAGACCTGCAAAAAATTGCAGAAGACTCCATTTCTCGGATGGTAAACAAAGTGGCTCAACAAAGAATACTTCCGGATAAAGACTGGGCAAGAACACTGGAAAGAAGAACAAGCCGTGCACTGCTTGGGACCAAAGAAACAGAGGTGCGAGCAGAACTCCTTTTAAATGCCTTCAAAGACGCACCCTTCCCATTGACGGGCAAGCAGGCATCCACAGTTGCTGGATTTAAGGGAACTGAAAAAGATGCCAATCGTTTGCTTCGTCACCTTTATGCCCAAGGAGTGTTACAGCGCGGAAAACAAAACCCCGGGGCGTTTTCCCTTGCCCCCCCGCCCCCGCCACCGGGTGCTGCGGTTTTGATTGATCTTGAAACTTCAGAAATTTTGGCACTCGCGAGTAGACCGAATTATGACTTAAGCAGCTTAACCCCTTTTATATCTCAAGCTGCGTATGATGAAATCCAAAGGCGTGAGGCTTGGCTGCCTCGTGCCTGGCACCCGGGTTACGCACCTGCTTCCCCTTTTAAATTAGTCACAGCCTTGGCTGGTCTTCATTCGCAGTCACTGGATCTTAATGAGAGCTTAATGTGCGAGGGAATCTACCGGGGCATGAAGTGCCATGTGCATCCCGGTCAACATGGTTTGCTCAACCTCAGCAAAGCAATTGCCCAAAGCTGTAATGTTTACTTTTTTCGCTGGGCAGAACAGATGGGACACGACCATTTAATTGCCGAGGCAAAAAAACTTGAAATGGACAAAAAACCGGAGTTATCTCTCCCAAGATTACGGGACACTCCTATTCTTCCAGACCCGACTTGGAAGAAAAACAACCTCGGGGTTAACTGGACGATGGAAGACACATTCAATATATCCATTGGCCAGGGAGGTCTGAGGCAAAGCCCTCTTCAGATGGCTTGTTTTATCGCTAAACTTGCCACAAATTCAAAATCATTCACTCCCTCCCTCACCCTCAACAACGATAACATTGCCAATACTTCCGCAAAGCTTACTACTCCCCAAAATCGCCAAGCTATTGTGGAAGGAATGATCCTTGCCACTAAGGAAGGTACGGCCAGGCGCTGCCAAATTGACGGGATGTTAGTCGCTGGAAAAACCGGCACTGGGCAATGGAGAAACCATAATATGAAATTGAACTTGGCATGGTTTGTTGGCTTCGCTCCTGCGGACTCGCCCAAAGTTGCTGTCTCCGTCCTTATTGAAGGAGTCATCCCACAAGATCAGGTTCAGGGTGGCTTAACCGCTACCCCTATTGCCCGTGATTTACTGGCTGCATATTTTGCCAAATATCCACTTTCCTTTTCCTCTACTCAAAACACGCAAAACTAAACCCCACACTTCATATGGTAGCCACTCCTTCAACTATGCTAGAACTTGGCACTCAAGCACCGTCTTTTTGTCTTCCTGACCCCAAGTCTGGAAACGAAGTGATATTTGACCATCGTCTTCAAAAAAAAGGGTACTTAATTGCCTTTATTTGTAATCACTGTCCCTATGTGATTCACCTTTTGCCCCGCCTTTCTCAATTATCCAATCGATGGGCAGAACAAGGAGTCCAGGTGTATTTTATTTCATCTAATGATGTAGAAAATTATCCGGCCGATTCTCCAGAATTGATGAAAGAATTAGCCATCCAGTATGATTTTAGGTTCCCTTACCTCTTTGATGAAGAGCAAACAGTTGCTCATGCCTATCAGGCTGCCTGCACTCCGGACTTCTTTCTCTTTGATTCTTCATACTCTCTGTTTTACCGGGGACAATTTGATAGCTCACGTCCCCATAATGAGCAGGAAGTGAATGGGGAAGATTTAGCCTATGCGGTGAACCAGTTACTGGCAGATTCGGAACCGCCGATAAACCAAAAGCCTAGTTTGGGATGCAACCTGAAATGGAAGAAAGGAAACGAACCCCAATATTTTGTTCCCAAAAAATAAGAATCCCTTCCCAAAGTTGAAGTTCTAACCGAATTATTTTGTGGTCATTACATAAACCCCATCCCAATCGTCCCCGGGAGGGTTATCCATCATTACTTTACAACGATCGATTAGGATCATGGATGGGTTGTCTTTAACTCCCGGGGTGACACCTGGCTTATTGGGCTCCATTTCTTTGGCTTTTTCAAATAAGTTTAATGCCCCCATCCAGTCTTGAGCCAAATACTTATCGATCCCTTGCTGAAAACAATCCAAACAGTCCTGCGTTTCCTGAGTTAGCTCAGACATGAATCCAGTGGGTTCATACATGGCAACCGGTTGCGAGCGGCCCTTAACCACAATTTTATCAAGGTAACGAAATGCAATATCATCTTTCATTTTCTCGGAAGCCAGTTTGGTTTCTTCCGTTACCATGATGTAGGCACCATAAGCTTTCGCACCACTTTCACACCGTGCAGCCAAGTTCACCATGTCTCCCATCATAGTATAATTAAAACGATCTAGTGCACCCATATTTCCAACCGTAGCAGTACCCGTGTTACAACCGATACGGGTTTGCATTTGAGTTACGAGACTATGACATTTCCCCCACTTTTCTACTTCAGGGACCCATTTATTACGCAACTCAATTTGTTTTTGCTGCATAAGAATGGAAGTACGAACCGCTTGGTAAGCATGATCCTTCATGGGAATAGGAGCCCCATACATTGCCACAATCGCATCGCCAATATATTTATCCAGGGTTCCTCTCTCCTCCTGGAGGATATTCGTCATCGCCGTCAGATACTCGTTCATTAGGTCAACCAATCCCGTGGGGGTAAGAAGTTCAGAAAAGCTGGAAAATGCCTGCACATCGCTGAAGAAAGCAGTTATTTCTGTCTCTTCCCCACCAAGTGAAGGTTCTTCCCCAGAAGCGACCATTTGCTCAACTAAATCAGAGGAAACATAACTGCCAAACATACCCTTGAGGCGACCTTTGGCTTTTTGTTCAATCACCACCATCGCAGCGAGGCCGATAAACGAAGTACTCAAACCCGCACACGCAGGAGCAGTGATTGGCCAAACCACATGACTCTGGGCAAATGCCTCAAAACCAAAATATATATACCCGCCGAGAAGAATAATCCCCGCTGCCTGGACCCACTGAGCATGACTGCCTTGATAAACGGCCAAAAAAGCCATGAGCAAACAGACAAATAGTGTAGCAAAATGATCCGTCTTAATGGGTAATCTTTGTAGATATTCTCCTGAAGTTAGAGTTTTGATCAAATTTCCATGGACGCTTACTTTAGGAACAGCAGCTGCGTCAAAGGGTGTTGGGGCTAAATCTTGAAAGGTTGCTTCCTCTGGACCAATCAAAACAATTGAATTTTCAAATGTTGAGAAGAACGATTTTATTCTCTGCATTTCTTCATTCTGAACCGATAGGATCCGTTTATTCGCATCAACTGCTTCAAGGATTTTTTGTTTTTGGGAAATTAAATTGGTATTTTCAGGATCTTTTTCTAATGCTTTTTCAATTTTCCCTAGGTACTGGTCTCCAGAAAGAGAGGTTATTTTCTCTTCCAATTGGGTGATGGTTGCGGTGACTTGGTCATGGAATTGAGCATATTGTAGGACATCCTTCATCCCGCACATTGGATTATAATCAGATGAAATGGTTGCAGGAATGTAATAATAGCTAATTGCTTCGAGTAACGATAGAAACTCATCGAAGGAAGGAATGTCTTCGTCTTTCAATGGTTGAATCAGAAGAGACTGCAAGGTGTGAACTTTAGCTTCCTCCACTCCCAAGTTGAGCAGGCATTCGGGTAATTTTTTGTCATCAGAGGGAACAGATATTCCCTCCACTCTGGAGAGAAGTAAGCGTACAATTTGGGGAGCAAGGGCTATAAATTCTGGAAAATTTTTATCTCCATACGCACGTTTTGCTTCAAGCGTGAGTGTTTTTTCGTCCAAGATTTCAGACCACTTTGAAAACCAGTTAACCTCAAGAAACTGACCTTCCGAAAGATTAGACTTCACCAGTGTACCTGCAGTTGGGTGAATGATAGAAAAGGTTTTATATTCCTTATCCAATTGAACTGCATCATCCTCTAGCCCATAGTATGCGAGTAGTGCTTCAACGCCCAAAGCGAAAATCTTGCCTTTCCTTATAAGGGGAACTTCGTTGGGAAAAGTATCCACCAAGATACCCCCAACGCCATCCTCATTAGTACCTTCATAGATTAGCCTCAACGAATTCTCAGTCTCTACAAGTTCTGTACCCACTTCTCCTGAGTATCTTCCAAGAAGAAGCGAACTTCGATTCTCTTTAATTTCCACAAGCTGAAGTGCATCCCTTTTAGCAAAGAGATTTTGCTCTACCTCTGCCAACTTAACCACACTTGAGCTAACAGAAGCTTCAGCTTGCTTAATCTTATCACTCAATAAAGACCGTGCGTCCAGAAGTTCTTCAGGCGATAGTTCGATGTCTGCCTTCTCCTGTAAAGTTGCGAGAGCAGCCATTAGTTGAGTCTTCTTATTTATTCTTTGGGTAAGCTGTGGTTTAATAACAGCGGACAACGCTGGATTAAGCTCCAATGTTTTCTGGAAATTAAAAATCTCCTCTTCCAAGGATTGAATCTCCACCTGCAAGCCCTCAACATTTTCATACCCCTGACGATCAGTAGATGAATTGGTTAGGACTTTTTGTAGGATCGTATTGCGTTCGGAAATCCGGAGAGCAATCTGAGGTCTAATAATCTGTTCAATGGATGAATTACCAAGAAGTGTGTTCTGAAAATTTTCGATTTCTTGATCTAAACGGGAGAGATTCTTTCCATGCTCCCGGTACTGAGACAAAACAACATCATAATTCATTTTTGCCTCATTTAATTCCGCTAACTCATGGCCTAAGATAGAAACCTCATTTTGAAGTTTTAATTTTTGAGCCGTAATTTTGGCTAACTCTGTTCGGAGTTCTTTTATTTGTCTTTGGTTATCCTTGGGCAATTCAAACGATAAAACGTTCTGCTTCCCACCAAGTAGGTTGTATGCATGTGCCTTCCCTCCAACCTCAAACCAAAGAGGAACCCATCTCGGAATTTCATCCACCGCACGATATGGAGTAACCGTAAATGAACCAAGGCGTCCAATGTAGGATTCGCCATCAAAACTTACTAGTGGGTAGGACGGTGATTCGGGATAGTGAAATTTCCCGGACTCACTTGTATATCCATCCTTTAAAAATGGAGGAAATGCACTTACCCCAGTTGACTTAACATAAGGAGTTTGCACTCCAGAATAGAGACATCCTAAGACAACTTGGTCAGGAAACTTTTTCACAAGGTCAGCTAAGGCCATATCACTGCGATAGGAATTTTCTTTAGGCACCATTCGAGACATACTTTTAGGCGTAAATCCGAAATCGAAACCAATGGATCTGGCTTTGCCTTTTTCTAACAAGGCAAGTGCAGTATCACGAAAAAAAGCACGATCCCAAGGCCTTTCTCCGACCCCATCCATCTCAAGAGTACCCACATCAAAATTCACATAAACAAGTTTGGGCACACGGGGGAGTTCCTGCCCATTGGGAAGCTCTATGGTATCATTACTATCAGAATAATTTGATTGAGGGATCTCTCCTCTAAACTGCATTCGCCAATCTACAGTTTTGGTTTTGAGATAATCCAGATACTCGTAGTGATTGAGGGTCATCCAAACAAATGGAATGACCAAGAGGGCGAAAAAAGTACGTTTCGATTCTTTACTTAATTTAAACATTAAAAATTACTCTCATTAAAATTTATTCATGTGACACTTTTCTAAAGGCTAGAATTCGCCAGTCCTTCTTTTGGGCAAGTCGAAAATGGACCATGAGTTCTTACTGAACGCTTTTACCTTGGACAAATCGTTGCGTTGGTTACGCTTCTCTTTTCTACTTTTAATACTGATGAAAGAATCTAGCACTGTGAATACACCTCCCGCTCCTGAGGAGCAGGAAAGAATTAAAAGCGAAGCTGCCTGGG
>JAYOTQ010000005.1:15072-37362 GCA_038150505.1 Opitutales bacterium | reverse complement strand
GAGGAGAGTAAAATATCTGCAAGGTCTTCCTGGGTTAATTCATCACAGGCTACCCGCACTGGCAACCGACCGACAAACTCGGGCTCAAATCCATATTTGATAAAGTCCTGGGTCTCTGCCTTGTTTAAAAAATTGATCCCACTTTCGGAAAGTTCCTGTTCCTCCGAAGAGCCAAACCCGATCCGGTTGAGATCGAGACGCTTGCGCACACTCTCGGCCAATTGATCAAAAGCACCACTGACAATAAAGAGTATATTTTTGGTGGAAATGGTGGCTTTGCGTGGTTTCCCCCCACGCTGCATTTCCATAAAGGCTTTCATTTGCCCCATCATATCCTGAGCGGAATGCAGGTTGACCTCGGTTTCCTCCATCAGTTTGAGCAAGTTGATTTGCACCCCCCTGCCCGAAACATCGCGACCGCCACGCGAGCCCTCGGCAGCAATTTTATCGATCTCATCGACATAAATAATTCCGTACTGTGCGAGCTCGACATTGCCATCGGCCTGCTTAACAAGATCACGCACCAGGTCGTCCACATCATTGCCCACATATCCAGTCTCGGAAAATTTGGTGGCATCTGCTTTGACGAAAGGCACCCCGATCAATTTGGCCACATTGCGCATTAAATATGTCTTTCCCACACCGGTGGGCCCGAGCAGCAAAACATTGGGCTTCAAATATTCAGCCGACTGGGCACGGGAATCCTGAATGCAACGGCGAACATGGTTGTAGTGGTCGCACACTGCCACGGAAAGCACCCGCTTTGCCTGCTCCTGTTTGATCACAAAACGGTCTAAATAATCCCGCACCTCCTTGGGCTTACGGTCAAACGATCGGATGGCATCCAGAGGGTCTTCTTCAGGGGTATTTTCTTCTTTTGGCTTCTTCCCTTCCCCCTTAGGCTTTTCGGTTTCAGCACCGTCATCTGCTTGGTTCATCGATTGCATAAAGGGGGCAAAAGCAACCTGAAGGTTTTTGTTTTTGAGAAGATCTTTTAATTGTTTTTGGATCTCTTCGAGTGGGTTGTCATCGTCTTTCTTAGACATAGGAATAAAAATAATAGTTTGACAGGTCGTTCGTGTATCGGAATTTATGGAAATTGTTACCCTAACCCCACTACCCTTTTCTTTCAAACTGTTTTCCCAATATGTCAAATAATCTGACTAAAAGGCAAATCGTCCAATCCATCTACGAGGGCGGCAACTACAACCACAAACATGTGACCGAAATCGTCCAAAAGACACTCGATCACATTTGCTCAGGTTTGATCAAGGGGCAAAATGTGGAGCTTAGAAATTTTGGGGTCTTTGAGGTGCAGGTAAGGAAATCCAGGGTTGGCCGAAACCCAAACCAACCGGAAAAAGATGTGGTTATTCCCCGCCGTGCCGTGGTCAAGTTCAAGTCAGGCAAGGAAATGAAGGCTGGGCTATCCAAGCTCGACCTCGACTCCGTGTAAGCCCGCCCCACTCCTCTGGGAGCTGGGAAAAAAGGACATAAGCACTTGAACAAATTTGATACCTTACCCGGATTTCGGGAATTCCCCCCCGATGCCTGTGCCCAAAGAAATCATTTATTTCGGGTTTTTCGTACCGTCGCCCGGGCGTTTGACTTTCAGGAATATGATGTGCCCGTGGTGGAACCTTTAGATTTATACCTGCAAAAATCGGGAGAGGAAATCGCCAGCCAACTGTTTCACTTTGAAGACAAAGGCGGTAGAAAAGTCGCCCTGCGTCCCGAGCTCACGCCCACCCTTGCCCGAATGATTGCGGCCCGCGCAAACTCCCTGCCCAAACCGGTCAAATGGTTTAATATTGGTGAGCATTTCCGTTATGAACGCCCGCAAAAAGGACGGGGCCGTTCCTTTTACCAATTCAATGCAGATATAATCGGGGAGCCAGGGATCGATGCAGATGCAGAATTAATCGCCCTGCTCTCATCCATTTTGGAAACCTTTGGTCTGAAAACAAACGATGTCGTCATCCGCCTGAGCGACCGGGTGACCTGGGTTTTGCTGCTCGATCAATTAAATATTTCCGAGGAGGCACGCCCTTCCACCCTTGATGCGATTGATAAAAGCGAACGCCGAAAACCGGAACAAACCATCGAGTCCTTAGACCAGGCAAACCCAGGCAGGGGAGAAGAAATTTTTGCCAAAATACAAGAGCTTAAAGGGCTGGAGAGCTTGGATGATATCGTTGAAAACCTGGAATCCTGTGGAGAAGAAGGGAAAAAAAGAGCCGAAGAATGGAAAGGTTTGATCGCCCGTTTGGAAGCCCACGGATGCGGAGAAATGGTCCGGGTGGACTTATCCATTGTTCGTGGGCTGGCTTACTACACCGGATTTGTTTATGAAGCGTTCGAAGCGACTGGAGCAGGCCGTGCCCTCGCTGGGGGCGGGCGCTATGATCACCTGATCAAAAAATTGTCTGGAAACTGCGACCTCCCTGCCGCTGGGTTTGCAATTGGCGATATGACCTTGAGCGATTGCCTGGATTCTCACAACCTATTGCCCCGCTATGTGATCGCGCCGGATCTTTTTGTTGTTTTCGGAGAAAACGAACGGGATATGGGACTGCGCCTATCTTCCCACCTGCGCAAGGCGGGCCACTCCACCACCTATTCCCTTAAATCTTCCGGCTTTGGAAAACAATTTAAGGATGCAGGAAAATCGGGTGCACGGTACGCCATTATCCTGGGAGAAGAGGAAGTGAAACAAAGCTCAGTTAAAGTAAAAGATTTAAGAAGTGGTTCCGAGCAGTCCTGTAAGATCCAAAGCTTGGTGGAAAAAATAGAACACTGGGATGGTGAGGGGGGCATCTCAGCAGAAGGATGAGCAAGGAAACTTCGGACTTCCAACAGGAGCTCGAAAAGAAGCGGGAAAAACACCTCCAAAAAACAACCCGCAGGGAATGGATCAAATATTCCCTGATGGGAGGAGCGGGCCTTTTGGTATCTGCAGGCTACCTTTCCTTTGAAGCACAGTGGCTGGAAATTTTGCAAAAAGATATCCGGCTCAAACACTTACCCCCAAAAGCAAAGATTCGCCTGCTCCACTTATCAGACCTTCATCTTTCCCGAATGGTCTCGCTGGAATATCTCAAAAATGCCCTTGGGCTCGGGCTTGAGCAATCGCCTGATCTCTGTATGATCACGGGAGATTTCATCACCGATCAACCAGATCAGGGAGACCTGTTTGAATATGCAAAACTCCTGCGTCATTTTGCCGCCAAAGTCCCTACCTTTGCCTGCTTGGGCAACCACGATGGTGGGAAATGGTCGGCAGAACATGGAGGGTACCGTTCTACTAAAACCGTAAAAAACCTGCTCCAGTCCTCCAACATCAAGCTTTTGGAGAATGAAAAATATGAAATCTTTGTTCAAGGACAGCAACTTGAGCTCGTAGGGCTGGGAGATTTATGGTCGGGAAATTGCCGGCCCCATTCCTGTTTGGATAGAGTATCAAAAGAATCCCCCAAAACGAGAAAGCCCATTCTCCTGCTCAACCACAACCCCGATGCCAAAGAGGCTCTGAGTGAATATCAATGGGACCTTATGCTTAGCGGTCACACCCATGGTGGGCAATTTAAAGTACCTTTCGAAAACCTTACTCCATTTGCTCCGGTGAAAGATCAGTCCATGGTGGACGGCCTTTTTAACTGGAATGGACGGATCATTCACATCACCCGAGGCGTGGGCAACCTCTACGGTGTGCGATTAAATTGCCGTCCGGAAATTAGCCTGCTCAAGCTAAGTGGTATCTCCTAGCACCCTGTAGGAAACATTAGGTGATGGAACTGGTATTTCTGGACAACAAAAATCCGGAATCTTTTCCAGACCCCAACCAAGCGGATGAATCGGGCCTGGTTGCTGTGTCAATAGGGCTGGGAACCCGTCGGTTGCAGGCTGCTTACCAACAGGGAATTTTTCCGTGGATGAAACTGGATCAGCCTCCCCATCTTTGGTGCTGGTACTCCCCCAACCCGAGAATGCTGCTTTATCCGGACGAGTTCAAAATTTCGCGTAGCCTTGGACGGGCGATCAACAATGAGGTCTTTGAGATAAAATTGGACCATAATTTCCCCGGGGTCATCCATGCCTGTGCCACCATCAATCGGGGGAGCGAGCAAAACAGTTGGATCGAACCAGACATGGAGCTCGATTATACCAAGCTTCACCACATGGGAGTAGCTCATTCAATTGAGGCATACATCGATGATGTCCTTGTGGGCGGGCTCTATGGGCTGGCTCTGGGCAAGGCATTTTTTGGGGAGTCTATGTTTCACAAGGTTCCCGAAGCATCGAAGGTTTGCATGGCCAAGCTTGTGGAAATTGCCCAGTCCTCCGGAATACAATTTATAGACTGCCAGGTACCCAACCCATTTTTGGATAGCCTGGGTGCACGGGAAGTCGAGCGTTCCCAATTTCTCACCCTGCTTAAAAATGCATGCCAGGAAAAAGAATCTGTGGTCAACTGGGTTGAGTTGGCCAAAAATTATCCCTGACTTTGCCTTGCTCCTGCTGGCAGGAAATGAAATTATGACTCTTTTTTCATGAATACAGAAAACCCAGAACATGCCAACCTGACCGAACTGGGCAAGGGGGGCACCCAACCAAAACGCAGCCTGGAAACCTTCCCCAACCGCAACCCTGAGCGTGACTACCTGGTGGAATTAGAAACCAGTGAATTCAGCTGCCTTTGCCCTAAAACAGGACAACCTGACTTTGCCCATATTTTCATTCGCTACACCCCCAACGAAAAGATTGTCGAGTCCAAGTCTCTCAAGCTCTACCTATGGACATTCCGCGATGAAGGGGTATTTCATGAGCACTTTGCCAACCAACTGCTCAGCGATCTGGTAGATGCGCTCAACCCAAAGTGGTGCCGGGTGGAAGTTGATTTTAATGCCCGAGGCGGTATTGGTATTGTGGTTACTGCCGAGCACGGAACACCCCCTGATATTGCCCTGACATGATCGAGCAAAAAGCTATAAAAGTTGGGAGCCTGCAAGTATCCAACCATGCACCCTTTACCCTCTTTGGGGGAATGAATGTGCTGGAGTCCAGGGAATTGGCCTTAGAGGTGGCTGCTGCTTACCAGGAAGTTACCCAAAAGCTGGGCATCCCTTATGTTTTTAAGGCATCCTTTGATAAAGCGAATCGTTCGTCAGTATCCTCTTTTCGTGGACCGGGGCTGGACAAGGGCTGTGAAATACTTGCGGAAATTAAGGAGACTTTTTCCGTGCCCGTGATCTCCGATGTCCATGAGCCCTACCAGGCAAAGCCGGCCGCAGAAGTGATCGATGTGTTGCAACTGCCCGCGTTTCTTTGCCGGCAAACGGACCTGGTTGTGGCTCTGGCGGAAACTGGGAAACCGGTGAATGTTAAAAAAGCCCAGTTTTTGGCAGCCCATGAGATGGGCCATATCATTCAGAAATTTGCTGAAGCAGGCAACGAGCAGGTACTTCTATGTGAACGGGGAAGTTCTTTTGGTTATAACAACCTGGTGGTCGACCCCCTTAATTTTGGGATCATGAAACGCACGGGATCTCCGGTTATTTTTGATGTCACCCATGCCCTGCAAATTCCAGGGGGCAGGAGTGATTCTGCCGGTGGCCGGAGGCAGGCGGTGTTTGAATTAATGCTTGCAGGCATGAGCCAGGGTATCGCCGGATTGTTCCTTGAATCACACCCTGACCCATCGGTGGCAAAGTGTGATGGCCCCTGTGCCCTTCCCCTCAACAAGCTCGAGGAATTTCTTGCCCAGGCAAAGGCCATGGATGACTTGGTAAAATCTTTGCCTCAGGTATCCGTGGAATAATCCGCCACGCCTCAAGCCTAAAGCCTCTTTCCCTATCTCGCATATGAGTGCCCCCCCCGACCCGTGGCCAATTGTAAAAGGTTGGTTTCCTGATCTGAGCACAGAGGTGTGGGAAAAGTTGCACGCCTACACCGATCTGCTTCGCGAATGGAACCAGAAAATTAATTTGGTTTCCCGCAAGGATATGGAAAGGCTGGAAACGAAACACCTCGCTCACTGCTTAACCATCACTAAGTTTTTACGCCTAATGCCCAAGGCACGCCTGTTGGATGTAGGAACGGGTGGAGGGCTGCCCGGCATCCCTCTGGCAATCTGTTATCCGCAGGCAAAGTTTACCCTGATGGATTCCATCGCCAAAAAAGTGATGGTGGTGGAGGATATTGTGCGACGGTTGGAGCTCACCAATGTTGAAATCATCCGTGGAAGAGCGGAGGAATTACCCAGGAAAAAAGCCTACGATTTCATTTTGGGCAGAGCGGTTACTTCCCTCCCCGTTTTTTTTGGATGGGTACGGGACAAGGTGGCCAAGGGTGCACGAAACTCCCCGGCTAATGGAATCCTCTACCTCAAGGGGGGAGATTACACTGAGGAACTCCAATCTTCCGGCCTTACACCGGCAAAAATTTGGAACCTTGATGAACTGCTCCCGGAAGCAGAGCTTGGTGATAAATACCTGGTCCACTTTAAATTGTAGACCCGTTTTCTTGGCGATAAAATCTTTTTACCAAGGGAAGCGAGGCTGTCCCATTCTCCTCTCCGGCTTGCTCTTTTAGTAAACGTCTTTGAGGTAGCGCTTTTCTTTCTGGAGGGCCTTTACCCACTTGGTTGCATCCTCCTCGGACATGGAACCTTCCGTGGATGCAATTTGGCGAAGGGCAGCGTCCACATCCTTGGCCATACGCGATGCATCCCCACAGACATAGAATACGGCGCCATCCTGCAACCAGCCAAACAGCTCCTTCCCCCGGGCGAGCATTTTGTGCTGCACATACTCCTTCTCCGCCTGATCTCTGGACCAGGCAAGGTCGAGGTGAGTAAGCAACCCATCTTGTTGATACTGCTCCCACTCCTCTCCATAGAGATAATCTGTTTTCTTGGAACGGTCCCCAAAGAAGAGCCAGTTTTTCCCGGTAGCACCGGTAAGCTTACGCTCCTCAATAAAGGCACGAAACGGGGCGATCCCGGTGCCTGGGCCGACCATGATGATCGGGGTGTTGGTATCCTCTGGAAGTTTGAAGTTTTTATTGGGATGAAAGTAGCAGGGAATGGTTTTACCCACCCGGTCAGCCAAGTAGGATGAACAAACTCCCTCCCGCTTACGCCCATGAGAATCGTACCTGACAACCGCCACAGTCAGGTGGACCTGTTCAGCATGTGCTTTGATACTGGAAGCAATGGAATACAACCTCGGAGGCATAGGCCTGAGCAGGCTGATCAAACTGTCCGCACTGATCCCGGACTGAGGGAATTCCAGAAAAAGATCAATTAACTCGCGGCCCCAAAGGTAAGTGGCAAAGGCATCGCGATTGGCGGGCAACAGCAACTCGTTGAGCTTATCCGCATTTGCCAGTTCGTTGAACTTTTTAACCTGTATCTTACTAAGCACAGTACAGGCAAGGTGGTGGATCAGCCCGTCCCTCAGGTTCGTCTGGGTTTCCCCAATGGATACCTGCTCGTCCCCGCTCAATCCAACAGCTGACAGAAGATCATCCACCACTTTGGGGTCATTTTGAGGAATAACCCCCAGGGAATCGCCCGGTTGATAACTTAAACCACTCGCGGATAAGGAAAGTTCGAAGTGGCGTGTTTCCTTGTCAGAACCTTCCGTAAGCAGGCGATTAACCAGTAACTCAGACTGGTAAGGATTATCTTTGGTTGGGGCAGATGGGTCGTTGGAATGAGACATGATTGGTACAGTAAAATTGTATCTCTTTCTTCTTACAAACCTGAGCGAACAATCCAAGAGAAATGAATTATTTTTTCATGACAAATAATCATTTGCCCAAAATCAATCCCCCACCATCCTAAAGCTGACAGATGATACCCTTTACTGAACTTCCAGATAGTGAGCAAAAAGAATGGTCCGAAACCATGCTCGGATATTCCTATGATTTGGCAGAATGGATCGAGGCAAGAGACACACTGGCCGGTCTCTTGCAAAAGGATGCTAAGAATGCCAAGGAAACTACTGTACGCTCCTACCTCGCTTGCTGTGCAGAAGCAATGGCCGGTATATCTCCCCCACCCAACCTTGCCGTTTCAGTGGAAGAATTTTACAGGCTCTACGGAATGGAAGAAGCCGGCCCAGGCTAACTTTTGTGGATCAGGCGGGTGGCCCGGGGCGCATTTTCCCAAGTTTCTCTCGGTGTGCCTTCGCAACAACTAAGTATTTCTCGGCCCATCCTTTTAATTTTTCGCGCTCCTCAGCGGACAATTCTTTTTTCACCTTCGCTGGCACGCCTGCAACCAAACTGCCCTCTGGTACATCCATTCCTGCAGGAACCAGGCTATTGGCCGCAACAATCGATTGCCTGCCAATTTTCGCCCCATCCAAAATCGTTGAGTTCATTCCAATCAGGCACTCATCCCCTATATCACAGGCATGAATTACCGCTCCATGTCCCACAGTCACATACTTTCCGACCACCAGCGGATGATCATCTGCAAGGTGTCCGATCACCCCATCCTGCAGGTTGGAAAACTTACCTATTTTGATGGAATTAATATCCCCCCGTAAAACACCACCATACCACAAACTGGCACCCTCATCGAGTTGGACATCTCCAATTACCACAGCGGTAGGAGCAACAAATACATCTGGTCCGTAAAGGGGTTCCTCTCCCATGTGTTTCTCTAATCGATCGGTTGTATCCATAATCTGTTTAGTTGGTGCCCTTTTCCGAACCTTACTTACCTGTGCCTTTCGAAAATAAGAATACTACCCAGTTCGCAAAAGCAAAAGTTATACCTCTGCCCAAACAGGGGCGGAGCATAAGAGAGGCTCGTTACTGGCAGGCCTCGCACTCCTCACCATTGAGCATGGCTTGGATACTGCAGGCTTTCTTTTCCGCATCGGTGTACTCTTTTTTGGGAGAAGGCTCGTCCGAAGGAGCTTCGGCCAAGGGTTTCGCCTTCTTTAAGTCTACCGTGGCTTTCTCAATATTAGAGGCACCCAGGGTGCGCAAGTAGTAGGTTGTTTTCAGACCTTTGCGCCAAGCAGCACGAT
This sequence comes from Opitutales bacterium, assembly GCA_038150505.1. Lineage (GTDB taxonomy): Bacteria > Verrucomicrobiota > Verrucomicrobiia > Opitutales > Seribacteraceae > Chordibacter. The sequence goes on along the minus strand of JAYOTQ010000005.1, from coordinate 28,318 downwards.
ACATGTGGGACATGCTCTTCAAGTCTGGTGTTCCTAAAAAGAGATTAACAGACTGGGATTGATCAATCCACTTTTGACGGCGTGCGGCAGCTGAAAGAACATATTCAAAGGAGACATCAAACGCGGTTAAATACTTTTCTTTGATATGCTGGGGAATCCCATCAATCGGGCCAAGTTCTCCATCAAAATATTTTAACTGGTCGGACATCTCTTTGTTCCACAGACCCTCTTTTTTAAGATCGTTGACCAAGAAACGGTTCAGCACCATGAAGTCGCCAGACAAATTGCTTTTGACAAACATATTTTTGTAGGTCGGCTCAATGCAGGGGGAACTGCCCATAATGTTTGAAATTGTGGCTGTGGGAGCAATGGCAATGACATTGCTGTTGCGCATTCCATGCTTGGATATTTTTTCCCGCACAACGGACCAATCCATCTTGGCACTTTTGGGAACCTCCACTTTTTCACCACGCTCTTCTTCGAGCAATTGTATGGTATCCTGGGGAAGTATGCCCCGGTCCCACTTGGACCCGCGGTAAGAGGAATAGGTGCCCCGTTCATTGGCAAGGTCACTGGATGCTTCGTAAGCGTAGTAACAAATAGCTTCCATGAATTCATCGTTGAATTCAACTGCCTCATCGGAAGTGAAGGGAACATCTTTGATAAAGAGTGCATTTTGCAAGCCCATTACCCCAAGACCAATCGGGCGGTGCCGGCTGTTGGAGGTTTTGGCTGCCTTGGTCGGATAGAAATTTACATCAATAACATTATCCAACGCCCGGATAGCAATGCGGATGGTATCCCGAAGTTTCTCGTGGTCGATCTTACCCTCTGGTGTGAGGTGGGAATCGAGGACAACAGATCCTAAGTTACATACCGCTGTTTCATCTTCACCAGTATTTAAAGTGATCTCTGTGCAAAGGTTGGAACTGTGAATGACCCCGGCGTGGTCCTGAGGGCTGCGTACATTGCAGGTATCCTTAAAGGTAATCCAAGGGTGACCCGTTTCAAAAAGCATTTTCAGCATCGCTTTCCACAGGTCAATGGCAGGCATACTGTGGCCCCAAATTTCGCCTTTCTCAACCTTGGCCTCATACTCGACATACTTTTCCTCAAAGGCTTTGCCATAAAGGTCATGCAAGTCTGCCACCTCATTGCTCCGGAAAAGGGTCCAGTTCTCACGGCCTTCCATCCGCTTCATGAATAAATCGGGTATCCAATTGGCGGTGTTCATGTCGTGGGTACGACGACGGTCATCCCCGGTGTTCTTACGAAGTTCAAGAAACTCCAGAATGTCACAGTGCCAGGTTTCGAGGTAGGCACAACCAGATCCTTTGCGTTTTCCTCCCTGGTTAACTGCGCACAGCTGGTCGTTGTGCATCTTGAGAAAAGGAATGACTCCCTGGCTTTCTCCATTGGTACCAGCGATGTGGCTACCGGTACCGCGTACCGATGTCCAGCTACCCCCGAGACCACCTGCCCATTTGGAAAGGAATGCATTTTCTGCAATTCCACGGTACATGATCGACTCGATGGTGTCGTCGACTTTGTACAGGTAGCAAGAAGACAGCTGCGAGTGCGGAGTGCCTGAATTGAAAAGGGTTGGTGTGGATGAACAAAAGCGACGGCTTTTGTATAGGTTGTAGAGGGAAATAATTTGATCTTCCGGGTTTTCCTCATGAGCAAAAACACCGGTGGCTACACGCATCCAGAAAAACTGGGGAGTTTCGAGACGGCGGGCAATATCGCCAGTTTTATCAACCACCAGGTAGCGGTCATAGAGGGTTTGGATACCGAGGTAATCAAAGTCCAGGTCTGCGGAGGGATCAATCGCCTGGCACAACTTGTCGATATCGAGCTTCAACAGTTTTTTGTCGAGCCGTTTGATAGCCACACCCCTCTTCAGATAGGCCTTAAATTGCTTGGCGTGAAAGGTGCGTATTTCTTCAATACTGTGCTGAGCCACATCCCATCCCAATACTTCCTCATAAATATAAGTAAGCAGGATACGGGCGGCAAACTTGGCAAAATCAGCATCCCTCTCAATCAGAGTTTTGGCGTTTAATATGATGGTCTTGCGCAAATCCACTTCAGTGATCTCTGAAAATACGGAACGACGCAGGCTTTCCTCAATTTGTTCTGGGTTGAGGCAAAGATCCAGACCGATGCTGGCAAAACTGATTCTCTTTTTGAGATCGATCCCATCCCAGAAAAAGGTGGTTCCATCCTTTTTCTTGACCACAATCATGGAGTCCTGGCGGACTTCATGGGTATCGACATTGCTTTCGCGCTCTACCCGACGGCGTGCACGGTAAAGGATATAAGACTCTGCAACTTTGAAGAAGCCATGTTTCATCAACTCTTCCTGGACGATGTCTTGCACATCCTCGATGTTGATGAACGCCTGCCCGGTACCGACTGCCCGCCTGCTCACTTCATCAGAAATCTGCACAGCAGGTGCAGAGTCGAGGTGCAAGGAAAGGAAGGCTTTACGGATCGCCACCTCGATTTTGGAAGAATTCCATGGCACCACCTGGCCACTTCTGCGGATCAAGCGAATTTGGGAACTGTCCACGGGCACATGGTTGGAAAACTTCCCATTGCCGGAGGACCCGTGGTTGGAACGGGAGAACACCAGGCTCTTGGCCACATCATAAGCATCATTTTCAACCAATGCTTTTTCGATCAGTTTGTGAAGGTCGTCGAAGGAGAGGCGGGGGGCGCCGCCTTCCTCCTCTTGCTCCAACCGCTCGATTAAGCGGCTGGCGACGAGCCGGGAGGACTCCACCACGAGCTCCCGGTTCTTTGGGGTGTATATTTCCTCTTCTTCCCTTGAGATCATCAGGTCGGTCAGAGCCTCCCCGATAACCTCGGCCACCTCGGCGATGTGGAAATCACGGTCACCCGCGCCATCTGTAATACGTACTTTCGGAATCTCGAACCGATTCTCTCCCAAATCTTCCGCCCAATCAAAACGGGGCTTATTTTCACGGGGTGTTTCCGCCGCTTTGGTTAACAATCGATCCTCCTCAAATATGGTATTACGCATCAGTCAAATTTCCATCCAATAAGTTTAAAATAATAAGTCCTGGGTCCGGGAAAAAAAGTTCCCTGCCTTACAGTTCATCGTCCGAGACTTCGGACAAGGCGGAGGATTTTTGGTACTCAGTCACCCGCCCCTCAAAGAAGTTTTGCTCCTTCTTTACATCCATCATCTCAGCAAGCCATGGAAATGGGTTTTCGAGACCTGGGTTGAGGATATCGAGACCAACTCCATTGAGACGACGGTCTGCAATGTAGTCGATGTAAGTACAGAACTCATCTGAACTCAATCCCACGGAACTCACGGGCAGGCAGTCGCAGATAAACTCTTTTTCCAACCGCACCGCCTCTTTCATCAGGTCTACCAATTCCTGGCGGAACTCAGCAGTCCAGATGTCAGGGTTCTCATCAATAAGAACGCGGAAAAGATTGCGGAACAATTCAATATGGTTTGATTCATCACGCAAAGTGTAACGGAACATTTGTCCGACTCCGGGAAATTTGTTCTGACGGGCCAAGCTCAACACCATCCCGAAAAGGCCATAAAACTGAGTCCCTTCCATGCATTGTCCAAACATAAAGATGTTTTTGGCAAGTTCCTGCTTGTTGGCAGTTTGAGTGAGGTCAAGGTCGCGGCGGAGGTTTTGGGACGCACGGGTAACAAATTCATTCTTCCGGCGAATGGTATCAATTTGTTCGAACATCGCTTCACATTCATGCGGGTTGATACCCAATGAACTGATCATGTAAAGGAGGCTGTCCGCATGAATATTTTCTTCATGAGCATGACGACCGAGCACAAGTTTGAGTTCTGGAGCAGTAACCAACTCTCGAACGACATGCTGGATGTTGTCTCCCACTATGCCTTCGGCAGCAGAAAAATAACCAATCCCCATCATAATGATCCATCTCTCACTGTCGGATAGTTCGTCGGGGTTTTTCCACTGTTCCAAATCTTTTTGCATAGGAACATCTTCCGGTTCCCAGTGGTTGGACTTCATTTTTCGGTAAAGATCGTAGGCCCACTGGTATTTGAGCGGAAGGAGGTTAAAAGTCATCGTATCCCTACCATTGATCACCTTCTTTTCTTGGAATGCCTGTACTGCTTTTTCTTCGTTTAAAACGAAGGATTTCCCGCCGATTTCGTATGTTTTGTCCATGATGTTATTTCCCTCTCTTGTTACCAGTTAAATTTGTATATCGGCGAATCAAACGGAGTCCGTTGAGCGATTTTGAGGCAGAAAATCGCGGACTCCTCGACGATATAACCAATAGTGTGTCCAACTCGGGTAAATGAAAAGAAAAAAATAGAGATATTTGTATTTTTTTTTATTTTACCCCCCTGTATGTAGTGTTTGTCGATCAATTTACCCCCTGTATGTAGTGTTGTTAATAAGTTTTAGTTTGAAATTATCCTTTGACAACTCTTTATTGCAAGTCCTTGAAAAAAAACAAATAAAAGACTTAAATCAGTAGATTTCCAAGCCCAAGTTGTTCAAAGTTATTCCCCATGGCTTAAGAATTTGTTCACATTTGATTGAATCTCAAACCAGCCCACCTCAAAAGAGCAAAATGGGGCATTTTCGGGGCTTTTTTTTGCTGGAAAAAGAATTTTTTGAGTAAAGAACGCCCGGTGTACAAACTGGGCATACACGATCCTGTGGTTACCAATGATCCTGCCAGTTTTTTTTGTTTGGTGGGGATTGTTCCTCCGAAAAGCAGGCAAGAACGGAAGATACCAAATAGATGGAACCAGTAACTAATAAACACTCGCTGGGTTGAATCTGTTGGAGAAACTTGGGGATATCTTGTTCGGTGGCAAATTGAGCGGTCAGGGAAAGTTCGTTCGAAATTTTCCGAAAATCATCGAGTTTGGTGGATCGCGGTTGGTTGAGCTCAAAGAAGGTGATGTTTTGGGTACGCTGGCTCAAAGGAAGTAAAACATCGCGGGCACGCTCCTCCCCGCAAGCACCAAACCAAAGATGAAACCCCTTGGGCAAAGTATCCCATAGCTCTGCACTTACCTGTGCACCCTGCCCATTATGACAGGCATCCAAAATAACATCAGGCCCGGTTGATATTTTCTGCCAACGCCCAGGAAAATGAACCGACTGCAAGGCCTTTTTTGCCTTTTTTTCATCAACTGGAAACCTAGCTTGGAGAATTTCTACGGCTTGGTGCGCCAAGGCGGCATTTCTTTTCTGAAAAGATCCTTTGAGGTTGGTGGCTGGAAAATGTGATGGGTCGATGAGGGGGATCGTATGCAGGGAAGCGTTTTGTTTTTGAGCAACTTCCGAGACCACATCCATCGCCTCGGTCTCCAACCAACCCGTAAGGACCGGTTTGTTTTCTTTAATAATACCCGCTTTTTCAGCAGCAATCTGGCTAAGATCATCGCCCAGTATTTCGCAATGATCATACCCCACACTGGTGAGGATGGAAAGTTCCGGGTGTACCACATTGGTGGAATCCAGCCTCCCTCCCAGTCCGGTTTCCACGATCGCCAGATCAACTTCTTGTTTTTCGAACTCGAGGAAGGCAATTGCGGTCATCAATTCAAAAAAGGTGGGCCAGGCAGCCTGGCTGCTCTTTTTCTTTTTTTCGAATAATGGGCGACAATGGTTCACCCATTTTTCAATTTCGGGAAAAGGTAAATTCCTTCCATCCACCCGTATGCGTTCCCCAAGTTCCAATAGATGCGGAGAAGTAAAGAGACCCACTTTATAACCCTGAGCCCGATAGATTGAATCGAGCATTGTACAGACAGAGCCTTTGCCATTTGTTCCCGCGACATGAATTGTGGGATAAGAAAGCTGGGGGTTTCCGAGGCTTTGGCAAAGGTGGATCATGCGCTCCATCCCAAACTTGGATCCCTGGTTTCTCAGGGAGTAAAGGAAATCCAAAGAGTGATTCATCCGTGCACCCGCCTCATTGGTTAACGGGAAATAAGCAGGAGTGGTTGCCTATGATTTTTTCGCGGCGGTCTTTTTTGCCACAGTCTTTTTTGCCGCAGTCTTTCTCGCAGGTGCCTTTTTGGCAGGAGCTTTTTTTCGAGCGGTTGCAGGCCGGTTCGGTTTTGGCTGCAAGTGATGGGCAAAATGATTCATCAACCCGATCAATCGGTCCCTCAAGTCGTGGCGATCAACAATTTGATCGACCAATCCATGTTCGAGCAAGAACTCGGAGGTCTGAAACCCCTCGGGCAAATCGGCACGGGTGGTCTCTTTAATCACACGTCGACCGGCAAAACCGATCAATGCCTTGGGTTCCGCAAGGATCACATCCCCAAGGGAAGCATAACTGGCCATAACCCCGGCCATGGTTGGGTTGGTAAGCACCGAAAAGAAAGGGATTTTTGCCTTGGCCAGTTTTGCCAGGGCGGCACTGGTTTTGGCCATCTGCATAAGACTGAGGATACCCTCGTACATCCGGGCACCTCCAGAAGCCGAAACCACAATCACTGGTATGTTCATTTCCAGGCCTCGTTCAATCGCACGAGTGATTTTTTCGCCGACTACCGAGCCCATACTGCCGCCAAGGAAACGAAAGTCCATCACCGCTAGGCTGACCAACCGTCCGTCCATCTCCCCTACTCCGGAAACGACAGCATCTTCCAGATTGGTTTTTTTCCGGTTTTGCTTGAGCTTCTCCTCATAGGATGCGAGGCCTTTGAATTTCAGGGGGTCCCCGGAACGTATGGTGCTGTCATACTCCTTAAAAGTTCCGTGATCGACCAACGACTTGATACGATCCGGAGCAGGGAGTGGAAAATGGTAACCACTCGCGGGCACAACCATCAGGTTTTTTTGCAGTTCCTTGACAAATACCATTTCTCCGGATTCTGGGCACTTGGTCCACAATCCTTTGGCAACCCCTTCACGGGATTTTACATTTACCTTGGAATACTTAGGTTTGCTGAAAAAAGACATATTCTAAAGTTGGTTTATCCGTGCCCGAGTGTAGCGACCTCCACCGTCCTGACCCCACGCTCCAGAAGTGCCGAAGCACAAGCATCAAGGGTGGCACCAGTTGTGTAGACATCGTCCACTAGAACTACTCTATCAAACCCATCCAAACAAGTTCCTTCTTTGAGGGCAAAAGCATTTTTAACATTCTTCCTTCGTTCATTCCGGTCGAGCTCGGTCTGGCTGGGAGTGTTTCGGGTACGGAGCATACAGTCGTAGGCCACGGTGCTCACTCCTGCCTGCCTGGCAAAGGCCTCTGCAATCCAAAGGCTTTGGTTGAACCTTCTTTTGCGCAACTTCTTTTTGTGCAGGGGCACGGGGATAAGCACTGCACCGGTAATAAATTCCAAAAATTGGGGAGCCCGTTCCAAAAAGAACGGGATATCCTGAAGGATTCTTTTGTCTCCATGATATTTAATTTGATGAACCAGTTTCCGCCCTGCCGGATTTAAATGAAACAGGGTGCGGCCTGCAGAAAAAACGGGGCTGGATTCGCGGCAGTTTTTACAAACCAACCCGGCATAGTCCAAACCATCCATCCCCATTCCGCAGAGTTTGCAGCGGGAGTGCTTGATCCAAGCGATTGAATCGAGGCAGGACAGGCAGGCAAAAGATACTTCATCCTGGTAAGCCGCTCCCTCACAGATGGGGCAATCGCCTGGGAAAAAAAGATCAACCGCCGCACGCTTCCACAATTCCCAGTCAATTTTTTTCACCGGTACAAGTGGGCAAGTTTGGGAAGCCGGTAAAAAACTTTTTCCATCCGCAAGCCTCTGGCGGGGGCACTGACAACCCGGGCTGTTCTTTTACTCTCTTTAAGGATTATGGAAATTTCCCCGGGTGCGAGCCTGCCCAAACCGACATCCATCATCGCACCCACCATACTGCGCACCATTTTGTAAAGATACCCACCCCCTTCGGTAGTGAAATGAAGCTCCTCTCCCCGTTGGCGCCATTCCGAACGCCACACAGTCCGCACGGTCGGTTCCTCATCCCCATTTCCCCGGTTGGCAGAAAAGGAGGCAAAATCATGAGTTCCGAGAAAGCGGCGGGCGGCATCCTTCATCGCGGGAAGATCCAACTTTCGGCCCTTCATCGAGTGAACATAACGGTCCACTTCGGGCATCGCCCACCCCAGGCAGATCCGGTATTGATAACGCTTCCCCTTGGCAGACAAATGGGCATGAAAACGAGGGCTCACCTGGTCCACCTTTCTTGGGCTTATTCCGGTGGGAAGAGATGCCCGCAGTGCCTGGAGCAAGGCCTGGGCAGGATGGTTCCATGCTCCATCAAAATGAAAAACCTGCCCGGCTGCATGGACCCCGGCATCCGTTCTTCCCGCACCGATGGTACGAATGGGTTGCCCAAAAATCTTCTCCAAGGATTCCTCGATTTTATCCTGTACCGATTCCCGGTTGGTTTGTTTTTGCCAGCCATTAAAACCGGTACCGTCGTAGGCACAAAGACAACGCCACCTTCGTAGATCGGCTGTTTTTTTCATTGATTTAAAAAGTCACCCAGTATCAAACAAGCTGCGGTTGCATCAACCTTACCCGATTGGTCCGCTCCCTTCGCCGAAAACTTACCACCCACCGTTTCCCGGGCAGTGGCACTGGTCAGACGTTCATCCACCCGATGTACCGGCAAACCAAACCGGGCTTGCAAGTTCTCGATAAAGGCATCCACCTCCTGTGCCCGCTTTCCCTTGGTCCCATCCATATGAATGGGGTAGCCAACCACAATTTCTGTAATCTGGCGCTTCTCAATTTCCGAAGCTAAACCATCCCAACAACCCTCACAATTCAACCCAGGAATGGCACCAATGGGCAATGAGATCAATAACTCATCCGCCCAGGCAAGACCCATTCTTTTGGTGCCATAATCAATTCCCAGGTAAGTATTGGGCATGGGTAGAACCGAGCTTAAGCGAGCTCAGGGTTGTCCCCGCACGCCTGCTGGGCCAAAGCTTTTACTTGCTGGGCATAATCTTTGTGGCAGACAAGGGTGGCATCCCCGGACTGCACCACAATGAGGTCCTTCACTCCCAAAAGGGAAATGGTATGACCGGGCTCCGCATAGGTCAGGTTGCCACTTGCTTCCAAGGCAACCCCACTCCCTTTGAACACATTGCCCATCGTATCCGCAGGATAGTGCCGGGCGATCGCTGGCCATTCCCCCACATCGTCCCAATCAAATGCGGATTGGAGCATGACCACATCTTCCGCCTTTTCCATCACTGCAAAATCGATTGATATTTTTTGGAGGGATGGATAAACCGCATCCATCGCCTGGGCAATCGATGTGGTGCTGCGCCATTGTGCGGATAATTCATTGAGCCCGTCGCTTAGTTCTGGAGCATGCCGGGCAATTGCGCCCAAAATAACTTCAGGCCGCCAGACAAACATACCGGCATTCCAGAAGTAGCCCCCGGCATCGAGGTAATTTTCCGCCTTTGCCAAGTCAGGTTTTTCCACAAACTGCTCCACCCGGTGGACAGGTAAAGAGCCAGCCGTTTCCAATTTCTCTCCCTGTTTAAGATACCCATAACCGGTTGATGGAAAGTCTGGCTCTATGCCAATTGTGACCAAATAATCATTTTGCTCAGCCGCCTCAAAGGCACCCGCTAGCACTTTGCGAAAACCCTCCCCATCCGCGATCACATGATCTGCAGGAAGCAAAGCAAATGCAGCACCGGGTTCGGTCTGCTCCACCAAAAGGGCGGCCAACCCAACCGCAGCAGCAGTATCCCTGCCCTGCGGTTCTCCAATCACCCGTTCGGGCAATAAACCTGGACAACTCTCCAAAACCGCATCCCTTTGCTCGGTGTTGGTAATGACAAAGACCTGTTCCGCAGGAACCAATCCGCCCAACCGTTCTACGGTTTGGGCAAGCATCGGCGAATCTCCAACGATGGGGAGCAAATGCTTTGGCTTTCTCAGTCGGCTTTGTGGCCAGAATCTCTCACCTCGGCCACCTGCCATAATCACAACATATCGATTTTTCATCCTACTCATAACCCATGCGACAGGAACAAATGAAGGCGAGGAAATTCCTCTTCATTGAGAGGTTTATCCGGGAATGCTTGCGGTTACTCTCCAGATTGTAAAAGCAAGCCCCTCTTTCTTGCCGACCGAAAAGCCAGGCAAAAAACACAGAGGCCCAGGAGGAAGTAAATCAGATTAAACAAAAAGGCCTTCCACATAAGTTCAGGCATCCATTCCCCACGGAGGATCAATGCACGCATTCCCTCAAACACATAGGTTGTGGAAAGGTATTGGGCAATGAGTTGCATCCATTCGGGAAGGGTTTCGAGCGGGTAATAAATGCAGGAAAATGGGGCGAGGAGAAAGGGAAGCATCCAGGTAAGGCTCTCTGCCCCCAGCCCATAACGCAAAAGGATTCCCGTAACTGCCTGGGAAATAGCCCAGCCTGTGAAAACCAAGTTTAAAAAGAAACCAAGCAAGGGGAGCCCAAGTTCAAAAACGGATACCCCAAAAAAGGGAATCGCCAACAGGGCAGCCGGGATCATTCCGATCAAAGTACGAATCATACTGACAACCGAAAGGGAAAGAATTAGCTCCCACGAACGCAATGGGCTGACAAATAAATTAGCCAGATTGCGCGACCACATTTCCTCAAGAAAGGAAAGGGTGTAACTAATATGGGAACGAAAAAGGGAATCCCAGATCAGGACAGCGGATATAAGAATTCCGCCCGTGGTCAATTCCGGGCTGGAGCGGGAAAAATGAATCGAAGTGAACCCCCAGATAATCATCTGCACGGTGGGCCAGTAGGCAATTTCCAGCACCCGGGGCCAGGAGGAACGAAGCAGGAAAAAATACCTCAACAGCAGGGCGGAAATCCTGGTAACCGTGGATGGGTTCATACACCACCTCCCTGTTGGCTCAGTGACAGAAAAACTTCCTCGAGGGTACTCGAATTGTGCTTTTCAACTAGTTCTTCGGGGCTGCCCTGCTCGATCAATTTGCCCTGGCTCATCATCATCACCTGATCGCAAAGCTGTTCCACTTCCCTCATATCGTGGCTGGCAAAAAGAATGGTGGCACCGGTACGGTCGCGGTAATCAGTAAGGCGATGACGAATCCACTGGGACACATCAGGGGACAAACTGGCCGTGGGCTCGTCCAGCAATAAAAAGTCGGGCGAATTGATCAATGCCTTGGCCAGAGAAACCCTGGTTTTTTGCCCGGAGGAAAGACGGCGTATGGGTTGGTCCATCAATTCAAGCAAACGAAAGTCATGGGCAAGACCAGCAATGGTATCTGCGGCATTTTTCACCCCGTACAGCCGGGCAAACACGCGGAGGTTTTCCGACACGGTCAGTCGTTGGGGCAAGTCCACATACGGGGAACAGAAGTTCATTCTGTGCAAAGTTGCATGGCGGTTGCTGACAAAATCATGACCAAACAACTGAATGGTACCGGAAGTAGGCTCGAGTAAACCCAGAAGCATAGAAAGGGTGGTGGTCTTCCCTGCCCCATTTCCCCCGAGCAATCCGACAATCGATCCTGCACGAAGTGAAAAGGAGAGCTGTTCAACCGCCAGTTTTGCCTGAAAGTGCTTGGTCAAACCCTCGACCTGTAAGATTGGATCAGACGGTATCATCTGTCATTTCAGTGAGTAACTGCTGCACCCGTTGGGTGGCTTGCTCCAAATCTCTGTCTTTAAATAATTCCGGATTGGGCAAAATCCGGGTTCTTGCATGGATCCGGGAAAAAGGAAGTGGTATGGCAAATTCATCCCAAGACTTTAACCGGATTGCCCTGCTGTAAGAAAAAGATAGCAGGGCAACGGGGGAACGGCTCGCTTTGGCAACAAGCAATGCCCCCGACTTGGCCTCGTATTTGGGCCCTCGGGACCCATCTGGGGTGACCCCGGCATCATGACCATTCTTGACAATACGGATCAATTCCCGCGTGGCTTGGGACCCCCGACGGTTTCGGGAACCACGAATGGCACGGATGCCTGCCCACCCATAAAATGTTTCCAGCCATGCACCATCACGACTTCCGCTAATTAATCCGTAGCACCTTCTTTTTTTACGAAACCTTTGGTGCCATTCGCCAGCAAGGAAAAGCCGGTTATGCCAGAGAATGATGGTGACGGGTTCGGTCGTCTGCTTCATTTCCGCCCGGCCATCTTCATCCCGGTAGGTAAACCGTATCGACAGGGTCCACAACCGGTAAAGAATACCGAGTGGGGAAAGAAAGGTTTTTAATCTAAAAGACTGATAATGAGGAGAATCGTGCCTCTTCCCGAGAGGAAGGCTCATGGCTTTTAGAATTTCCCTTCCAGCCCAAGCTCAATGGCATGGGCTGGCACTTCTCGCTCATGGAGGTAGCGGTAACCTAGACTGGCAGCAAAATGTTCACTAGGTGTCCAACTCAGACCAAAACCACCCGAGGCATAAAAGAAGGGATCTAAACGGGTACGATCTTGTCCCCCAGAAATAGCCGGGGCAAAATCTTCAATCTTCGAAACGCCATAACCCAAAGAAACAGTACCGTAAACCCCAAACCAAGGATTAAAAGAGTACATATATCCAGTCTCCAAGAATCCTGCGATAGTACTGGATTGGCTACCTCCGGCAAAAGGATGCTCGGGACTTACTGCATTTTTCTCATAACTTCCCGAATCATGTTCGTTTTCCCGGTACAATACACCGCCTCCAAACTTCCAACCCTGCCAACGAAATCCGCCTGATAAGGATAACGACATACCGGTTTTATATTCTCGGTGCTTGGTTTTATTGGGACCATTATGGGTCGTTTGGTCTTTGTACGGTATAGCCACCCCAGGGCGGAGGATGAAGTATCCGCCAAAGTTCGAAGATCTGGAAAATTCGACCGGATCATCCTCTTCAGGGCCTTCCTTGGCGAAGGAAGTAGTACCCGGTTCATCAAAGCCCAAAGACTTGCTGGAATCAACGCTCTCAACGGGTTCTGCCACCGTTACTGAAGGGGTTGAATCCTGCACTGTAAATGCGAGCTGGTTCGATGAATTGGGCGACTCTTGAAACCGGTCGGGCCGGCGAACAATCGATTCCACTTCCTCAATAGGTACAGGGTCCCGATACCTTCGTTTAGGGTAAGAGATTTTTTCGCGGTCACCAAAAGGAGACTCGTGCAATTCATCAGTGGTGCGCCCGTAGAAAATTTTATGGAATTTCTCCTGCAAACCGTGCAACCGTTCGGAATATTCGTTCATCTCTCCCTTCA
>JAYOTQ010000005.1:0-14972 GCA_038150505.1 Opitutales bacterium | reverse complement strand
AATTTCTCCTGCAAACCGTGCAACCGTTCGGAATATTCGTTCATCTCTCCCTTCATCGAACGGATACGTTCCTGTTGGTAGTAGCTTTTACTTTCCACATCCTGGAAATAGTCCTGAACTTTTCTCGCACTCAAAGCATTGGGAGACTGAGCCATACACAAAGAGCAAAGAAGTATGTTTACAGATAAAACTGGAACTAAAAACTTTCTCATGGGCGGAAGACTTTATAGAGCAAGCACTTAGGGAGAGGCAATCCTAATGAGTGTGCCTGCTCTTGTGGCTTTTTGAAACCTGCCTCGGGATGTACCAGTAAAGGAGATGAAAAATAATAAAATAAAGACCATTTACCAGAAAAGCTCCATAAAATGCGGTACGGAGACCACCCTCCCTGCGATGGGCTCTTTGGTGCCCCGCCAGTTTGGCGGCCCGAATCTCATCGAGTGACAGTGGCAAGCGGGCGTCCCAAAGCTTCGGGGGCAGTTGTTTTTCCCGAACAAAATCAGGGATAGCCGGTGGGCGGTCCATAATAATCTCCCAATAAGGCCGCTTGGTCATCCCTAAAAGCGGGCCCAACTTAATTTCCCGGTAAAAGGTAAGTTGGATCAGTACCGCAGTGAGTACCAGAAGCCCCTGAGATACGAGCCACGCCTTGGTCTTAAGTTTCATGATTTTATTTTTGTATCTCTTTTTGAGGACTTGGGCAAAGCTCAACATCTTTCAATCTCAAAGAGATTATGAATTCGGGGTTGCCAAGGGGCATAATATTTTGACTCTAGGAACCGAGGTGGGGTTGATGAGAAAAATTTTCATTTGTACATTTGGTATCATGGTTGCTTGGTCGCATGCCTTGATCGCCACTGTGCATGTGGTGCAAAAAAATGAAACCCTCGGCGGGATTGCTCAACGCTACGGGGTATCGGTATCCACCTTGCAAGCTTACAATGGAATTGCCAATCCCAACCTGCTCTATGTGGGCAAGAAGCTGAAAATTCCATCCGGCAATGTCAGGGAAGTCAGTTATGTCGTTAAAAAGGGGGAAAGCCTGGGAATCATCGCCAAACGGTTTGGCGTATCTGCAACCAACCTCGCCTTGATCAACCAGATTAGCCGTCCCGACTTGATCCGCGTCGGGCAAAAACTGACCATACCCCTTTCTGCATCCAGGAGACCGATCCCGGCCAAGTTGCTCGATTCGAGCACCCTGGCAAAACTCGATACCATCCGGCCCAAGTCAGGGAAATGGAAGCGTATCATCGTGCACCACTCTGCCACCCCGATTGATGATGCAGTCAATATGCACAAGGTTCACCTTGCCCGGGGGATGAAAAATGGACTCGCTTACCACTTTGTAATTTCCAATGGCTCGCGCAAAGCACGCGACGGGGAAATTTACCTGAGCAACCGGTGGAAGGGACAACTGGACGGGGGCCATGTCAAAAAACAATCGTGGAACCAAACCAGCATAGGAATCTGCCTGATCGGAAACTTCGAAATTCGGCCGCCCACATCCAAGCAGTTAACTGCTCTGGAAGGGTTGTGCGAATACCTGATGAAACGATGCAGCATCCGGGTCAATGATGTCACCACCCACACTCTGTTTCATCCCAAACACACCGTTTGCCCAGGGAAGCATTTTTCCTTGAGCGGTCTGCACCGCAGGCTGCTCGACTAAGAGCCTTCCTTACTCCAAGGATTCCAAAAATTCCTTGTCCCGGGCGAGCAAAACCTTGCCCATCCTCGGCTGGCTATTCCGGCTGAGGGCATCCTGAAAATCTTCCAGGTTAAAAATTTGATCGATGGAATGTTTCAGCTCGGTCATTGCCAGGGGTTGCAGCACCTGCTCGCAGGCATTGCGCAAACCGGTCGGGCTTTGCTTGCGCCGCCAGCGGTCGAGCCAAAAACCAACCATTCTTACATCATCAAAGATTAAATTTCGGGTGGGAAAACGTACGGGGCTGGTATCCATCGCCCCAAAGGTAACATGCACACCGCCTGGGCACAGGCACCTCGCCAGTCGCAAAGCACTCCGCCCACCCACTGAGTTGAGGGCCAGCTTTGCTCCCTGGTTTGCAGAGAATACTTTCATCCGGCTGGGCACCTCATCATCATCGAGCCATACCTCATGGGAACCCATTGCTTTGAGCGGATCGATACTTTCCCTGTTTCTCACCAGGCTGACGCATCGAAGTCCCATTTTTCGGGCAAACTGGATCACCGATTGCCCGACCGCAGAATTCCCGGCATTCTGCACCACCAAATCTCCGGCATTGAGGTATTCAAAATCATTGAGCAGGCGCCACGCAGTCAAGGGGTTGAGCAGGGCAACTGCGAGCTGCTCAAAAGGAACCAGAGCGGGGAGGAGAATGAGCTCATCCGCTTTTTGTATTTGGTACTCCTGCCAAGCCCCACTCTCACCATCGAGGGCCACCGGGCGCCCAAGCACTTTTGTATCCACCCCCTCGCCTACCTTTACCACGGTACCCACTCCTTCCCTGCCTGCTACTGCAGGCGGGTTGCGTGGACGGCCGTACGATCCCTGGATCAGGCCCATATCGGAGGGATGAATTGGGCATGCCTGCATTTCCACCAGTACCTCACCCAGGCCAGGTTGTGGCACAGCAATATCAACAACCGCCAATACTTCGGCGGGATCTCCGTGCTCCTCGTACTTAAGTGCTTTTTGAATAGTGGGCAGATCTTTTTTCATCCTCGATTCACCCTAGAGAAAGGACGGTCAGGGGGCGATGCGAAAACCAACCTAATCAATGACCTGTAAGCCCGACCGAACAGGACGAAACCCACCCGCGATTTTTTTCACAGCTATGCACCCCCAAATGTTGAGCTCTTCCAGGCTGGGAATTTGGGAAAGGCGAGCCAGCCCCTCCCTTCCTAATTGGGTCTGCCCGGCATTGATTTTTTTGATTTTTGGAAGCGAGGTAAATTCTTGCACTCCCTGGTCATCGACACTGCAGGCACGAATGTTTAGCTCGATCAAGTTTTCAAACCGAGCAATCGTTTTGCAGGCCTCATTGGAAATGGAGGTGTTGCGCAAATCAAGTTTAACAACCTGTCGGCTTATTGGAATGAGGGCACGGATTTGCTCATCGCCCACATGTTGGTGCCGGGTAACTACCCGCACTTCCAGCAGCGGGCTATTTATACCAATCGGGCGGATCAGTAAACCGCTCGCACTGCGTGCCTTTTCGATCTTCTTTTCATCAACCGCGGGTACCCCGTTGCCCAGTTCCTGATAAAAAAGCACAAATTCTGGAATTTTTTGGTTTTGGTGGGCATCTTTTCTGACCAATTTTTCAAGACCATCGGTCGCCCCCACCCAGTTGCCAAAATCTGCACCCTGCCCAATCCATTGACGGATCAGATCTTGTTGAGCGAGGGAAAGCGGATCGCCTTTGGGTGGCATCCGGTCGTCATCCTCACTGGGCAAAGACACCCGGTTATAAAGCGGGCTTTTGCTTGGATGGTTGGGCACAAGCACCGGGCCTTCATCGGAACCAAACATCAAGTGAGCCAAACCATCCATGCGCAACCCTGCCTTTGGATTGTAGGTACGACCGTTTTTTTCCCGGGGTGCCTGGTGGCACTCCAAGCACCGATCCTGAAAAATGGGCAGAATTTGTTTCTCAAAATCAATCCCTTCGGTGGCCAATAATGACATTGCCCCAAGCAAAGAAAATAAAATAGAGATACGGGCAAACAGTGGCATGGTAAAATTCTCTGCAGAAATATGACCATGTGACCATGAAAATATTGGGCAGAATGATATTTTATAATGGGAGGCTAAAACAACCCTACTTGATTCCACCCCCTTAGATTGATGGTTGCTCAAAGTTCTTAACCTCCCTATCCCGAGGACTGCCAACTACGCAAAGCACCTCAAGGAAAAATTTAAACAAGAGATGGAACCAGCCAATCATTGGGACGCATACATCCTGGCCTTATTGGCTGCCTTGATCTATGCAGCCGGTGCGATTGCCGGGAAAAAGGCGCTGGAACTGGGGTGCGGACAGGTGCGTGCGGTCATCCTTTCCAATCTTATTTTGTCTCTTTGTTTTATCCCTCACCTCTTTCTATCGGAGGGTTGGCCCAGCTTGCGCGAGTTAGGTATTGGAGCGGGTCTGGGATCGATCTTTTTGCTTGCCCAAGCACTGCTCTTTCGGGCGTTGCGGGCAGGAGATGCATCCATGGTATCGCCCCTCATGGGGGTTAAGTCCATCTTGGTAGCATTCTTTTTGGTCGCACTTGGTTTTTCCAGTTCTCCCCTTCCTCCATCCACCTGGGTGGCTGCCGGGCTCACCGCCCTTGCCGTGGCCCTTATTGGTTGGCCCGCCCGCCATACAGGTCGCACCAGTGCAAAAGGTATCGTGCTGGCAATCGCATCGGCGGCCTCCTTCAGCCTGCTCGATTCTATGGTTCCTCACTTCAGTCATCAAACTGACCCCGTGCGGATGCTTTTCTGCATATTTGGATCTCTTGGTGTGCTCACTCTCTGTTTGCTCCCATGGAAGGAGGAAGCCCTGTTTCGCAGAAAAGAGAAAGGGGACCGGTGGGTGTGGACGAGTGGGGTGTTAATTGCTTTGCAGGCCGTGCTTATGTCCACCGCCATTGCCTGTTACCGTGTGCCCACCGAAGTCAATGTGGTCTACTCAAGCCGTGGTTTGTGGACCGTCATACTGGTTGCCTGGCTGGGAAGATGGCTCTGCTTAGGGGAGGGAAACCTGAGCAAATGGACAAAACTGCGTAGGCTTGCAGGCTGCATTCTCCTGGGTGTTTGTATCTTATTGATTGCTTAAAACGGGGGACCGGTTGGCCAGATCGTCGATGATACGGTCTTGTAAAATTTCCATAACTGCGGGGTGCTGCCCGAGGTTTTCGGCACGGACGATATTCATGCCCATATCGATAAAGGGCTGGCAAATTTGGGCCAAGTCCCCACCCGGCCCGGCATGCCTGCCCGGCAGTAAAAAAAACTGGGAAAGAACCACTTCACGTACCCCTCTCTCAAACCACTGCGACAGTAAATTCTCAAGCAAGGGATCATTAAAATCGTACTCTTTGCCCGGTCTTCTCTCCATCGCACAGGTTGAAAACCCATTGACCTCAGCAGCCAGGAGTTGGCTCATTTTTTGCCCGACTTCCTCCCTTACCTGGTTCACTTCTGGCAAGGGGGTACCATGATCGACCATCGCCACATGCGGTTTGATCAAACCGGCTTCTTTGGAGGCACATAAGCACAGCTCACTCATTGCACCTGCCAGACGGTCATCGCCTGGTTGGTAAAGGGGGGGGAGAATCCGGAAGTTCCTCGAATCTGTTTTTTGTTTTTTCCACAAACTCAAATTTTCCGGCAACCAGTCGGTGATCGCCAAGCTGGGTCCGAGAAAAAAGGGCAATGCACAGATTTCATTTACCTGCTCCGCCCTCGCCGATAATAAAAACTCCTGCATCGACTGGCCCGGTTTCTCCTCCAGTTCAGATGGGTCCACTTTGTGGGAGTGCATCAGCCCAAAAGGGTGCACTTTATGCCCGGTTAATCCAGAGAGGTTTTGGGCAATTTTACGCATCTGCAAGACAGATCCTGCACGAAGCGAGCCATTATCGATTAAAAAATATTCCATCACAGACCCCTTTTCCATTTGACGAACATCACAACGCGTGCAAGGAAATACTTTAGGTGGTTAAGATGATGGGTCTTAACCGTAACATTCAAAAGCGGGAGAAAAAAACATGAATACAAAAGTGTGGATATTGTGCATGGCAATTTTGTCATCTGGATTTATTGGTTGTTCCAAAAAGCAAGCCCTGTCCCCTGAAGATACGGCATTGCTCAAAAGCGGAAACCGTGGGAACTTTGTCAACGGTGCTAGTGGTGGCGAACAAGGGGAGGAATTGCTTTCACCAGTGGGTGCGACTATTACTGGACTGAGCGGAGACGGACTCACCCCGCAGGATCCTTTCTGGGATGATAACCTCGCCAACGGGGAGCGTCCCTTCGAGCCGATCTTTTTTGGATTTGATCAGTACAACATTGGTTCAGACGAGCGCAACAAGCTCCAACAAGTTGCCACTTATCTCGAAGCCAACAACGACGCACGCATCCTGGTTGAAGGATACTGTGACTGGAAAGGCACCCCTGCTTACAACAAATCTCTTGGTGACCGCAGAGCCTCCAGTGTAAAGCAATACCTGGTGGATTTGGGTGCAGACGGCAACCGGATCGATGTGCTTTCCATGGGGGATGAATTTGCCACCCCAAATGCTGATTCTTCCACCTCCGCGATGGAGCGGAAAGCCCACTTTGTGGTGCTTGGTGGTTCCTGATAGATGCCCTGTCGCAAGGGCCTTCTTGCTGGCCTGATACTTTCGGCTTTTGGGTGGGTCGGTTGCTCCCGCACCGCTGTGCCCAAAAGTGAAATTTCAAGGTCACCCGATACAGATACCACCGAAGGGGTGTTACTGGACCGAGGGGAAGAGCAAAATTTTGTTTCTCCCTTAGGCGAGCCCATTGCCGGGGTTCTGGGTACGCCCGACCTGCTTTTGCCCCGCAACCCGGAGCATGAAAAATTCATGGACCCGGGAAATTCGATCCGCCCATTCGAAGCAGTATACTTTGACTTTGATCAGTTCAACCTAGCCCCCAGTGAACGGGGAAAAGTCATCGAACTTGCCGAATTTCTCGCAGACAACCGGGATGCCCGCTTACTGATCGAAGGATACTGCGACTGGAAAGGAACCTCCGCTTACAACAAAGCCTTGGGGGAGCGACGGGCCAACACCATCAAGGAATACCTCCTAGAACTCGGGGCCGATCACCGGCGTATCGATACCCTTTCCATTGGCGATGAAACCGCAATCCCGCAGGCTCTTGCCAACCAGGCAAGCTTGGACCGGCGGGCGGAATTTGTGATCTCCAAGGGAGAATAATAATTCTCTACTCGGGAAGCCCGAGAAAGAACTGTTCAAATGCATCGATTGCATGGTTCATAATTTCCAAATTAAAGCTTTCATCGGGTGCGTGCAGGTTGTCCTCATTGGTAAATAATCCAAGCATGAGCGAATCCAGTCCCACCACCTCCTTAAGGTCACGGATAATCGGAATACTTCCCCCCTCCCGAAGGTAAAGCGGGCGGGTTCCAAAAGATTGTTCGATACAATTTTCGGCCAGGGGAAAAGCTTTTGCCATCAAAGAACCAGCCTTGGCAGTGGCCCCCGGTTTACCCGGAGGAAGGATCACATAGGGATCTCCTCCGCCCTTGGTTTTTACTTCCACCCGTACGGCGGAGGGAAAGGCGGACTGCAGGGCAGCCTGTACTTTTTCCGCAATATCATCTGCCGATTGATCCGGGACCAAACGGCAGGTAATCTTGGCAAATGCTTCCGCAGGGATGACGGTTTTCGACCCCTCTCCCTGGTACCCTCCGCCAATGCCATTGAACTCAAGGGTTGGGCAAAAACGTATCGCTTCCAAAGGAGAATAACCGGGCGGAGGGAAAAACTCAGGAGTTCCCAAAAAATTGGCATAGGAGGATTCGGTGATCGGCAACCTGCTCAGCTCATCCCGTTCCCAATCCTGGGGTGCTTGCACCGCATCATAAAACCCGGGCACAGTCACCCTGCCCTGTTCGTCGTGTAAAGAGGCACAGGCTCGTGCCAATGCCTGCAGGGGGTTGAGCAAAGCACCCCCATGCACTCCCGAATGTAAATCCTGCTTCGGTCCATATACTTTGACCTCCAGGGCAACCAGACCACGCAGACCGGTGGTGACCGCCAACTGCTCGGGACCGGGGCTGCCAGTGTCAGACACAAGCAAAAAGTCTCCCCGCAACCGGTCTTTTCCCTGCTCCAAAAACTGCCGGAAGCTGGGACTGCCTATTTCCTCCTCTCCCTCGATAAGGTAAGTGATGCGCAAAGGAAGGTTCGGGTTTTTCTTAAGGGCCCGGGCCAAAGCTGCCATGTGCACGATTTGCGGCCCTTTATTATCGGCAGCTCCCCGTCCGTAAAGACGCCCGTTTCTCTCTTGGGCTTCAAAAGGTTTGCTGGTCCATAAATCCACCGGATCGGGAGGTTGCACATCATAGTGGCCATAGATAACGATTCCTGGCCACGCGGGATCCCCGCGGGTGGCTACAATGATGGGATGGATAGGGGTGTCGACCAGGTCCACCGAGAAACCAAGGTCCTGCAGCTGCGAACAGGCAAAATCGCGGGCACCCGCCACGCCAGAAGAAAATGCAGAGTCTGCGGAGACGCTGGGATGGGCGACATAATCTTTCAGTGCCTGCAAGGGGTCATTCAATAAAATACTCATGGGTTGGGTCTTTCTCCGCGGGCCAGCTTAGCTTGTCGGTAGAGACCGAGAGCGTGGTCCATTTTTTCGTTTAGAAATTGGATACGGTTCCCCGGGTTTGGATGGGTTGATAAAAACTGGGGCATTCGTTTCCCCTTGTTTTTAGCCTCCATTTTTCTCCAAAAACGAACCGCTCCCCTTGGGTCATAACCGGCCATCGCAGCGTAATACAAACCGCGATGATCCGCTTCCAATTCATTTTCCCGGCTAAAAGGCAAAGCCAGGCCCACGGTGGAACCCACCCCATAGGCAGCCCGGCCAAGCATGCGTTCGGTCGAGCTTTGGTTGCGCAGGGCAACATCGAGGATCACTCCGCCCACGCCCAACCCAATCGCCTGGCTCATACGCTTGTTGCTGTGCCGCAGGGCAACATGGGCAATCTCATGTCCCATAACCGCGGCAATTTCATCCTCGTTTCCTGCGGCCAGATCGATCAGCCCGCTGTTTACTCCAACCTTTCCACCAGGCATGGCAAATGCATTGGCCTCGCCTTTTTGAAAAACCACGAATTCCCACTCCGTACCCGGCAGGTCAATTTGAGCAACCCCGGCAATACGCTCCCCTATTTCCTTGATCATATCCTGTTGGGACCGGTTGGTGGAAATTGTCTCCTTTTGCTTCATCTTAGCGAACTCTTTTTTGGAACGGTTGGCCAGATGCTCATCCGAAAGCATGGCCTGTCCACAACCAAAAAGAAACGCGGTGCAAAGGATTCCTCCGACCAAGGAATACCTTATTTTTTGAAGCATTAATATCATCCTTGTTTTATCGATAGCAACACCAGGGCGGGAGACAAGACCAGATCAGTGTTTAAAATGCCGGTTTTGGGTAAAGACCATGGCCAGATTTCTCTCATTGGCTGCGGCAATTACCTCTTCATCCCGCACGCTTCCGCCTGGTTGAATTGCGGCAGTGGCCCCGGCATCAGCCGCGGCAACCAACCCATCAGCAAAGGGAAAAAACGCATCCGATGCTATGGTCGATCCGGAGAGAGGCAAATTGGCTTCTCCTGCTTTCCACACCGCAATTCTGGAGCTGTCTACCCGTGACATCTGGCCCGCCCCCACCCCAAGGGTCCTCTCATCCCCGGCGTATACAATCGCGTTGCTTTTAACATGGCGTACCACCCGCCAGCCAAAAAGCATCGAGCGCCACTCCTGCTCGGTGGGCTGTCGCTGGGTTACCACTTCAAAAGCTTTGGGGTTTATCTTTTTCTGATCCCTGTCCTGGGCGAGGTATCCACCTGGAACGGAACGTATTTCCTGCAAGGTTTCCGCCCCAAAACCGGCACTGGATACAAGGAGCCTTAAGTTTTTCTTTTTGGCAAAAACTTCCCTTGCCTCATCGGTAAAACCAGGGGCAATGATCACCTCACAAAAGATTTCACTGATCCGGTTGGCCAGCCCCTGATCGAGGGTATTATTGACCACAATAATCCCTCCAAACGGAGCCTGCCGGTCGGTGGCATAAGCATGCTCCCATGCAGTTTCCAAATCATCCGCACTGGCCGCCCCGCATGGGTTGGTATGTTTGAGTATGGCCACCGTGGGTCGTTCAAACTCCCCGATCAGATAAGCAGCAGCAGAAACATCCAAAATATTATTGTAGGAAAGCTCCTTGCCCTGGAGCTGTTCGAAATGGTCGAGAAATTCTCCGTAAAGAGCGGCTTGCTGGTGCGGGTTTTCCCCGTAGCGCAGGCTCATTGCTTTCTTGGATTGGATATCCATCTGTCCAGGAAACCCAGATATAGCATCCAGATCAGGCAGGTCTTCTGCCTGGCTTTGCAAATAATTACTGATGGCCAGGTCGTAGGAAGCAGTGCGGGCAAATACTTTCTGGGCCAATTCACACCTCAGGGCTGTGCCGTCATCAGGAGACTCCATCGATGCGAGCACCCGGTCGTAATCTGCCGGGTCGCAAACCACAGTTACATCGCGGTGGTTTTTGGCTGCACTGCGGAGCATGGAAGGGCCCCCGATATCGATCTGTTCAATCGCCTCCTCAAAAGTCACCCCAGCCCGGGCAACCGTTTCCTCAAACGGGTAGAGGTTGACCACCACCAAATCGATCATCCCGATCCCATGTTCTTGAGCGGCCTCTCTGTGTTCCGTATTATCACGAAGGCAGAGCAACCCGCCGTGCACTTTCGGGTGCAGGGTTTTCACCCGGCCATCCATCATTTCCGGGAAACCGGTATGTTCACTGACATCGGTTACCGGAACATTTTTCTCTCTTAATAACCGGGCAGTTCCGCCAGTGGACAACAGGGTAAAACCATGTTGATCGACCAAGGCCTGGGCAAAGGGAACAATGCCGGCTTTATCACTTACGGAAAGCAATGCAAATTTAGACATCCGAAATCTTACTGCAAGCCGATGCGTTTCGGGCAAGAACTTTCGGCAAATTGTGGACAACTCGTTGTCAGAAATGGAAAAGAATTGGTCTTTCCTTCCTCTCCTGTTAGGTAATGCTCTCTTAAAGCGTGCAAGAAGACAGCAAGGAACTTAATGGTCTGCGGGCCAAACTCGACAAACTCGTCCATCACAAGGAAAAGTCAGCCATAGAGGGTACCCATCTCCACGCTTTCATTTATTTTGTCTCCATTCACAACCTTACCGAAACCAAGGTTACCCTGCTCGGGCGTAAATGGATTTTGGCCAACGAGGATGGCACCACCACCGTGGTCGAAGGAGATAAAATTGTTGGCGAATGTCCCGTACTCGAGCCAGGGGGGTGCTTCTCTTACAACAGCTACCACGTCACCCACCTATCTGCCGAGGCCCGCGGCTCTTTTCATGGGGTGGATGAGCATGGAAATAAAGTGCATGTACGGATGAATCCCTTCCGTATGGAGGTACCAACCGATTCCTCTGCCCCACCCCCCAACTCGTGAAAATCACTGACCTTAACCCCCATGGTGGTATCGGGGCGAACTGTACCTATGGTAAAATTGGTCCCTTTCATTTTGCGGTCGATTCGGGCCTTCACCCCAAACATACCGGAAATGGTTCCCTTCCCCGTCACGATCTCATCCCCAACGGGAAGCTCGATTTTATATTGCTCACCCACTGCCACCTCGATCATCTGGGCAGCCTTCCCCTGCTGTCCAACCAACACCCGCAGGCACCAATTTTTCTGAGTTATCCCAGCTCCATTCTCATCCGGAGAATGCTTTCCAATTCTCTCGCGGTGATGAAAAGGCAGCGCAGCGAGCTCAACCTCCCCGAACTCCCCCTCTACGGGCGTTCCGATTTAAGCAACCTCTACGACCGGATGGAAGTGCTCCCGTTGGAGGAGCCGTTACTTTTCGAGAAAGCAGGGCAGCAAATCGAGATCACTGCCCACCATGCTGGCCATGTTGCCGGTGCGGTATCCTTTGAGCTTACCTACCAGGGCAAACGAACCTTTTTTACCGGCGATGTGCTCTTTCATGATTTGCGCACCCTTGATGGGGCCCAACTGCCCAGACAGCCGGTGGACACCCTGGTAATGGAAACCACCCGGGGAATGTCGGAAAGACCAGCGGGTAAGCAAAGAGAGTCTGAAATCGTCCGCCTGCTCCAAGATATCCGCAAATGCCTCAAGCGCGGAGGTTCGGCATTAATTCCCGTTTTTGCCCTCGGCCGGATGCAGGAAATGCTCGTCGTTTTGGACGAGGCTCGTAAAAACAAGGCCCTTCCGCCCACCCCGGTTTTTTGTTCGGGCCTGGGAATGGACCTGGTCAACCACATGCACCAGATCTCGCGAAATTTTAACCGCATCCATTTTTCCCGGAAGGTTTTGCGCAGCCTCGGTGCCCAACCCCTGCCTCGAAAAATTCAACCCGGCCAACCCTTGCCCATGCAAGGAATATACCTTGTGAGCAGTGGTATGTTGGTGGAAAACACCCCCTCTTACATGCTCGCATCCTCCATGCTTGGAGAAGACCGCAATGGGGTCTTTTTTGTGGGATACTGCGACCCCAGCACCCCAGGCGGGCAATTGCTCACCTGTGGACAAGGGGACGACTTTTTATTCGAAGCGGTCGATATCCAGACCAAGATCCGGGCCACCGTGCGGCAATACGATTTGAGCGGCCATGCCGACCGCGAGGAATTGCTCGCCTATGCCCGCTCGGTCAGCCCCCGAAAAATCGTCCTCCACCATGGCGATCCGGAGTCCCGTGCCTGGTTTTTTGAGCAGCTTAAAAAGTGCAACCTTCCCGTGCTCGACCCCGAGCCTTTAATTGAGTATGAAGTCTAAAATGAACGAACCCACCGACCTTGCTTCCCAACTGGATGAAATCTTCGAACGCCCATCGGGCCGAGCCCTCGACGAAATGCGGGACGTTACTTTTGAGACCGGCATTGCCCCCCATGCCAATGGTTCCGTGCTTTGCTCCTTTGGCAATACCCGTGTGATCTGCTCAGCAATGATCGAGGACCGGGTGCCTGGATGGATGCGTCAGCAAAAGATTCAGGGAGGCTGGCTTACCGCCGAGTACAGCATGCTTCCCTACGCCACCCTCTCCCGCAAGGACAGGCCCATATCCCGGGGAAAGCAGGATGGGAGAAATATTGAAATTCAGCGTCTGATTGGGCGCTCTTTGCGAGCGGTGCTCGATCTCAAAAAATTGACTGATAAAACCCTGTGGATCGATTGCGATGTGCTCCAGGCAGATGGCGGCACAAGAACCGCTTCCATCACCGGTGCCTGGTTGGCGACCCGGATTGCGGTGGATGGGTTGCTTTCCTCCGGAAAATTAGAGGAAGACCCCATACGCGACCATTTGGCAGCCATCAGTGTGGGAATTTACAAGGATAAATGCGTGCTCGATTTGGACTACCCGGAAGACCGCGATGCTTCCGTCGATGCCAATGTCGTGATCACTGGTTCCGGAGAATTTGTGGAAGTGCAATCCTCTGGGGAGGAAGCAACCTACTCCCGCTCCCAACTCGATGAACTTCTGGGCTTAGCCGAAAAAGGGATTGGGGAATTGATCCAGGCTCAAAAAGCCAAACTTTCCTAACCCTCCAATTTTCTTCTGAATAGAACCTGAGAAAACCTTAGACCGGTTTCTTCTTTCCATGCCCGCTCAAGGGCATGGCCTGTTCAACCCAATGGTCCAACTCCTCTTCGGTTAACCATTTGTAGGTTTTCCTCAGGGCATACAGGAGCCCAAGAGGGAGCAGAATGGCCAGCAGGATGATTTTTTCGAGCACCAGAACAAAGAGGGAGGTCAGGCACTCCATAATCGCTGAAAAATTTTCCTTAAAATAAACCAGGGCTTGCTTCAGTGCGGTTGCCCGTTTTTTCATCCACTCTGCATAAGAACTTACTTTTTTTCCTATTTGCCTGAAAAAATCCGGAAAAATGGAGAATGTATCCACTGCCGAAGGTGATGTGTAAACCTCTGGATGGTCTGCCTCAAATTCAGACCAGGCAATATCCTGAAGTTTGGAAAGTTGCACCGTTTGTTCATCAATCCGAGGTTCAAAGTATTGCTGGTTTAGTTGGGTGCCCAAAAAGCACAGCACCGGTGTGGACACACGAAGAAGCAGGAGCAGGATTGCCAACCTGCCAAGCATCCTCGCCAACCTGGAGCCTTTTCCCAGTAAGATACATCCAAGAAATAGGCACACACAAAAATAAAAAGGGAACACACCATATTGGTTAATGATTCCCAGCACGATCCTTTGAGCTCCAAGCAGGGCCATCGAATGGACGCAGGCCTCGGAAAGTCGCTCCACCGCATCATTGATCGGGTCGAGAATCTGCCCCGCCCCATATTCCAACCCCACCCCCCAGGGGCTCACACTAATGCTTGATTCCTGCAAGGAGGACACCCCCCCATTGATCACCCGGCAAGTGGCGTAGGTACTTGCGGAAAGAACGATGCTTTCATTGAGGTATTGCTTGGCATAAGTTTGGTTAGCCGGTGCGATCCACAAATAATCAAACAGGGAGACTACGGCGAGCAAGCCAATCACCCAGCCCATTCTCTTCTTCAACCTATCCATAAACATGATTGAAAGGATCGATGCAACCCTTGGCAACCACACTCAGCTCCTTTTTACTTTGGTTCGATCCAACCCAACGAAACCAAAAAGCGATCCATTTCTGCAAGCGTGTTAGAATAACCATCCCCCGGTTTCCCTTGGTTAAAAAAACCATGCGGTTGGCCAGGGTATACCAAAAGTTCGGAACGGTTACCCAGCTCCCTCATACGATCCCGAAATTTTTCGGCCGTAGATACTGGGATCAATCTGTCCTGATCCCCTAAAAACACGATGGTTGGGGGCATGCCCTGTTTGAGGTTGTGCATCGGGGAAATTTCGCGGTACCGATCCTTCAGTTTGGCATGCCCAAACCCACCGGGTCCGTTGTCGTACACGGGGTTAAAAAGAACCAGGGCATCGGGCAGGCAGGATACCGATAGATCATCGCCCTCGGCATCCAAACCAGGCACCGTGGCCACCGCAGCGGCCACATGCCCACCGGCCGATCCTCCCCCAGCAGCAATCCGTTTGGGGTCAACTCCCAGCTTTTTTGCATGTGCCCGTACCCAGCGCAGGGCGGACTTACCATCCTCCACACAGCCAAACGGGGTGACTTGATGGCGACTCTT
>JAYOTQ010000004.1:0-39153 GCA_038150505.1 Opitutales bacterium | reverse complement strand
GATGCTTTTCTTACTGTTCTTGGGGATCTTCGGGATAGCGGAACTCCCATTCAGGCTCTCTTTAATGATCCCGAAGCTACAATGGCTGACACAGGCTTTACTAAACTCATTAGTCAGTATCCAGAAAAGTACCATCAAATCTTCGCAGAAAATAAGGAAATAGCCGCTGAGATTGCATCCACTGCTTCGAAGTTTAAAGATGATCCCGAGAAATTAGACTTGGTATTTACCAATTTAGATAAACTTCAGGACATTAATTCTTTTGTGAATGATTTTGAAGAAGTGGTTATTGATGAAGATGGTAATGAAGAAGTGATAAGGGATGAAGTTCGAATAGAATTGTTCTTTTCTTTGCTTGGGGAACTTGATGCACTCAAGGAATTCCAGGCAATTGCTCTCGAACAAGGTGTGAGTAATTTAGAGTCTCTCGATCTTTACAGCCTAGATCCAACCTTTTTATTATTAGCTAAGCAAAACGCTGAGTTTCTGGGAATTCTTAAAAAAGCAACCGGTTCTCTGGTGGTGAAGGAAGAGGATTTTACCAGACCAGTTGTTTCTCCTGAATTGTTTACTCAGTTGGCAGATTCTGGAATAGGAGTGAAAGCAATCGAAACTCTTTATGAAAATGATTACTTTTCAGTTTTAGAGAGCCAAGAAAATATATCGATTGCATCCTACATAACCAAAATTGCTTCAAATTTTGTAAGCGATACCGAACAACTGGGTTTGGTTATGTCTAACTTGGATAAACTCGATCATATTGATTCCTTCTTTCAAGAGTTTGGAGCAACCAGTACAGAAGATGAAGAGGGCAACGAAGTGATCATTCGTGATAACGCTAGAATCTCGATTTTCTTTTCTCAACTATCTGATTTTGAGAATCTTGATAAATTTCGTTCTTTAGCGGACGAGTATGGAATGCCATCAGGTGATGCACTTGATTTTTATTCTCGGGATAAAGATTATATCTTAAAGTTTATTTCAGCTTTTGAAAGCCAAGGGTCTGATCAAGAAGGGAACCTGATCTCTATTTTTGATTCTCCCAGGATTGCTGCACTCTTTACACATTCTGTTCGGATTGAGAAGTTAAAAACTTACACAAATTTTGCTGAAGAAAATGATGTATCTCCAGAGCTAGCAATTGATACTTTTGATAAAGAGTACCTCTATTTAAACAAGACATTGTCACGATTGATTAATCAACCGAAGTTGGACGAACAAGGAAACCCGGAGGTCGGAGAAGATGGAAAGCCTCTTTTGATCACTGATGAAGAAAGGATTTCAATCCTGTACAGCCAACTTGAAGAAATTGATAATCTTAAATCTTTTACACAATTGACCGACCAGACTATCTTGACCGACGAGACTACCATTCCACTCGGTTTTGCTTTAGATCTTTTCAATAAGGATTCTGGGTATTTGGAAGTGGCTACCATTGATAAGCAATTCCTTGCTGATCTATACGAAGGTCCTGTTTCCTTGTTGGAAATTCCATCCTTCTTGGCTTTGGAGTTACAAAAGATAGGTCTTACCAAAAGTGAATTGTACGAAGTGATTAGCGATCTAACTTTCGGTCCATCTGGAGACGGTCCAGACTCATCTGCCCCTGATGATGATTCAAATCAACAGGATCCAGACTTACAAACCCTGAGCTTTTTGTTAGATCATGAATTTGAGGGTTCAATTAGCTCAAACCTTGTGGTGTCTGCGGATGTTGCTCGGGCAAGTTCTTTTTTTGAAGATTCATTAGATTTAATCGATTCTCTATCTTTACTTGGTGAAAATTATGACGACGATCTTCCGGAGAATGATAGCGATATCATTTCCTCCGGTACTGATGGTGTGTTCGAGCCCAACATAGATTCAAACATTGATGGAACTGGTACATTTGATCCAAGTTCACAATCTCCCTCCTCCTCCACTTTATCAAATAATAGTGAGGGCGTGTTAGGTGGTAGGAATCTTACTTTTAGTTCGGGTGCTTATGATTTGTCTACACTGTCATACGATCGCTTGCTCTTTGTTGCTAGAGATAACCTATCATTCTCAGGGGAATTAACCTTTTCAGTCGGGCAGTCAAGCGATGTAGAAAATGAACTGCAATTACTCTCTGCTGGCGGTATAACTTTCACTCCTGATACATCAATCACTTACCAAGGTGATTCGCTTGGTTTTGGTTCGTTCAACACTCTCAATATCGTAGATGTTGATTTGTATGCTGAAGATGAGATTTCTGTGCGATCATTGGATCGTGTGGTTCTAAACAATGTTTCGCTCAAAACGAGTGGCAATGGTGTACACGATGCGATTGAGTTGCTCGCCCACCAAGAAATCTCAGTTGATAACCTTATTTTTAATGAGAATATTAAGAGAATCGCAATGGAAGCTCAGACAGTTAATCTATCTAACCTTGATTTCCCTGCTGGTTCTCAAATTAAATTGAATTCTGCATATGGAGCGTTAGACGGCAGGTATCCAAATTTTAAGAGTATTCAATGGGGCAGGGTAAACTTCATTCAAAATATCCGTTATGCTACGAATCCAATTATGGACCGCCCCAGTTTTGATCAATTTGGTGGTTCTATATCCATTGGCAAAATTGGAAATTAATTGTCATCTTTTAGGGTTCGCAACCTGTAATAATTAGTTTACAAAGGTTAAATGCTTTGCCGAATTTTACTTTTTTTGGGAGTCTATTTTTGTCTTTTACCATGCATCAGGAGTGTAAGTTTTGCCCTTAGTTCTTTTGACTCATTCCACTCAAATTTTGGCGAGGTAATTACTTTAGAAAATGGTGTGCCGGGGAAACCAACCTCCAGGAACTCCACATTTCCCTCTGTAGAAACTGAGAAGTTCTACTCAAATAATGAAGCGTATTCCTCCAATAATGATGAGCAGTTCAATGATCACACTCTTCTCGCTCAGGTAGAGCCCAAAAAAACTTTTAGTATTGCCAAAGATGCAAGCGAATTATCTTCCAGCACAGAGCCTATACCTCAGGTCTTAAGCAGTAACAAAAATAAATCTTCTCAAAATGTCAGCTCGCCGGAGACTAGTTTTCTAAACGCTGATTTTTTCGCCGATTCTTTATCGGATGCATTTACAATCGAAGAAGACCCCATGGGTTCTCAAAGGTTACTTCAAGTACGTGACTCAACTCTTTCCCCCTCAGTTTCTGCTAGCACAAGTTTTAATTACACCTCCAATCCCGAGAAAGTTGAGAATCCTACTCGGCGAGACGGTACATCATTGAACCTGTCCCTTTCTCTAAATCTTGGATTAGGGGAGTATGGTTTAGGCAATGAAGTGATTTTGGCACCTGCTTTATCTTTTGTGCAAATGAGAACTTTTACTGATCCTTTTCATGATTTTGGTAATGAAATGAGGGTATATGATCTCGATACACAAATCGCTTCTCTTTCTTTTCCATTTGTCTTACCTAATGAATTTACTTTGATTTTATCTCACTCATATGTAGTTCCAAGTACCTTTAGGGGAAGGAAAGAAGTTATTTCTTATTCTAATACTCCTAGTTTTGCGCTCTCTAAAAATTTTATTCTCCCAAACGGAGATGCTATTAATTTCACCGCGGGCACAAGTTTTACCTTTTCTGAGGGGGATACATTAGAACAACAAATTAACGATCCGGTTTATTTCAGTTTCATCGAAGCTGTAATGCAGCAAAGTGGATCATCTCCAACTTCAGATTATCCTAGTAACTTACAAGATAGTATTACCATGTCTCTTTCTTTAGCTTACTCTAAATCGTTAACTGAGACCATATCTTTAGCCCCATCTCTTTCCTTTCAATCGATCTCCTTCACAGAGGGTGCCAATAAGAGTCGGGAAGATAAAGTCTACAACATTGGCGTTTCTGCAAGTAAGATGTTTGCGGAGTGGCTGTCTCTCTCTAGCATGATTAATTATTCTGTAAAGAAAACTAACGATATCAATACCCCAGAGTTTGACGATTTGATAGGCGGAGTTACCCTAGGGGTAAACTACTCTTTTTAAGATTCCATTAAAAGTTTGCTCAACGAACCTTGGGTTTTACTCGAAACATTTCTTGTTGGATCACTTTTCTGATCTTATTTTTTCCTTATTCATCTTGGAGTAAGGAATACGTAGAAGATGTCTTCAACCGTGGACTTGAGCTTAAAAACAAAAAGGAGTACGATGGAGCACTTTGGGAATTAAACAAAGCGATGGGGATGGTTAAAAATAATTACAACCACCCGCTGCGAGAAAAAATCGAGGAAGCCGTCCGTATAACAAAAGGTAAGATGGTAGTTTCCAAATATGCTTCTAGGAAGCGAAGCAGAAGCCTTCCTAGTGGAGAGGATGATCTCGAGACCATTGAAAATGAACCTTTTGATTTTGAGGTGAATCAGGTTTTTGGAAAGTCTCTTGCCCGAAAAGTTTGGGAAAACCGAGATCAGTTAAAGGAAGAAGATCCTATAGGTTTAGGCAGAACCGTGACTGTGCTTCCTGATGGAGGGGTCGAACTGTATGCGAATTTTTCTCCAGGTTTTTCTTTGCGATCGGTACAGGCTGCCAGTTTTTCTTTGGTTTCTGAATCCGAAATATCTTTGTACTCCGGTTCCTACTGCCTCTATTCAACTCATTCCGATCTTAAGATCAAAATTAGCTCAACTCTTGCAGATGTGGAGATATTCTCCGAACAACCCTTTGCCATGATGGTTGGAGTTACCACCAATGGAGGGATGAAAATAATCGGTCTATTGGGTAGAATTGAATTAACTATGGATGGGGAGACCCAGGAAATTGTACCCGGTAATTTAGTCTTTTGTTTGCCCAATGATTTTAGCCGGAAAATGGATGTGGAGCTCAATACATTACTGATGACATCGAAGTTGCTAAACTCTTTTAAAAAACCGGTTGTGTTTCACAAAAAATTGAACCAGCAGGCACTTCTTCAGGCATTGCGTACGAAAAACCGTTACCGTAGTACGGTGGGCGATGTGAGAGGGAATAAAAACTTTGAAGTAACCGTTTTTCCCGAGGAATAACTTGTGGCGGAAAATGGGGTCGGTTTTATACACTGGCGGTGCCTAAGGGCAGAATGAAAGGTACCTTCTCTATCCTTATCTTGCTTTTCCTAAGTGGATGCATTTCCTCCCACTACGAGAGGACCGAAAATTTTCAGTTTCTTTGGAAAATCGGAGATTTGGATCGGGCGGAAGAGGAAGCAGCCAGACTTGCCAAAGATGGTCCGAAAAGGGATCGCTTATTATATTTTCTAGAGGAGGGTGCAGTATCTCGAATGAATAGCAATACGGGTCAAAGCATACCTGCCCTTAATCAAGCAGCCCGTGAGTATGATCGGTGGTTTGGCCCGCACTTACGAACCGAAACCCGTGTTTCGGAAGAACTGCTCTCCACCCTTGGCTCTGCTGAATATAAGCCTTACAAATCACGAATTTATGACCGGGTAATGATGCGGTTTTACCAAGCACATAATTACTTGCTTTCAGGTGATCATGGGCGTGCCCGGGCGGAAATTTTTAAGACCCGTCAGGCAATTCAGGACTCAAAGGATCTTTGGGAAATCGAGCTCGAAAAAGCAAGGGAGGCAGCAAAAAAGCAAAACCTTGACCTGAGCAAATCCTTGGAGAATCACGACCATACTAACCCGCTCCACCTGGAGCGAAAAAAAATACAAAGCCTGGTACCTAAAAACCTCCCCACCTTTGTCAATCCCGCCGCACTCTATTTTGAAGCCCTTTATTTTTTGCATACGGCGAAAGGAAGGGAAGATTTTGCCAAAGCCGAATTTTCATTGCGTCAGTTGAGTGCGATTTATCCCGAAAATACCTCGATAAGGGAGGATTATCAATTGGCTAAGTCCGGGACCCCATCCAACCGGCCGGTGACCTATATCTTCTTTGAGACGGGGAGGGCACCCGTGCGTTTGGAAAGACGTTTTGATTTACCCATCTTCTTTCTTTCCGCCACTTCCAGGATACCTTACTTGGGGGTCGCTTTTCCAACTTTGCAAACCAATGATCAATATGTAAGGGATTTAGATATATTTACATCAGATGGGGATGAAAGCCCTCAAAAAACTGAGTTACTTTCTGATATGGATGCGATCGTAGCCCAGGAGTTTGAGGAATATTTTGATATCGAGCTCACAAAAGCAGTGACCGGTGCCATTTCCAAGGGTGGTTTGCAATATATAGCAACAAATTCTGTACGGTCTGAAAATGAGCTAACTCAGGCAGTGGTGGGGGCGGGGGTGGGAATGTTATCCCAGTTAACCACCCGTGCAGATTTACGTTCATGGAGCACTTTGCCCAAGCAGATAAGATTTTGTAAAATTGCCACACCCAAAGATCAGAAGTTGACCTTGCGGGGTACAGGTACGAAATTATCCACTGAAGTTATGCTGACCAATCAACACACAAACTTAGTATGGGTGAGAAGTGTTTCCAATTTTACTCCCTTACGCGTTGTTGGAGTCTGTTCCCTGTCCAACCAGTAGTCCGTTTATTTATGATTCAAGCCTTTATAAAAATTATTTCTGTGGGTTGTATGCTCGGAGTATTGTTGATGGTTAGCTGTGCCGAAAAAGGGAGGGTGGGTACCGTTAGCAAAAAAGACCCTAAGGATACGCGAGTGGTTCCTGAAATGAAGAAAGTCGAGTTGGGTGCCGGATTGGAAAAAGTCTTCGATGTGGTTCGCATTACCCAGGGAAAAAAAGCGGGCGATTTATTGCACATCCAAGTGGAAGTAAAAAACATCTCATCCAAAGAGGTAAGCATAACCCACAAGTTGGAATGGCTGGATGATAACGGGTTCCTTGTCAAAGATACCTCCTTGGTGTGGAAAGCAATGTTGGTACGCCCCGGTGAGTCTAAAATGATTGAATCCATTTCCACCCGCCCAGAAGTTTCTGCCTTTCGATTAAAAATACAACCTGCCAAAAACCAATGAGAATATTTTTCTGCCTATCTGTTCTATCCTTTTCCTTCCTCCTTTTTTCCTGCAACGAGCGAAAGCCGATCGGGCGGGCAGCGGATGCCAAATATCTTGAAGATGGGAGCAACAAAGGGTTGGTGAACCTCGATAAGATCAATGCCCAGGATTTCACCCGGGCAGCCAATCAACTGGTGGTGGATCTCTTAGCTAGTGGCAGTCTGTCCGAAGCTCCTGGCCAGCCAGCCATTCTTCATGTTGGAGAAATTAGCAATGATACCCAGACCTATTTTGATACCGATCTTTTGTTGCAGGGAATGAAGCGTGATTTATTGGCCAGTAAAAAGGTGCGTATTTCCACAACGGCCGGTCCGGAGGGCAAAATCGCAGACTCCTATGCAGACTCAGTGCGTAAAGAACTTGGGGCATCGGGAGATACCAAGGTAAGCCAACCGAGGCCTTATTTTTCTCTGTCTGGTAAAATAATAGAGGAAACCTCGCGGGTGGACAAAGTCACCCAGAAGGATTTTTACTTCCTTCTTACCCTAACCGAACTGAACGGGGGCACGGGTGTCTGGTTTGGCCGCGAATTGATCACCAAGCAGGGGGCCCGGGGAGCGATTGGGTTTTAGCTACGCTTTTCCCAACGGGGAAGAAAGACGGGTGAAATCTGGTCCGCTTGTGCAATCCGTACCCGCTTTTCCTCGGTATTCACAACTTCCGAAATTTGAATGACATCTCCCCGCTGAAGTTCAAGGATGGACTTCTGCTCTCCTTTATCCAAATTCCGTCTCTGCCATTCGTACTCGGTTTCCCTTCCATCTGTACCAATTCCCCAAAAGGAAAGGGTCCCTTTTCTTTTTCGGACGGGAGAAATGATGCGCAACACCTTGGGCTCGTTAGGAAAACTTCGTGGCTGGGTTTTGGATAAGATGGTGAATCCAAATTTAACTTCCCTAATTTCTAGGTTTAATGGGCGGTTGATCCGTTCCACTTCGGAAGAAGGTGAGCAGGGACGTACTTCATGACTGAAATATTTGCTTTCGTTTTGTAAAAGCGGGCAGGGCATACCATGAAAATAAGGTGCCTGAAGGAAGAGCCTTTCGCTTTCCTTGGTTGCTTGGGCAGAGGCTGCATGGAGGGCACGGCACACTTGCCCCTCTGCGGGTTCGATCCATACAAGTTGACCCTTTTCTTTCAGTAAGCTTCCGAGTGTCGAAAGAATTTCAGTACAATTCGTTTGGTTTTCACCTTCCCAGCATTCATTGAATGCATAGCTGGAAAGAATGAGATCGTAATTCGCTTTGGTCTTGGTTGGTTTCGAGGAAGAAAGATGCCGGATATCCATCCGATCCGTGGAAATTCGGGTATCCGGCCATAAATGTTGGGCTTCCCGGTGAATGCGCCGAAGAAATGCCAGGCTCTTTGCGGAATAATCCCAGGCATCCAATAGAATGGGGTTTTGAATGCCCCAACTCCGCAAATAGTAAAGGGCTGCCAAAGAACTTGCCCCCGAGCCACAACCGAGGTCCAGAATGTGGATGGGACCTTTCCCTGGTGCCCGCCATCCTCGGCAATTGAAAGCCTCAGCCAGGGAATACCCACAGGCTGCAAATGTGCGGGGCGTGTAAAAGTTACCATAGGCGAGCAGGGAGAGGTCCCGTGCACCGTAGGCAGATGGATCAAAATCACGCGATTTATTAAACCGGTTGCTTTGCCGAACAATCTCTTCGCGAAGTAGGTTGAGTACTTTTTCCTCCCCGTGGTCGGGCCATTTTTGGACTGCCTGGTTCCACCACCATTGAGTGAGTTCCTCGGGGTAAGGAGGCAATTGTATGGTAGGCTTCATCAGCTACGGGATAGAAAGAATCTGCCCCTCTGGAATCAAAAAGCGGTAGGCTTAGAGCTTTCCGCCGTAAACAGCAGAATCTCCCAGTTGCTCCTCAATGCGAAGCAATTGGTTGTATTTGCAGATACGGTCGGTACGGGAAAGAGAACCTGTTTTGATTTGCCCAGCGTTGGTGGCTACCGAGATGTCGGCGATGGTTACATCCTCCGTTTCTCCGGACCGGTGGGAAATAACCGAGGTGTATTGAGCTTCCTTGGCCATTTCCACTGCGTCAAAAGTTTCGGTAAGGGAGCCTATCTGGTTTACCTTTACCAGGATCGAGTTGGCCACTCCTTGGTCGATTCCCTTCTTGAGGAAGTCCACATTGGTCACAAAAAGATCGTCTCCCACCAGCTGGACGCGATCGCCAATAGCATCGGTGAGCTTTTTCCACCCAGTCCAATCATTTTCATCACACCCGTCTTCGATGGAGCGGATGGGGAATTTGTTTACCAGCTCTTCATAGAAAGCAACCATCTCGTCGGAGTCACGCTCTGATCCGTCACTCTTGCCAAAAACATATTTCCCTTTTTCTCTGTCGTAGAATTCGGAAGAGGCAACATCGAGGGCAAACTCAATTTCGTCACCCAGCTTGTAGCCGGCTTTTTCCACCGCGGTGGAAAGAGACTCAAGGGCAGCCACATTGCTGGCCAGGTTGGGGGCAAACCCGCCTTCATCACCCACGGCAGTGGATAATCCCTGGTCCTTAAGAACCTTCTTTAGGGAGTGGAAAATTTCACATCCCATACGGAGGGCTTCACGAAAGGAAGGAGCCCCAACCGGCATAATCATAAATTCCTGTACATCAATGGGGGCATCGGAATGGGATCCACCATTCAATACATTCATCATGGGAACGGGAAGAACCTTGGCATTGGGACCTCCGAGATATTTGTATAAAGGAAGCCCGCAAACCTGAGCAGCTGCATGTGCGGTAGCCATAGAGGCCCCTAAAATGGCATTTGCACCGAGCACAGATTTGTTGGGGGTGCCATCGAGTTCGAGCATGGCCCGGTCGATTGCAGTCTGATCAGTCGCATCCAAACCAACCAAGACTTCGGCAATCTTCTCGTTCACATTGTCCACCGCTTGGGAGACTCCCTTGCCCAGGTAACGATCTTTATCCCCGTCGCGCAATTCTATGGCTTCATGTTCGCCAGTGCTCGCACCAGATGGAACTGCAGCCCGCCCGAAGGCACCTGAGCTCAATTCAACCTCCACTTCAACAGTGGGGTTGCCGCGCGAATCTATGATTTCTCTTCCGTGTACTTCAATGATGTGTGTCATGATTTTTTAAAAAGGTCTAAAAGGAGGTGTTGTGGATCAATTTTCGAAAGGTAGATCATGCCAAAGAGGGGAATTTTGTCAAAATTCTTTGAAATACATACAACCATTCAAGAGTCTCGCAATTTTCCAAGCAAGGGCATATCATCTCCCCTTTTCTTATGGCTAAGCAAAAAAATGCAATCTCTCCCACCCGTGATGAAAACTATCCCGAGTGGTATCAACAAGTGGTGCGGGCAGCTGACCTTGCCGAAAATACTCCGGTTCGTGGTTGTATGGTGATTAAGCCATGGGGTTATGGTATCTGGGAAAATATTCGAGATGCCCTCGATGGAATGTTTAAGCAGACGGGTCATAAAAATGCCTATTTCCCTCTCTTCATTCCCAAAAGCTTTCTCCAGCGAGAAGCCGAGCATGTGGATGGCTTTGCCAAGGAATGTGCGGTGGTCACTCATTCTCGCCTTGAGGCGGATGAAAATGGGATTCTGCAACCGGCTGGAGAACTGGATGAACCTTTGATCGTGCGTCCCACTTCGGAAACAATTATTGGTGAGCTTTTCGCCCGCTGGGTTCAGTCGTACAGAGACTTACCCTTACTGATTAACCAATGGGCCAATGTGGTGCGGTGGGAAATGCGCCCCCGTTTGTTTTTGCGAACTGCCGAATTTCTATGGCAGGAGGGGCACACTGTTCATGCCACCTCGGAGGAAGCAGTTGAAGAGACCCAGCTAATGTTGCGTACCTATGCTGACTTTGCTGAAAATTGGCTGGCGATGCCGGTTCTCCGCGGCGAAAAAACCGAAGCGGAACGCTTCCCCGGTGCGGAATCGACTTTGTGCATCGAAGCAATGATGCAGGACCGCAAAGCATTGCAGGCAGGAACTTCCCACTTTCTGGGGCAGAACTTTTCCCGGGCATGTGGGATTAAATTTCAAGGAGTCGAAGGTAAGGAAGAGTTTGGATGGACTACCTCCTGGGGTGTCTCCACCCGATTGATTGGTGGTATGATTATGACCCACTCCGATGATGATGGATTGGTTGTTCCCCCACGGCTCGCTCCTACGCAAGTAGCCATTCTTCCGGTTACCCCTAAAGAAGACTCCCGCACACAGGTGCTGGAAGCCTGTGATGCCTTGCTCAAGGAATTGAAAGCGGTGCAAGCGTTTGATCTCCCCGTGCGGGTTGAGATTGATGACCGTGACTTGCGCGGTGGTGAAAAATACTGGCAATGGGTAAAGAAAGGAGTTCCCTTGACTGTGGAAATCGGACCGAGGGATCTGGAAAACAACTCAGTGTTTGTGGGACGGCGCGACCACGGAGGGAAGCGTGAAGGGATGAACCGGCAGGAATTGGTTTCCTCCCTTGGCAACCTGCTGGAGGATATCCAGGGTCGTCTATTTGCGAAAGCAAACGCCTTTCAGCAGGAGCATACCCATGAGATCAATACCCGGGATGAACTCTACGACTTTTTCACTCCCCAAAACCAATCCAAACCAGAAATACATGGAGGGTTTGCCAGAATTCACTGGAACCGAGATGCACAGTGGGAAGAGCAGTTAAAAAATGATCTAAAGGTGACTGTGCGGTGCATTCCGGAGGGAGAATCCGAGCCAGGGGATTGTTTGTTTAGCGGAGAAAAAAGCCCGGGCAGGGTAGTTGTGGCCAAATCTTATTAAAAACATCATCGGTTAAACATAAAGGGACGATGGAACTCATCACATCCGCAGCGGATATGCAGTCTCGAGCCACCAGGCTGAGAAATGAGGGTAAGATCATTGGGTTTGTTCCAACCATGGGCTACCTTCACCGGGGACACCTCTCCCTTGTAGACCTCGTTCGGGCAAAGTGTGATGCCCTCATTCTTTCTATTTTTGTAAACCCAACACAATTTGGTGCTGGAGAAGATTTTGAAAAATATCCCCGTGATGTAAAACGGGACTTAGAATTATGCAGGGAAAAAGGAGTCGATTTTGTTTTTACCCCACAATCTTCTGAGATTTATGAACCCGACGCTTCCACTTTTGTTGTAGAGGAAGAAGTGGGCAAGGGACTTTGTGGTGACACCAGACCGGCTCATTTTAAAGGGGTAGCCACTGTCTGTGCTAAATTGTTTAATCTTTGCCAACCACACCTGGTTGCTTTGGGGCAGAAAGATGCACAGCAGGTGGTTGTTTTGAAAAGAATGATACGAGACCTTCACTTCCCCATTGATGTACTCGTGGGACCGATTCTACGCGAAGACGATGGGTTGGCTATGAGTTCGAGAAATGCGTACCTGGAGCCCAACCAGAGAAAGGATGCCCTGCTCATTTCCCGGGCGCTCCAGGCTGCACGGGTCTTGGTGGAAGAGAAAGGCTCGTCTAATGTAGACCGGGTAAAAGCGGAAGTTCTCAACATTTTAAAAGAAGGAAGGTACCTTCGGGTAAATTATGTCGAAATCGTCGACCGGGAAACGATGGTTCCTGAGACTGAAATTATACCGGGTCGATCGATGCTCGCAGTGGCGGTGTGGGTGGAACAAGTCAGGCTGATTGATAATTTTTGCTTTTAGTGCATATGGGAACATCAAAAAAACCATCCAGTAGCTACGACCTTGTGATTGTGGGCAGTGGCATAGCGGGTCTTAGTTTTGCCCTTAAAGTAGCGGAGGCTGGTTTTCGGGTGGCTATTTTCACCAAAAAAAACAAAGCGGAATCCAACACCAATTATGCCCAGGGGGGCATTGCCGCGGTTACTTCTGCAGGGGATGATCTGGACAAACATGTTCAGGATACCCTCGATGCTGGGGATGGACTCTGCGACCCCAAGGTTGTTCGCGAAATTCTCAAAGACGGCCCCCAAAGGATTCAGGATCTTGTGCGTTTGGGGGTGGAATTTTCAAGCCTTGGCGATGGCCGGATTTCCCTGGGAAAAGAAGGGGGGCATAGCAAACGAAGGGTCTTACATGTAAAGGATGTTACAGGAAAAGCGATTGAGGATGCGTTGCTTGCCAACATTGCCAAACAGGGAGTGGATTTATTCGAGCATTATTTTGCCATTGATTTGATCACTTCCAAAAAATTGCAAAAACTGGGCATGGCCACGAAGTCCTCCCAAGATCAGGTGGAAGGGATTTACTTTCTCAATGCGGAATCAGATGAAGTGATAACGGTTTCAGCACCAGCGGTTTTACTGGCAACTGGAGGGGCTGGACAGACCTATCTTTACACCACCAACCCATCTATTGCCACCGGTGATGGCATTGCGATTGCCTCGCGGGCAGGCTTACCGGTAACCAACCTGGAGTTTATTCAATTCCACCCCACCACTCTTCACTCATTGGAGGGGGACCGGTTTTTGATCACTGAAGCGGTTCGGGGGGAGGGGGCAAAATTGATTGATGCAAAAGGGCGGCCCTTTTTAAAAAAATATCATCCCCTTGCCGACCTTGCTCCGCGGGATGTGGTCGCCCGGGCGATTGACCGGGAAATGAAAAGGTCGGGCTCTTCCTGCGTGCGCCTGGATACTCCGAGGATGGAAGTAGACTTTAAGGATCGTTTTCCCAATGTTTATGAAAACTGCATCAAGCGGGGCATTGATCCGACCAAGGAGCCCATACCAGTTGTTCCTGCGGCTCATTATTCCTGCGGGGGCGTTCCCACCGCGCTGGACTGTTCCACCAAGCTGAATGGTCTGTACGCCTGCGGGGAGGTTGCCTGTACGGGCTTGCACGGTGCCAACCGATTGGCGAGCAATTCTCTGCTTGAGGCAGTGGTGATGGCCCACCGGGGGGCCGAATCGGTTTGCCAGTATTTGTCCTCCCACAAAAAGGGAGGAACTCAACTGCCTGAATGGGCGGATGGAGATGTGCCTGCTTCAGATGAGCGCGTGGTGCTTTCCCACAACTTGGAGGAATTAAAGCGGGCGATGTGGGATTATGTCGGGATTGTTCGTTCCACAAAACGGCTGGAGCGTGCCCACGCCCGTTTGCGAAATTTACGAAGAGAGATCAATGAGTATTACTGGAATGCGAAAGTCGATGTCCCATTGCTGGAGCTAAGAAACCTGATTTGTGTGGCCGAGCTGATTGTGCGGTCCGCATTGCAAAGAAAAGAGAGCAGGGGGCTGCACTTCACCATCGATTACCCCGATCAATCTGCCCAGGCCAAAAATACCCGGGTGGCTTCGGGTAAGTAACCCTATTTTCGATGGCTCAAACACTTGGGAAAATTGGCTTGGTTGGCCCCGGGGCAATTGGTGGATTTTATGGCGGAATGCTTGCAAATGCCGGTGAGGATGTACACTTCTTCTTCCGCTCGACCTACGATTCCGCCGTTAAGCACGGACTGGTCTTGGTACACCATGCAGATGCATCTAGGCAAACCAAGGTGACCCCCCTTCATGCTTATGATCATGCCGAGTCAATTGGGGTGTGCGACTGGGTGGTTGTGGCT
Source organism: Opitutales bacterium (assembly GCA_038150505.1). Classification (GTDB taxonomy): domain Bacteria; phylum Verrucomicrobiota; class Verrucomicrobiia; order Opitutales; family Seribacteraceae; genus Chordibacter. The sequence goes on along the minus strand of JAYOTQ010000004.1, from coordinate 24,609 downwards.
GCCAAAGCCACTGCCAATGACCAGTTGGGGGAGATAATGAGCCCTATGGTTGGGCCTTCCACCTGCCTGCTTACTTTGCAAAACGGAATGGGAAATGTGGAAAACCTTTTTCGGTTGTTTGGAGAAGACCGGACCGTGGTGGGCGGGCTCTGCTTCACCTGTATCAACCGAAGCTCGGATGGGGTGATTGAATGCCTGCTCCCTGGTTATGTGCAGTTTGGGCAAATTGGGCAGAAACTTTCACCGGAAGCAGAAACCGTGGTACAAGCCTTTTCAACAGCAGGTATCAAAGTGCGCCAATCAGATTCTCTGGACGAAGCTCTGTGGAGAAAGCTTTGCTGGAATGTTCCCTTCAATGGGTTGTCGATTGCTGCGGGAGGGATCACCACCGATTTAATCTTGGCCAATCCAGAACTTAAGGATCGTGCCCGTACCCTTATGCTTGAGGTGCAGGCAGCTGCCCAAGCCCATGGTGTGGAGATTGAGGATGCCTTCCTGGACAGGCAGTTTGAACTAACCGAGCCCATGGGTGCATACAAGCCATCCAGTCTGATCGATTTTCTTGCCGGGAAACCAGTGGAAGTGGATGCGATTTGGGGAGAACCTCTGAGGAGAGCCCGAGGCCATGGTCTTGCAGTGCCAGAAATGGAGAGGCTGCTGGCAGAGCTTAGAAATAAAACCAGCTAATTTAAAACACTTAGCTGACGGAGCCATCGATGGCAGGCCGGCTCTTGATCGTAAATCCCATAAAACGGAAAAACCAACGCCCTGCCTTCTTCAGGTCTTCCAAAATCAGATAGAGGCAAGGGACCATCAGCAGGGTAATAAAGGTGGCAAACATAACCCCAAACCCAATCGCAATCGCCATTGGTTTGAGAAATTGGGCCTGTAAACTTTTTTCAAAAAGAATGGGCATGAGACCGACAAAGGTGGTCAGCGAGGTCAGTAAAATGGGGCGGAAACGGGCCATGCCCGCAGTCTTGACTGCATCAAGAAGAAAGGTTCCTTTGGCCCGTTCGTTAACATAATGGACTAAGACCAGGCTGTCATTGATCACCACACCGGTAAGGGCAACCAGTCCAAAGTGGGATAGCTGACTGAGCGGAAGGCCAAAAAGATAATGACCAATGGTTGCACCAATAAGACCAAACGGGATCACGGACATGATCAAAAAGGGTTGCAGGTAGGAACGAAATGGAATGGCGAGCAGACCATAAATCAAAAACAGGCAGATTCCACCGACCCGGGCGAGGCCGGAATCACTTTCCTCCTGCTCTTTTTTCTCACCCACAAAAGTGAACCTTAGCCCGGGGTGCTGGGCACGAAGTTGGGGAAGGAAGTTTTTGGCGAGATCGCGTTCGATCCCGGGCACATTTGCCACAACTTTATCTGCAGACGATCCAACATTAATAATGCGGGAGCGATCGGTTCGGGTAATGGTCGAAAACCCAAGACCGATCTTGATTTCTGCAACTTCACCCAGGGGTGCTTCCACCCCGTTGGGGGCCCGCACCCGGAGGTTGGAAAGGGCGTGTAAACTTTTTCGGTCTTCAAGTGGATAAAGCAGCATGACCTTTACCTCATCCCTGTCTCTTTGCAGGCGTTGAATTTCTTCACCATAATAGGCCTGCCTCACCTGTTTGCCCAAGTCTGCCTGGGTAAGGCCTAAAGACCTTCCCGCCGAATTAAGCCGGAGTTGGACTTCCCGTTTTCCTTCTGCAAAAGTGTCTCTTTGATCAAATAACCCTTCGTAGGTTTCCAATTGCTTAACCAGTTTTTTGCTGGCAAGGCTCATCTCTTCTAGGTCATCCCCAGAAATTTCAACCTCAAGTGCGGTTCTGCTCCCGCCAGCGGCAACATCGCCAAAATACAGTTCCTTAAGTCCTGGGACGGGCCCAATTTTTTCCCGCCAAAGGGCAGAAATTTGGGGAGCGGTACGGGTACGCATTTCAGACTTGATCAGTTCCACACTCACCTCTCCCATATTTGATGCAGAAACGATATTGGATGAACTTTTCGGCCCACCGGAAAAAGGCTGGGCACCCATGGTTTGCATCACATAGCGAAAGGGGTTGGGTTCACCGAGTTCTTCTAAGTGTTGGATAACTGCCAACCTTGCGGATTCCACTTTCTCAATCGCATTTTCGGTGGAGCGTGCGGGCACTCCTTCCTGCATATGTATTTTAACGGAAATATAATCGGAGGGCACGGGTGGGACTCCACGAATAGAAGGCACATGTCCCCCCACAATCAACCCAATGGTCACCGCAAACAAGCCGACAAAAAAGGCGAGGGTGAGGTAGCGGTAACGAAGGCAGAGTTCAAGAAAGGGTTGGTAGATTTTTTCGATAAATTTTTCCAGTCCCAAAGCGACTTTATCCTGTAGCTTCGCGATCGGATTGTTTGGGGCTTGGTTAAACCGACAAAGGCTGAGGTGGTAAGGTAGAATGAATTTAGACTCGATCAGAGAAAAGAATAGGGCAGGTATGACCACCAAAGGGATATCTTTTAGCAACTTGCCCAGCCAACCTGGAAGGAAGAGAAGGGGAACAAAAGCAACCATGCTTGTGATGATTGCAAAAGTCACCGGCATGGCCACACGGTGGGTACCATCAATGGCAGCGGCTAAAGCATTTTTGCCCCTCCTGCCTTGGGTATAAACCGATTCCCCAACCACGATGGCATCGTCCACCAATATCCCTAACACCACGATAAAAGCAAATAAGGAGACCAGGTTGATGGATGCCCCAATGACCCCCATGGTGGCAAAGGCGCCCATGAAGGATATGGGCAGCCCAAGAGCTACCCAAAAGGCCAAAGATGGCCGAAGAAAAAGGGATAGCACCAAAAAGACGAGGATGAGCCCTTGCAACGCATTATCGATCATCATTTGCAGCCGTCCTTGCAAATAATAGGAACTGTCCTGCCAGATCGTCATGCCCACCCCTTCCGGGAGAGTGGGGCTTGTGGCTTGCACATAGGCGTTTACTTTCTTGGATATATCCAGAGGGCTTTGCTGCCCAACGCGAAAAACGCGAAGTGTGACCGCAGGTTGTCCGTTGAAAGTGGTGTAGAGTGCCTTATCCTCGAAAGCGTCTTTGACGGTTGCGACTTCACCGAGAGTTACACTAGAGCCATTTTCGGAAGGGAGCAGTTCAATGGCATCAAATTCCTGGCCATCCCGTGCTTTGCCCATCGAACGCAAAAGAGTTTCGCCGGCAGCAGTTCGGGCAACTCCACCAGGCACATCGAGGGATGTTTGGCGGAGCGTTCTTGCCACATCATCAAAACTTAGCCCATGTTCGCGAAGGGAGGACTCCGAAACTTCGATCCCAATTTGCGGGTTTCGTATACCTGCGATCTCGACCTGAGTGATTCCTGGGAGGTTGGTGAGGTCATCAAGGGTTTGATCGGCTAATTTTCTCAAAGATTTTTCATCACACTGCCCATGTATGGCGACAGCGAGGACGCGTCTCTTAATTGTTGTCACCTCAACCATGGGCTTTTCTGCCTCCTCGGGAAGAGTGAGAATGGAGTCTACCCGGACTTTGATCTCATCGGCTAGCAGTTTGGCATCCCTCCCTCGTTCAACCTGAACCGAAACGACTCCAAAGTTTTCCCTGGAGTAGGAAGTCATTTCTTTGATTCCTGTAAGGTCCCAAATTTTTTCTTCAATCTGTTTGCATATTCCATCCTCCACTTCCAAGGGGGCGGCCCCTGGGTAAGCCACTGAGATCGTGACTAGGTCGAGGTCAAAATTAGGGAAGAGTTCCATCTTCAACCCTTTGACAGAAAAAATTCCTGTAATCAGGATAACCCCCATGAGGAGGTTGGCGGCAACGCCATTTTTAGCAAACCAGGCAATCATTGGGCAGTTTTGTTTGGTTCAATAGAGGAGTTTTTTTGGCCAAGGGTTTGCTCAGTTTCAGTGTCACCAACCACCCGCACTCTCATGCCCTCAGAGATAATCTCAATTGGGGTAATACACACCCGGTCCCCTTCTTTAAGGCCTTCTCTAACCCAAACCTTTCGGGTTGTCCGATGCAGAACCTCAACCTTTCTTGGGTGCAGTCGGTTGTTTTGGTCTACGACCAAAAGGGTGGTGAGGTCCCGAAAAGCTGAATCAGGCAAAACAAAAGCAGAAACATTTTTCCCAGTGAGTTTGAGGTTCACAAATTGCCCCAGGCTGAGGGGGGTGTCGGGGGGTGTTTGGGAAAATGGGTTGGCAAAACAGTTGTCAATCCGGGCGACAAAGTTGGTCAACCTGGTTTTGGGATCAACTATCCCTTGGGAACGGTCAAGAAACCCTAGGTGTGTTGCTTTTCCCCCGTCTGAAAGGGTTTCGACCTGAATCTTCTGGTCTTTGGTAAACCCATCCATAAAGCCGAGAAAGGAGATTTCTTTTTGGCTTAACGATAGGTCGATCTCTGCGGTGTCCAAGGAATAAATTTCTGCAAGTGCGGATGATGTTCCTGCACCAACCCGTTGTCCACGGTCAACCATAGTCTTGATGATTCTGCCGTCAAAGGGAGCGACAACCCGGGCACGGGAGAGGTTTTTCTTGGCCTGATCGAGGAATGCCTGTGCTGCCTGGGATTCAGCTTCAGCTTTGCGGATTTGAGGAAGGCGCTTTACCAGTTCGGGTGCTTTGGCCCAATTGCGGTCTCCCCACTCACTCTTTGCCTGCTTGGCAAATTCGCGTTCCTGAACCAATTGAAATTGGGCACGGCTGAGGTTGGCTTTGGCTTCAGCCACGGCGGTTAAAAGGTCAAGCTCCTCTATTTTGACCAGAAGGTCGCCCTTTCTGAAAAAGCCTCCAGCACGAAAGGATGGGTTTGTTTGTCCCGCAGCAAAAGGAGCCACGCCTTCAACAATACCGGGCACCTCCGCGATAAGGGTGGTTTGGGTATGGGGACGTACCACCCCATGAGAATGAATGATAGCGGGCAGCGACTTTTCCTGTGCCACCACAACTTCAACATACGGGTATTCTTTCTTAAACTCCTTTGGTTGCGGTTCCGGACGGAGCTGGATTAAATGCCAGGCAACCCAAAGGAGGCCACCTAGAACAAGGGGGGGAAGAATGTATTTTCTCATGATTTTTCAGAAAGAGGTGTATGCCCAAAGGCGAGGTGAAGGTCTACCCGATTGTGGAGCCGTTGCTTGCGGATCAAAAGAGCACGACTGCGAGCCTCAAAGGCCCGTCTTTGGTTTTCCAAGGCGTTGAAGATGGCTTCTGTACCACGCTGGAATCTTTCCCAACTCAGTCGGGATGCCTCCTCGGCTGCATTGGCTGCTTGCAAAAGTAAGATCTCTTCTTTTTGCAGGGCCAACTCTGCTGCAAGCAGGTTTTCTAATTCAATAAATGCCTCCAATGCAACCATGCGGTAATCTGCCCAGGCTGCTTCTTGTACCGCTTTTGCTTGCCGCTGGGCAGCCCGAAGCCGGCCGCCATTGAAGATCGGCTGGGAGACGGACCCATTGATTCCCCAGGTTCGGAAGTTGTTATCGAGTAAATTTTCAAATTCATCACTCCGGCTGCCAGGACCCCCGCTTAAACGAAGGGACGGAAAGAAGTTTTTGCGGGCAATGGCGAGATCGAGCCCGCTTGCCTCAGCTTTTTTTTCGGCTGCCAGCAAATCGGGCCGCTGGGTAAGTGCGTAGCTTGGTGAGGTGGGGGTCTTGGGAACTTCTGGAAGACTGGAAAGCTTGTTGGTGATATTTGTATCAAGGTGGATAGTGGGGTAGTTGCCCAAAAGCACATTGAGCCTTCTTTTCATTTGATTCAATTGACGCTCCCCTGCCAAAGCTTTGGCTTTTGCAGATGCAGTGCCAGACTCTGCCAAACTTTTCTCCAAGGCATTGGCGAGACCTTTTTTAAATCGCTCGTTTACAAAAGTTTCATTTTGAGCGAAGGAAGCAGCACTCTGGTTCGCCAGCCTGAGTTGTTCTGATCCCTCCACGATCTCGTACCATACTTTGGCCACCTGTCCTGCAAGCGATAGTTGGGCTGCATTCAGGTCATACTTTCCGGCTTCAAATATTTTTTGAGCAGAGTTTCGCATATCAGCCAATTTTCCCCATAAATCCAACTCCCAGCTGATATTTATTCCAGAGGTAAAGCTGTTGCTGGTAAAGGAAGTGCTTCCGTTGGGTAAATTGAAGCCTATTAAATTTCGCTTGGACCGGCTTCCAGTGATCTCTGCTTGGGCAGAGGGTAGAAGGTTGGCACCTACTATGGTCGCCTGTTCTCCCTGAGCGATCAAGCGTTCGGACAGAGCTGCTAAGGATGGGTTTTCCGACCATGCATCCTCGATCAGTCTCTCGAGGGCATCTCCTCCTAGAGAATTTGCCCATCCCATGGTGGAGATATTTCCTTCCCCATTGCTGATATTTGATTCCCAGGTCTGGGGGTAGTGGACCACGGTCTCTCTTTTTATTTGAGTTTTGGGAGCAAGGCAGCCCGCGAGCAGGGTTGAACCAAGTGCACTCAAGAGGAGGAAGGATAGGGGAGAGGGTTTCATGACTGGGTTGAGTTTCTTAATCCGTGGGTGAAGCCTTGGGAGACAAAATGGATCAGGCGATCGATCATTTCGTCCACTTGGTCTTCTGTGCACAAACCTTTTGTGAAATCTTCCAACCTGCGGTGCTGGGCGAGTGCTCCCAACATTGATGATACCGCGAGGTGCAGGTGCCAGTATACTTCCTTGGCTGGCGCATTGGGATAGATTAAGGAGAGCTCACGGTAATAAATTTCCGCGATTTGAGAGAAAAACCGGTGATGCATGCGCTCAATAAATTTGGTGGGTTCCGTGAAAGTACGGGCGACCAGTTGAGCGAGACTGCAACGGGAGCTGGCACTTTTCGATATTTCTTCCCCTATGGGTTGTATTAAAGAACGAAAAATTTGAAAAACACTGAGAGGCTCCTTCGGTTGGTTCTTTTTATAAATCTCCAACAACTGCAGCCTGCGTTGGTTTATGGGTTGGATACGTTCTCTGAGCATTTCCAGAACCAATGCGTCCTTGGAACCGAAATGGTAGTTTGCTGCTGCTAGGTTGGCGTTTGCCTCCTTGGCCACCGACCGCATGGTCAAACCATTGTAACCATGAAGCGAAAACAAACGGGCTGTCGCCTCAATCAACCGTCTACGGGTGGCAATCTTTGGCTTTTGGTTTTTGGTTACGGTTGCAATCACAAGCGAACATTTAAAACGCTTGTTTGAAAAAACTCAAATCCATCTTTTTATTTCTTGGATGAGCAAACAATGGGCAAGTGTTCTTGGTTGACTTACCCGCTGAAATTTACTTGTATTCTCTGCTTTTCCCAATTTTGAGTACACACTCCGATCGATTATGATTAAGATTCGTTTACAAAGACACGGTGCCCGTCATGCACCTTTTTATCGCATGGTTGTTGCCCCTGCACAATCCCGCCGAGATGGCCGCTTTATCGAGGTTGTTGGCACTTACAACCCACAGTCCACTGCCCGGGAGCGCGAGTTAGATCTTAAGATGGACCGCATCGACCATTGGCTCGAAGTGGGAGCTCAACCAACGGATACAGCTAAAAGCTTGATTCGTCAGGGCCGTTTAAGCCCGGAAGAATGGTTAAAGCGTACCGAAGCCAAAGCGAGTGCTAAAGCTGACCGTATTGCCAAAAAGAAAAACCCAGCTCCCGTAGCCGAGGAAAAGCCAGTTGAAGAACCCAAGGCTGAGGAAGAAGCGGCACCAGAAGCTAAGGAAGCAGCTGCGGAACCCGTAGAAGAAGCTACTGAGGAAGCCCCTGCTGCCAAGGCGGAGCAACCCGCAGAAACCGAAAAGGCTGAAGAAAAGCCTGCTGAAGAAGCAAAAGAAGAGCCCAAGGCAGAATCCAAGGAGGAGAAGGCTGAGGAGAAAGAGGAATCTGATTCCTAACTCCTTTTGTTGGTTTCCAAGGTTGGCATGCTTTTCTTAGAATCTGATGATACGCACGATGAGTCCTCAACTGCGTTTCGACGTTCTTTCGCTGTTCCCTCAAACAGTTGAGGCTTTTACCAGCGAAAGCATTGTTGGCAAAGCGGTTGAAAGAGGGCTGATCGATGTTCATTCGCTCGATCTTAGGGATTGGGCGAAAGGAAAACACCGGGAAGCAGATGACCGTCCTTTTGGCGGTGGAGCGGGTATGGTTCTTAAACCGGAGCCGCTCTTTGATGCGATCGAACAAATCTCTTCCCCGCAGGCGACCGTTGTCTACATGGCTCCTGATGGAGAACCGTTTTCCACCAAGATGGCCAAAGAACTTTCAACATCGCAGCACCTTGTGCTTGTCAGTGGTCATTATGAAGGAATCGACCAGCGTGTGCGCGATCAATTAATCGACCGTGAAATAAGCATAGGGGATTATGTACTAACCAACGGAGCTCTTGCAGCCAGTGTGGTTATCGATGCGGTTGCCCGTCATGTTCCAGGCGTCTTGGGTGACGGGGAGTCTCTGCAGGGAGAATCCTTCGATGATCAATTGTTGGGATGCCCGCAATACACCCGCCCAGAAGAATTTAGAGGATTTAAAGTTCCGGAAGTTTTGCTTTCGGGGAACCACCAGGCGATCGCTCGTTGGCGGCATGAACAACGCGTCGAAAAAACGAAAAGATTACGCCCGGATTTAGAAACTATCATCAATCAATAAGGATCTGAGAACATGAATGAGCAACTACTGAACGAAATTACTAACGAATACCTCCAGGAAGGTCGCGATCAATTCAAAGTAGGGGACGGTGTGAAAGTTCATGTTCGTGTACGTGAGGGGGACAAAGAAAGAATTCAGATCTTTTCTGGAATTGTTATTTCCCGCAAGGGTTCTGGTGTTCATGAATCCTTTACCGTGCGCAGAATTGCATCAGGCGTGGGTGTAGAGCGGGTTTTTCCCGTACATTCTCCCTTAATCAACAAAATCGAAGTGGATCGCGAAAGTATCACTATGCGTGCCCGTATGTATTACCTACGCGACCGGGTGGGTAAGGAAGCTTCCAAGGTGAAAGAAAAGCGCCTCTTCGAAGCCAAAAGAAAGGGGTAGTCCTCCGAACTGGTTTTTGCCCGTGTATTTCTTACAGGGGCAGAAAGAATAGAAAAAACTTATACCCGAAGCAGGTTCAACCTTTCTGGGCATAGGAACCTATCAAGCATGGGCTCGCATCCCGTAAATTGTACGGTTTCTGGGTTGGCTTGGGTAATTTGTTGGTAAATACCAAACACCTTTTTGCCGTACATCTGTAAGGAAAAGTTTTCCTTCACTGCATATTTGTTTTTTTCAATCTGATCATCATTGAGCAGGTGCAGGCTGGTTTGTTTTCGGATCTCTGCGATTGTGAGCTCTGAACCTTTGGCTTTTTCGATGACAGATTTTTGCAGGTCCTCATTCAGGTACCCAAATTTAACCCCTTCTGCAGTGCAGATGGAATTGTAGGCTTGGATAATCCCATTATCCGGTAAATTTCTCCCGTATTGGCTGTACACTTTCTTTAAAGCGATAGCGGTTGCTTGCTCAAGCTCCTGCTTGTCGATCAAGGAACTGTCTACATATATTTCGTTGTAGAGATGGTCTAAATTTAGCCCGAGTTCGGTAAAGTCTGCAGTAATTTCAGGGAGGTTTCTTCCGCATAGGCTTTTCCCGAATGTCCATGGTTCCAAGAAGCCAAGACCAAACCCTTCGGCCACACTTACATTGACCAGGGAGTGGGCAAGCCCAACTAATTCAGGGAAACTCGCCTCTGTTTGTTCGCCTATGCCATAAGTGAGCTGAAGTCCTTGCCTCCTGGCAAAGTCCATCCAGGACTGATAAACAGGCAGGAAGGAAGGGTTGGTCGGGCCCAGGCTATTGGCGAAGTGAAATTCGGGATAAGCTGTGGAGAGCAAAGCAAGTTCTCCGAGGTTTTTTCTTCGCACCGCCCGCACAGGATAGAGGAATAAATTTTCGGGTAGATCAGGGAATTTTCCTCCTGAGGAACAAGGCAGGTTTGGTTGGTTCTCGGGAATTGCGTTGGCAAGGAGATGGACTGTGCTTAGCGAGCCTTCCAGGCTTTTTTGAAGAAAGGATTGGTCCCGTTGGTTGAGAGCGGCGTAATGAATTTGAGGGGCGGTGGGGTAGGCTCTCTCCTTGGTCGAGGAGAGGTTGGTGAAATTGTTGGCTCTTCCATCTTCAGCAAAATCATGGGGTTGTAGCAGGATGCTGGCTCCTGCAGAAGCAAGTTCAGCGACCGCCCCGGTTAGGGCGGGGTTTTTCCCCAGAGAATGGTTGTGGATATGCCAGAGGTCCGGGAGGGCACCCAAGGCGTCCCGCGCCCCCTGCTCAAGCCTTTGTTTGAGAATCGTTGAAGAAATGGCATCCTTTGCTTCAGCGTAATCCAACCCTTCAACCACTTGTACCTGTTGGAGGGCATCTCCCGGATAAGGCCTGCCAGTAAGAACAACACACTGATCTGGACCGGTGTCATTTTGCTCCCATGCACGCATGGTATTTTCAATCACCCGAGTCACTCCACCCGGTTGAAGGTGGTAATGAACGATGGCAACCTTCATCTAGCTGAAAGAAGGGTCGTCAGGAGGCGTGTGAACGATTCCTGTATCCTTCAATTTCAATCATCGGCGGGCGTTCTTCCTCAACCACTTCCTGAATGAGTTGATGATAATTTCCGTCCTCCACTTCAAACCTCCGATAAAAAGTCTCTAAATCCGGCATGCGGTCAAGCTTGCCCTGGGCATGAAGGCGGTTGAAGAAGGTTTGTAAAATCCCAAAACTCATTTTACCAAGGGCGTTGGTGGTTTGGTTTCGGTGCACCCTACGGTCCAAGTCTGTTTGGGCAAAGGTTTCGAGCCCATATTTCTCGTAGAGATCCAATAGGTGGGAGGTTTCCACACCATATCCGATGGGAAAGGGAATTTGTTCAAGGACTTCCCGTCGGGCGGCATATTCTCCAGACAAGGGTTGCACCACATTGGAAAGCTCAGGGTAAAACAGAGAGAAAAGCGGGCGGATGAGGATTTCGGTAACCCGACCGCCTCCACTTGGGCGCAATCCGCTGGAATAATTGAGCGGGCGGTCATAGAAAGCTTTTACGTAAGTGATTTCATCCCGGTGGATTAAAGGGGCAACCAGACCATAGACGAACCTTGGATGAATATTGGAAATATCAGCATCCACATAGCAAATGATATCGCCTTTGAGCTGGTGTATTGCTTTCCAAAGATTCTCTCCTTTTCCCCTTTTGTCGCCCACCTCAGGCAAAATATCAGAAGCCAAGTAAACATCCGCACCATAACTTTTCGCCACCTCGAGGGTTTTGTCTTTTGATCCCGAATCGATGACCGCAAATTCATCCACCAAGGGGTACCTTTCCATGAGTTCCGAACGTAAAATGAGCACTTCCTTACCAATGGTTTTTTCTTCATTGAGGGTGGGGATACAAAGAGAGATTTTCAGACCTTTCTTCTCTTTTTCTTCCACCAATTTTATCAAATCCCAAAATGTACCATGGTGAAATGTGTTTCGTTCCAACCAGTTTTCTTCTTTATTACTCATGACTCGCAAATTCCTTGGTCGATCGCTTGGATAAGGCTAATCACCTGAGCCATTCCTCCGTAAAGGGGTTCCAGTTGTACGGTTTCATTGATTTCACGGAGATTTTCCACCGTGGTTAATCCAAGGGTGACAGCAGGCAGCCCTCCAAGTATGAGGGCATTTAAATCACCCGTGCTGGGATCCACCTTGGGGGTGATGTTGGCTTCCTGCATAATCGAACGGGTGGTTCTTACCAATGGATGGGTGAAAGGGATTTCACAATTCTTTCTTTTGGCAACCACCTCCATGCTTACATGGGTGCCTGTTTCTGCGGAAAACTGCTCACATATCTCATTAAGTTGGTCTTCCATTTGCCCGATAAGCTCATCCTCCTCGCTGGTAATTTCAAAACGAAGACTGCCCTGACGGGGTAAAGTGTTGTAACTGGACCCACATTTCAATCCGCCAAAGACCAATTGAGTCTTGGGCTCTTTGGGAATGGGGATCTCGCGAATTTGGTTGACCAACCCAGTCAGATGGCTGATGGCACCAGCAGCACCAAACCTTTGCCAGTCGTAGTCCGAAGGTACTTGGAGCGTAATTTCTCCACGGAGGGTGCCCAAGCCAGAGTAACTCAACCGACCGAGTGTCGAGCCCTCTATACAAATTCCTGCTTTGGCGGGTAAACTCATTGTTTCAAGGAATCCATGGGCTCCTTCGAGGTTTGCCCGTCCCAAGCTTTTGACATTGGCTACGAGAATGAGGTTGTCCCGCAAGGTGATGTTCAGATCAGAAAGAATTTTGGGCAGGGATATCATGGCAGCCAGTCCCAAGGCATTGTCTGCGATCCCTGGACCGGTCATAAAATCCGACCCTACCTGAATCTCGTGCCTTACCTCCGAGGAGAACACAGAGTCTGCATGAGCCATAACGAGGATGGACGATTGACCTTCCGTACCCGGGAGCTGGGCGGAAGCATTTCCAAATTCATCGACGAGAGGGAGGTGTAGACCATTTTCCCGAAAGCGATCCATTACTGCACGAATACGTTCTTCCTCACCGTAAGTGGGGGAAGGGATTTCACCAAGTAATACAGCATCGGTGAGAAATGAATCCCTCCTAGTGCGTATTTTTTCGATCGTACCAGGAAGGTTTTCGAGGATGGCGCTCAATAAAGTCTCATTTTCCATTTGTTCAATTGGCATGTCTTTTGGGAATAAGACTTGCAGAGGGTTATTGTAAAGACAAACCAAAGAATTCGTTTTAGGGGTTGAAAAAAAGAGGTGCATTCTTCATGACCGAATGAAGAGAGGCACCTTAGTTGCTGATCTTCTTATTATGTCAAAAAATATAGGTTTTGTATCGACCCGCTTTGCCGGGCAGGATGGGGTTTCGCTAGAAAGTGCGAAATGGGCAGAAGTGCTCTGGGAAGACAGGCATGTGAGCTTCTGGTATAGCGGACAAAGTGATCGAAACCCCGATATTAGCCATGTGGTACCAGAGGCATTTTTTGGATTTCCTGAAAACCAGTGGATCAATGAGCAAATTTGGAAAGGGGAGAGGAGGGACCGTTTTGTAACCGAACGTATCCGGGCACTTTCAGATTATATCAAAGGCACGCTGTACCGGTTTGTTGAAAAGTTCGGTATCGACATTCTTGTCCCTCAAAACTGTCTGGCAATCCCGATGCATGTGCCTCTGGGCATTGCTTTGACTGAGTTTCTTTCGGAAACCCGGATGCCAGCCATTGCCCATCATCACGATTTTTATTGGGAAAGAACGAGGTTTTCCGTGAATTGTATTCCCGAATACCTCGACATGAGTTTTCCACCCAAGCTTTCAAACATGAGAGATGTGGTGATTAATCAGGAAGCTCAGGAGCAGTTGGCCCTACGCAAAGGCAGTGCATCCTTGGTTATCCCCAATGTGTTCGACTTTGAGAACCCCCCGGAACAGGTGGATGAATACGCTTCAGATGTTCGCCAGGAACTGGGCTTGTCGGATGACGATTTCTTTATCTTACAACCTACCCGGGTGGTCCCTCGGAAAGGGATCGAGCAGGCTATCAAACTGGTCAGCTTGCTCAAAGACCCTCGATGCAAGCTTGTGATTTCCCATGAAGCGGGCGACGAGGGGTACGAGTACCTGGGCATGCTTGAGCAGTTAGCCAAGGAAGAAGGCGTGGATATGCGTATTGTGGCCGACCGGGTGGGGGAGGTTAGGCAGAGAGACTCTGAGGGGCGCAAGGTATACACACTTTGGGACCTTTACCACCATGCAGACTTTGTAACCTACCCAAGCACCTATGAGGGCTTTGGAAACGCCCTTCTTGAAGCGATCTACTTCCGGAAACCAGTTTTGATCAACCGGTACTCGATTTTTGTGAGGGATATCGAGCCCAAAGGGTTTCGTTTGTTAACCATGGATGGTTTTGTTACCCCCACCATTGCCCGTCAGGTCAGGCAAATTCTTACGGACCGCGATTTATGTGATGAAATCGTGAATCACAATTATGAAGTTGCCCGGCAATTTTACTCCTACTCCACCATCCGCAGTAACTTGCGTGCCTTTATTGCTGATCTTACCGGATACTAAAGCGTTGTTATGAGTTATTTCACACAAAATGCAGTTAAACATATATCCAGTACCCGGCTGAAGCTTTTGCGCCGCCGGTTGGCCAAATTGTACGGAATGGGGCGGGCGGACCGATTGCTTGACCGAATGTATCAGATGATCGGTAGGTATGGAGTTGGGGTGGGGCTTTCTTCGGGTTCCCGTTTTTCTGGATTAAACGAACAGGATGTCGTGCTCATTACCTACGCAGATATGGTGCAGTCTGAAGGGCGTGCACCCTTGGATGTACTTCGGGAATTTTGTTCCCAAAGACTAAAAGGAGCCATATCCACAGTTCACCTTCTTCCTTTTTACCCATGGACATCAGATGACGGGTTTTCGGTGGTGGATTACCGCAAGGTTCATTCCGACTACGGAAAATGGTCGGATATAAAGAACTTTTCATCCGAGTTTCAATTGATGTTTGATCTGGTTCTTAACCATTGCTCCTCCAAAAGCCCGTGGTTTCGGGAATTTATCTCCGGGGTGGAACCTGGAATGAATTACATCATGGAAGGGGACCCCCAGGCCGATTTATCAGCGGTGGTGCGCCCCCGGTCCACCCCCTTACTCACTCCTTATCAAGCCAGGGGCGGGGAAAAGATGGTTTGGACCACCTTTAGTGCGGATCAAGTAGATTTGGACTGGACCTGTCCGGATTTGCTCTTCGAATTTTTGGACATCATTCTCTTTTATCTTTCCATGGGTTGTCGGATCCTCCGGCTCGATGCCGTTGCTTTTTTATGGAAGAAGATGGAAACAAATTGCCTCCATCTTCCGGAGACACATGAAGTGATCAAACTGATCCGGAATTTTGTCGAGGTCGTTGCTCCGGATACCATTTTGCTTACCGAAACCAATGTTCCGCATGAGGAAAATATTTCTTATTTTGGCAAAGGGGACGAAGCCCATGCGGTCTATCAATTTTCTTTGCCCCCACTGCTTTTGCATGGACTGCTTCGAGGTACTTCGAAGCACCTAAGGGAGTGGTCTTCGCAATTGGCACCTCCTCCAAAAGGTTGTTACTTTCTCAATTTCACTGCGAGTCATGACGGAGTGGGTGTGCGTCCATTGGAAGGAATCCTGCCCCAGCAAGAGGTGCTTTCCCTGGCTGAGGAAATCAATAAGAAAGGCGGGGAGGTTTCGATGCGCAGCATGCCGGATGGATCCCAGTCTCCTTACGAATTAAATGTTACTTATTTTTCCGCATTGTCTGACCCTGAAACACCAGAGCTTGGGGAGGCCCGTTTCCTATGTTCCCAGGCACTCGCGCTTTCTCTTCAGGGCATCCCTGCAGTTTATTTTCATTCCCTGTGTGCCACTCCCAATGATCAGGAAGGTTTTTCTGAGACTGGGAGGGCCCGAACATTGAATCGGAAAAAGTGGAACCTTCCTGAATTGGATTTAGTCCTCAGTCAAAAGAATTCCACGAGTTCAAAGGTGTTTGATTGGTATGTGACCACTTTGCGGAAGCGCTCCTCCGCCCCTGCCTTTCATCCCGATGCTGCCCAAGAAATCTTAGACCTTGGAGATGCGATCTTTGGATTAGTTCGTACCTCCACGGATGGGAACCAATCCATCGTTTGCCTGTACAATTTTACATCGAAGGAATCCACTCTTCCATCTATGTCTCTGATCAAAAATTGGTTCCCTAACGGGCAGGCCAAGGATTTGATTACCGGTGGTGAGATCGAATGGGGGACTCAAAAATTGGTGCTCCGACCCTACCAGGCACTTTGGTTGGTATCCCATTGAATATCTTTCTTCTCGAGCAGGCGGTTGAGCAAGTCGAATGGTCAGCGAAAGATTCGCGGACCATTCACTTACAAAATACCCTTAAAGCAAAGGAAGGGGATCTCGTGGACTTTGGGGTAATTAATGGGCCAAAAGGGAAGGGCAGGGTTGCTTGGCAGGCTTCTGGTAATGCGAAGATTTTTCTGAATTGGCACCCTGCAGGAGCGAGCGATTTAATGCCCATATCAATCCTCGTTGGTTTGTCCCGTCCTCAAACCTGCAGGAAAATCATCGAACAGGGATCTACCCTTGGTGTGAGCGAGATTCTATTTTTTCCTTCCGAGAAGGGGGAGCTTTCCTATGGAGACAGCTCTCTTTGGGAAAATGAATGGCGACGGTTGCTGGTTAAGGGAGCGGAGCAGGCATTTTCCTGTCACCTTCCGGTTTGCCAAAAAGTCGGCAGTTTAAAACAGGCAATTGAGCAAAGTGCTTCCACGAACTCAATCCGTTTGGCTTTGGATATTTATGAGGCGACCAAGCCCCTTGCTCTGCTTAAGCCCTCTCCTGGCCAATCCGTGCAGCTGGCAATTGGTCCCGAGCGGGGTTGGTCCAATAAAGAACGCCTTTTTCTTCGGGATATGGGGTTTGCCCTTGCTCACCTCGGGCAGCGGGTCTTGCGGGTGGAAACGGCGATGGTTGCATCGGTAGGATTTCTAGCAACGAATTACGGCTCAGAAACTTAATTCGACCTCTCAAAAATGCGATGTATGGGAGAGCCTTTTTTTTCCTTCCCCACCATTCTTTGGGGCGTCCATCCACTTGGCTCGATGGTGAAATCACCCGGGCACTCCAATACGACTATGCCTTTTTCGGAAAGATAGTTATTGGCTAACAAAAGGCTGAATATTTTGGGGCACAATGAACCGAGTTCCGGGTAGGGCGGGTCTACCATAATTAGGTCATAACCGAGGGATGGTTTTTCCCGTAAAAAGTCCATGACATCTCTTTTCACCAGTTTGCCAGAATCTGCGGGCAGGTGAGCACTTTTCAGAACGGCTTTGAGGTTTGCGCTCAGATCTACAAATACAGACCTGTTTTTCTCCACAAAGGTCGCCTGTTCTGCTCCACGGCTGAGAGCCTCCAATCCATATGCCCCGGACCCCGCAAAAAGATCGAGGGTTCGTGCATGATTCACATAAGAGGAGATCGAAGAAAATAAGCGTTCACGGATTGTTTCGATCGCCGGTCGGACTCCGGCTTTCTTACTTACACGCAAAGGAATCCCTCTTGCTTTTCCTCCACAAATTCTCATCTGTTTCTTCTTTGAGTAACATTCACTGACTCAGTCCATGCATGGTGTTGAGTTGCCAAGCAAGAAGTATTTTTCCAGTCTCCAAAATAATGACAAGGCATGTCCGTGCATACATTGAACAAGCTCCAACTTGTGCTGGGGAAGAATTATTACTGCCCGAGGATGAGGCTGTGCACCTTTCGCGCGTTCTTCGCTTACAAGCTGGAGCGATGATAGAATGTCTCGATGGCCGGGGAGGTTGTTATACGGCCGAGTGTCTCGAGGTCAACCGTGCCCGGGTAAGCATTCGTATCTTGGCGGTTCATCAATCCAAGCATCAAACGCCCGAACTAAGAATTGGGGTCGCACTGGGCAAAGGAAATAAGTGGGAAGAACTAATACGCCCATTAACCGAGCTTGGGGTGCACCGTTTAACTCCACTTATTTCTGAAAGAACTGAGGGTGCCTTTTCTCCAACAAAATTTGAGGCCAAGAATATCCGTTGGCAAAAAATTGCTCAGGAAGCCTGTAAGCAGTCTGGTAATCTTTGGGTTCCCGTGTTTGACCGCCCAGTTGCCCTTTCCGATTTGTTCAACCAAATACAATTGGATGAAAATTGCTGGATGGGCAGCCTCCACACCCGTAGCACCAAGCTCGAGCCTAAGTCTACCAGCAAAAAAGTTTCACTTCTTATTGGGCCCGAGGGTGGGTGGACCGATGAGGAAGAACAAGAGGCCCAAAACCGTGGCGTCTCTTTTTTTAGTTTAGGAAGCAATGCTCTGCGTTTGGAAACCGCGGCGATAAGTGCATTGGCAGTTGCGCGACAGCACCTGTTTTGCTAAACCTTAGAGTATGCCGGCGGAGTTTACGGGTGAGCAAAAGCTCAGAATTGTTCTCGAGTCTATTATACGAGGGGTTCCCAAAGAGGAACAGTGCAAGAAGTACGGCATCTCTGCGGAACAGTTTCAGCAATGGCATGACCATTTGATCAAAAATGGAGGTAAGATTTACGATTCGGGAAATTCCACCCCAAGTCGTTCCTCACGGGTCAGAAAGGTTAGGTATGTGCCTTGGTACATCAAACTGCTCTTAGTTTTAAGCATCTTTTCCAACCTTGCTGGTGCTATTGTCTGGGGAGTGTGGTACCTCTCCGCCCAGCAGGAGGATATTTCTCCCGTGGCTAATGTTTCTGCAGTTTCTGCTGCTGACCTCAAAGATGATAGCAATCAGTCCGGTTTAATTTCCACAAATGCACTCGGCACAAATGCAGACTTGGATGATCTGATTGCTCAGGTGGATGGTTTTGATCAAGGTACAATCGAAGCGGATGAAGGGGGCCTTCAGAAAGATGCAAAACTTTCTGATTCCCCAAGAGATAATTTGGACAGCCTGCTTGCACCCGCTTTAAAGCTTCCGAGCCCGCCTTCGACAATTGATTTGGCAAACAGGGTGGATTTTCTGGGGCAGTCCTATGAAGGAAAACATGTAATCTATGTGATCGATGCAGGGGCATACCAATTGAAAGGTCCCCAAGCAGCTCAACGCCTGGAGGAAATCAAACTGGCGGTGTTGGAATCACTCACTAAATTGTCTTCCAATTCTTACTTTAATCTTGTCCTTTGCTGGAACCTCAGGGAGGCCCATGCGTTGGGAAAGACCATTCTACGGGCGAATGATGAAAATAAGAGGTATGCCACCGAGTGGATTACCAGTCTTGGGAAAACTCCCGCTTTGTTAAAAGAGGGAAGGAATCAATTTTATCCTAAAGAACTTCTATATGCTCAGGTTCTGCCCGGAGTGATTGGCCCGTGGTACGGATTGGCCACAGCGGTAAGCTACGATCCTGATATTGTCTTTTTCCTGGCCGGGAACATGCCAGATTTTCCGCCCGATGAAGTATCGAGAAACGATTACAATGGTTTGGGGATTTCCAACTCTGCCGATGCTTTGGGCAGCCCGCAAGCTGCTGGAGTGAGCGAACAACTTAGCTCCTTGGTTCGGAAAACTGCCGCTCACTGGCTGGTTGCACTGCAGAGTGAAAGAAATTTGCCGGACAACCAGCTAGAGCTCGAGGATATTGCGATGAGAAGGCTTTCCCTCGATGATATGGAGCCTGAATTAATTTCCCGAAAATTCTCCATTCCCTGGGAAAAAGCATTTGATAACTTTCTTGCGGGTCTTGAGATGGGGATCGCAAAGATTCCCCAAGTCCATGTTTTTCAAACTTTGCCGAAGCATATCAAATGGCCAACTGATTTACAAAAAACAATGGCTGAGTTTTGTGAAAGCACCAAAGGTAGTTTCAACCAATTCCCCCAATAAATTCCCTGCTTACGATGCTGGCAAGTTTCTGCCGATTTCTCTTTCTCTCCATTTTTTCTCTTCTTGCGGTTTTTCTTTCTGCGCAGCCAGTTGAAGTCGATGAACTGATCGAGATCGATGTGCTCTTCGATTCAACCGAAGGGAAGAGTGGGCAGGGTATTTGGGTGGCTTTTCAAGTCCGCTTGGCTCCCCATTGGCACATTTACTGGAAAAATGCGGGAGAGTCCGGCTACCCCACAACAATTCGGTGGGAAGTGCCCGAGGGGTGGAATGTTGGTTCACTTCAATTTCCAGCCCCATACCTTTATCTGTACGAAGGGATGAGTGGTTATGCTTTGGAAAATAATTTTACTCTGTTAACCGAAATTAAAGCCCCTGTTTCAGTAGGTGAGGATATTGAAATCCAGGCAACTTTCGATGCCCTTGTATGCAATGAGTCTACCTGTTTGCCTTATGAAAAAACCTTTTCCATTTCATTTAATCGTCCAGCCCAGCCCAGAGCAGAGGATCGAATGCTTCTTTCTATCGAGCAGGCCAAGAGTTTATTACCGATGCAAGAGCCCTCAGTTTCTGGCAGTGGTTCCTTTGTTGGTACCGTTGGCGAAATCACTCTGAGTTCTCCGCTCCTGGACGGACTCGCTGTAGAAGAATTCCAATTTTTTCCTGACCTGCCTTCTATTTCCATCGATCATCAAGCGGGTCTATCTTTCTCCTCTGATGGAGCACTCCTGATCAGTTGCAAGCTTTCTGAGGGAGACGCATCTTCTCCCCAGGAACTAAAAGGTGTTCTCACTCATCCGGAATTTGCAAAAGCATGGGAAATCTCTGTTCCATTGGTAAAACAAGAACCTTCGGGTGTCGCCACGGTTACGAACAATGAGCAGCAGGTCCTGAAAAAGAATGAATACCTTCTTTTATACAGCCTTCTGGCCCTGGTTTTTGTTGCTATGGCAGCCTGGGCTTATGGGAAAGCCACCCAAGCGGGCTCATCCTCTAAATACTGGTACCTTTTTGCATGTTGCAGCTTGGCGGGGGGACTATGGCTAGCCTATCCGAACAAGCCTTCCTCCTCCACTCCCAATCCGCTCCGCTGGCAGCAGTGGAGCCCGCAATTGCAGAATGCACTTATTGCGGATGGGAAGCCCGTATATATTGATTACACTGCAAAGTGGTGCCTTTCCTGCCAGGTAAACAAGAGGGTCTATGAAGTCGATGAGGTGAAAGATACATTGCTGGATCAGAAGGTGGAGTTATTGCGTGCAGACTGGACGCAGAAAAGCCCTCAAATTTTGCAGTCTTTGCAATCCTATGGGAGGGAAGGTGTGCCCTTTAATGTTTTTTACCCTGCTGGACAGGAAGGAAAAGCTTCCCGCCCGGTTTATCTTCCCGAAATCCTTTCCTCAGATCATTTGATAAAGGTCATCAAAACGGGTCATACCCAGCAAGACACTTCATTGGCAACCAACAGCTTTTGGACCCTGCTTGGGTTGGGTTGGCTGGGTGGACTGATTCTTAACATCATGCCCTGTGTATTTCCGGTGATTGGGCTCAAAATCATGAGTTTTGTAAAACAGGCAGGGGATGATCCTAAGTTAATTTCGAGTCACGGCCTCATTTTCACCTTGGGCGTATTGCTTTCTTTTTGGGTCCTGGTGGGCATTCTTCTTCTGCTTAGGCAGGGTTTGGAACAGCAGCTTGGGTGGGGCTTCCAATTGCAGGAGCCGCTCTTTGTACTGGTATTGTCAGTTTTTCTATTTCTTTTTGGACTGAGTTTAAGCGGTGTTTTTGAAATCGGATTTTCGTTCACAGGTGTGGGCTCCGAGCTTTCTCAAAAATCCGGCTTAGTCGGCAGCTTTTTTTCTGGAGTCCTTGCCACAGTGGTGGCCACCCCCTGCATGGCTCCTTTTCTCGGGGTTGCGGTTGGAGCAGCCCTGACCATGCCCCCGGTCTCCTCTTTTGCGATTTTTACCAGCATTGCAATCGGTCTATCCACTCCTTACTTGCTGCTTTCCTTTTACCCCAAGTGGTTAAACAAATTGCCTAGGCCCGGTGCTTGGATGGAAACATTTAAACAATTTATGGCCTTCCCCATCTATGCCACGGTAGCATGGCTGGTATGGACGCTTGATGGTTTGATCCAATAAAAAAGCGATCAGGGAAAACCCTGACCGCTTTTTGAAACTGGTTGTGAAAAGACGGGTTAGAGAGCAACTTCTCCCTGTTCTCCGGTGCGGATACGAACGGCTTGCTCCACTGGGATGACAAAAATTTTGCCGTCGCCAATCTTTTCGGTCTTGGCTGCTTTAACAATAGTCTCGATCACTTTGTCTGCAATATCATCTGGCACTGCTACCTCAATGACCACTTTGGGCAGAAAATCGATGGTGTACTCACTTCCACGATAGATTTCTGTGTGGCCTTTTTGGCGACCAAAACCTTTTGCTTCGATTACGGTCATGCCCTCGATACCGATTTCGGACAGGGCATCTTTAACATCTTCCAATTTGAAGGGTTTGATAATAGATTTAATAAGTTTCATATTCTTAAATTCTTACGGGTTAAGGGGTAAAGTAGAATTAACTGAGGGAATAACCATTCTCTCCATGAGCAGCTTGGTCAAGCCCCTTTGTCTCATCATCATCAGAAACTCGGATGCCTGAAGTAAAGGCGGAGACAATTTTTACAATAATATAAGTGGCAACCACGGACAGGGCAATTGCGGCAAGGCAGCCCTGTGCCTGCACCACGAGTTGATCTGTCCATGAGTCATGATTGATACCAAGACCTCCCAGTTCGCCCTTCCATCCGAGATATGAGAGAAGCAGGGTACCTATGATTCCGCCCACTCCGTGAACCGCAGCCACATCGAGGGAGTCATCCACTCCGAGCTTTTCTTTAATAAATCCACAAGCGTAGTAGCAAATGATTCCGGCACTGGCTCCTATAATGATTGCCCCTAACGGTCCGACACTGCCAGATGCAGGGGTAATCGTGGCAAGCCCGGCAACCATACCCGTGACAATTCCTACAAGCCCTGGTTTGCCAGTTTTTCTCCACTCCACGATCATCCAGACCAAACTGGCAGTGGCAGCAGATAAATGAGTAACCAACATGGCCATCCCAGCACTGGTATCTGCCGCGGCGGCACTCCCTGCATTAAAACCAAACCAGCCCACCCAAAGCATCGCAGCTCCAGTCATTACCATTCCTGGGTTGTGTGGGGGTTTTAAGTTTCTGGGGAAACCATGCCTTCTGCCTAACATGGCAGCAAGCGTGAGGGCGGATGCACCTGCTGTGGCATGAACCACAATACCACCGGCAAAGTCGATTACTCCACGCTCCGCCAGCCAACCGCCGCCCCATACCCAGTAGCATACCGGGCAGTAAACAACGATAAGCCAAAGTGCACTAAAGAGAAGAACTGCCGAAAACTTGATCCGCTCGACAAAGGCACCGACGATGAGGGCAGGTGTAATGATGGCAAAAGTCATTTGAAACATGATCCAGACGGTTTCTGGATGGTCCCCGTTTAATGAATCCACACTTAATAATTGGAGGAAGAACTGTTGCGTTCCCCCAATCCAACCCCGTGCATCATCCCCAATTCCTCCAGGTGTAAGTGCCAGACTGTACCCCACTGCAAACCAGATAATGGAAGCGAGGCAGGCAATGGCGAAGCAGTGCATCAGTACGGAAAGCACATTTTTCGATTGCACCAACCCTGCGTAGAAGAGAGCAAGCCCGGGAAGGGTCATAAAAAGGACCAATGCGGTAGCGGTAAGCATCCATGCAGTATTCCCGCTGTCTAAGGTAGTTTCCTCTTCGCTTGCGGGTGCAGTGCTTTGGATGGTCGCATCTGCAGACCCAGTGACTAAAGGATCGAGGGGTTGTCCAAAGAGTAACGGGGCAAGCACAAGACTTGATAAAATTAATAGGTATCTTGAAATCATGAGTTTTGGGTTGGTTCGAAATTACTGCCTGTGTAAGCAATTCAATACCTAGGAAAAAAAGCCCAACATGAGCAATTCTAATTTTTTTCATGAAGGAGATGAATCTTTTCCATTTTTCGAATGAGAGCCAAAAAAAGCCCGGTCCGCAATGGACCGGGCTTGAATGAGGGAATACAGAGGGGAATTAACCAATCAACCCCTGCATTGTTGAGTTAATTTGATTCAGTTTTAGTAATCAAAGAGCTTCATCTCCCTTCTCACCAGTTCGAATGCGAACACATTCTTCCATGGGGAGAATAAAGATTTTACCATCTCCAATTTTACCGGTTTGGGCAGCACCCACAATGGCATCAACCACTTTGTCGGTGAGATCATCGGCTACTCCAATTTCAATTTTCACTTTAGGGAGAAAGTCTACCGTGTACTCACTTCCGCGGTAGATTTCGGTGTGACCTTTTTGTCGGCCAAATCCTTTAACTTCGGATACGGTCATACCTTCTACTCCGATTTCGGACAAGGCGTCCTTTACTTCTTCAAGCTTGAATGGCTTGATGACGGCTTTAACTAATTTCATAATATTTTCTTTCGTGTAAGTTTAATGAGTCGTGAATGGATGCCTTAGTTGGTGTAGGCTTCTTGACCATGCTCGGTGATATCGAGACCACGATCTTCTTCCTCTTCGCTAACGCGTACTCCCATAACTGCTTTTAGAATGGAGAATACAATGTAAGCAAAGGCAAAAGCAAATACACTTACAAGAAGGGCACCTTTGAGTTGTACCATGAAGTCGAATCCATCGGCAAAAATGGCAACGGCTAAGGTTCCCCAAATACCACATACTCCGTGTACAGAAATAGCACCTACTGGATCATCGATCTTGGATTTGTCGAAGAAGGTAATTGCAAAAACAACGATGATACCTGCGATCAATCCGATGATGATGGAGCTTCCTACGGAAACAACATCCGCGTTGGCAGTTATACCTACTAAACCTGCAAGGATACCATTAAGAGCCATGGAAAGGTCAGGCTTTTTCAAGGCAAACCAGGATGTGAACATCGCACCAAGAGCACCTGCACAAGCTGCAAGAGTAGTAGTGGTGAAGACCAAACCAAGAGCACCTGGCTCAGCGGAAAGGACGGAACCACCATTGAATCCGTACCA
>JAYOTQ010000003.1:0-40162 GCA_038150505.1 Opitutales bacterium | reverse complement strand
ATTTCTGAACGCCTACCCCAATACAGGCCCTCTGGCCTACGAGGCACTCGCCTCGTAGGCAGAGGATGTTCTTATGTGGTCGATTGTTATAATGCCAACCCTGCATCGATGATAGACAGCGTAAGTTTCTTTTGTAGCCAGTTTAAGAATCTTCCAAAATTACTGGTTTTGGGTGGGATGAATGAACTCGGTGATTCCAGCGAGCTTCTTCACCAAAAAACAGGTGAAATGATTTTTTTGGGCCCTAACGATCGTGCAGTATTAATCGGAAAAGATGCGAGCCATATGGCCAGTGGAATGATCCAAAACGGAGCTCAGGATGAAAACATTACCCTCGTGCCCGAGACTGAGTCCGCTAGGTCATTGATCCAAAATTTTAAAGGGGCTGTTTTGCTTAAAGGCAGCCGTTCCTACCGGTTGGAAAAACTGGTCCCATCTGGGGCAGTTGAAGAAGGTGAACAAATGAAGTTAGCATGCTAAGTTGGTTACAATATGGGGAGGACATTTGGGGACCCTTGCGCCTTTTTCAGTACATCTCCGTCCGTGCATTAGGTGCGGGAGTTACTGCACTGGTGGTCGGCTTTTGGATTGGTCCCTTTTTAATCTCTCTTCTCCAAAAAATCGGGGCAAAACAAGCCTTTCGAGACAAAGATGAAGTGGGAAAGCTGGCTGACCTCCATCTTGATAAATCACACACCCCGACTATGGGCGGCATCCTTATTTTCATTTCCCTGGGAATAAGTACAGTACTTTGGGCGGAGCCCAATGTGTATGTTTGCACAGCACTAATTACTTACACCTTACTTACAATAGTTGGATTTGCGGATGATTACCTAAAGGTTTCCAAAAGAAACAGCAAGGGACTGCCGGGCAGGTATAAATTGCTTGGGCAAGTAGCAACCACCGCTGTAGCACTTGTGATTCTCTTGGGGCCGCTCGCAGGCCACTTAAGCGGAACAAATGCAGAAAGTTTAGGAAGCATTAACAAGATGAGGGAGTTTTGGGTGCCTTTCTGGAGTTATGATGATGTGGCCAGCATCCCCATACTATCTTTGGGCACATTGTCCCTGTTGTTTTTGGTTACCTTGACCGGGACGAGTAACGCAATTAACCTCACTGATGGTTTGGATGGGTTGGCCATTGGCTGTACCGTTACGGTTGCCCTGACCTATGCCATTATGGCTTATGCTTCAGGAAATTTCCTAATAGCAGATTATCTAAAAATAAGTTGGGTGCCAGGAACAGGTGAACTAGCCATACTTTGCACCGCTTTATTGGGGGGGAGCTTGGCTTTTTTGTGGTACAATGCTCACCCCGCAGAAGTGTTTATGGGGGATACAGGATCGCTCGCGATAGGGGGGTTGATTGGCATCATTGCTTTGATGATCCATCAACCGCTTACCTTGATCATTGTGGGTGGAATTTTTGTTATGGAAGCAGGATCAGTGATTATCCAGGTTCTATCGTTCAAAACCCGTGGAAAGAGGGTATTTTTAATGTCTCCGATTCACCACCATTTTGAATTGAAGGGATGGAAGGAAACCAAGGTGGTTATAAGGTTTTGGATATTATCTCTGCTTTTTGCATTGGTTGGGCTCGCTACCCTAAAGCTTCGATAATGGAAGGGAAGTCCAAGATCGAATCTTTGATGTCCGCTCCAGAAGAGGTGGCAATTCTAGGAGGCGGAATAAGTGGGAAAGCTGCTCAAAAACTTGTATGTTCGAGGGGCAAAGCATCCTCTGTTTTTTCTGAGGATGGGCGGATCTTTGATCAAAGTGCAGCCGAAAGTTGTTCCTTTGTTGTCCAAAGCCCAGGTTTCAGCCCGATGCACCCATGGGTAAAGGTTGCCAAAGATGCCAACAAGATATGCATTTCTGAATTGGACCTGGCTTTTGCCTATGGTTCATTCAGCGAAATGGTTGCAGTTACAGGAACCAATGGGAAGACATCGCTAACCGGTATTTTGAACCATATTGCCAACCAATTACAGATACCTGCACTGAGCTTAGGCAATATAGGAATTCCTTTATCTGATGCAGTCACACGGGGAGCGGATAAAGACAGG
This sequence comes from Opitutales bacterium, assembly GCA_038150505.1. Taxonomy (GTDB): domain Bacteria; phylum Verrucomicrobiota; class Verrucomicrobiia; order Opitutales; family Seribacteraceae; genus Chordibacter. The sequence continues at coordinate 38,097 of JAYOTQ010000003.1, read as the reverse complement.
CTGATCTTTCATGAAACCAGTTCATTTCAGGCAATCACCAGTAAATTTTTTAAACCTGATTCTGTAATCTGGATTAATTTTTCACCGGACCACTTGGATTATCATGGATCCATCAAAGATTATTTTTGTGCGAAACTAAAATTAATTCAGAGCTGTGTGAATCCTGAAAGAGTCTTTCTGGGCCCATCGGTTTTGAAATTTGCAAAAGAGCACAGCATCGCGATCAATCCTTTCTTCCACGAAGTACAGTTGTTGGCTAAAGCTGAAATTCCACCCCAAATAAATGCATTTCATCTGAGCCACCCACAGGTGGAAAACCTGGGATTTGCATTGGCCTGGTTTTTACAAAGAGGCATTTCGAGAAGCGAATTTTTTGCCGCTTTGGAGGGTTATCAACCTGAACCCTACCGCTTGCAGAAAGTCAGCGATATCAACGGGGTGAAATTTTGGAATGATGCAAAGTCGACCAACCTTGGTTCCGTCCTGTCTGCATGTAAGTCATTTGCAAAGAAAATTATTTGGATAGGAGGAGGGAAAAACAAAGGGCAGGGGCTGGATGATTTTTCAACGGCCATTTTCCCTTATCTGGAAAAAGCATTTGTCATAGGTCAAACCGGAGGTGAACTCTGTAAACATTTAGTAAGCAAGGGGGTACAGACAGAAATCTGCCTGACCCTTCGGGATGCAGTTTGCCGGGCATATCAAAGTGCTCAGGGGGTTTCTCATATTTTGTTCAGTCCTGGATTTGCCAGTTTTGATATGTTTAAGGATTATTCTGATCGAGGAAATTCATTTACATCGATCGTTTTCGATTTGAAGAGTGCTGCACAAGCCACTACGAAATTAACCTAATATAATTTGCAAGCTAGCCACCAAGAAATATGAAATTATCAAAAGTATTCGGTATCGTGCTCTCACTCCATGTGGGGGTCATTCTTCTCGTTATGTTTCAGCCAAGCTGTCAAACCACTGGAGGAAAGAAAAAAATAAATCCAGATCAGGAAATTGACCCGAATGATCAAGCACAGGAGCAATCCTTCAACCAAGCATTGACGGAGGAAGAAACAGTGGAAGCACCTGCTGCTGTTGATCAGGAAACAACCAGTGAGTTTTCAGCCCCGAGACGTCCTGCACCCGGAGAGCTTATCATACCTCAAGAAACCACCCCGAGTGCTCCCTCCACTCCTTCGATCATTGTTCCTGCAGAGGGAAAAAGTTCAGTGATTGACCTGGCACCATCCGATCTTGCTATCTACAAGGTTGTTCGTGGGGATACTTTGTGGGGTATCGCCAGAAAAAATGGGGTTTCCTTATCCAGCCTGTTAGAAGCCAACCCAAACCTTGATCAAAGCGGCCGATTATCCATCGGACAGGAAATTATGATTCCTGGAGGAAAGGTTGAGCCCAGTGTTTTAAGCAATGAGCCTGCCAATGAATCGCCCGTTTCCAGTTCGGTTACAGGCAACTCCTACATCGTCAACAAGGGCGATACACTCTCTGGAATAGCAAGAAGAAATGGGATTCGGCTTTCTGAATTATTGAAAGCCAACGGCATGTCGATGTCTTCCATTATCCGACCTGGCCAGACTTTGACGATTCCCCAGGGGGCTGAATCAAGCTCTTCTCCGATTTCTCCAGTTCAACCAATTGCCCCTACCACGGTTCCATTAGGTGCAACCACTCATATTGTTAAGAAGGGTGAAAATTTATCCCGAATTTCCTCAATCTACGGAGTTTCTGTTTCTCAAATTATGGAATGGAATGGGTTGTCCAACCCCAGCTTAGTTCGTGCCGGACAGCCTCTGATTGTATCCCAGTCTGCGACTGTTTCCGGTGATGCATCCAGTCTGATCCGTGCAGAAAAAGAGGTGGAAACAGTGCCCGCTGATGAGGGTGGAAGTTTGCAGGATTTCTTCAATGATTCTTCAGTTGAGGATCGTCCGATTATAGACGCTCCTTAAAGTTTTAATGTGTGTGGTGAGAATGGGAGGTTCGATTGGCAGGAATAGTAACGGCAAATAAGTCAGCAAATTGGGTGACCGCCTATGTGGTCACTATTTCACTCGGCCTAACTATGGTGGGTCTAGTGATGCTGTTTAGTGCTGGTGCGGTGCGCGGTGCTCAAGATCTGCTTATCAAACAGATCGTTTGGGTTGTGGCATCCCTTTTGGTCGGCGGGTATGCATCGATTGTCAATTTGGAGTGGTTGCGCAACCGAACGGTTCTCATCTTCGGGCTTTGTATTCTCGGGCTTGTGCTCACTTTAATTCCTGGAATAGGAGTGAAAGTCAATGGTGCTCAGCGTTGGATAGGTCTTGGAGCTTTACGAATTCAACCATCTGAATTTGCTAAGATTGGGATGGTGTTGTTGTTGGCGAAATACTTTTCAGACCAACAGCGCTTAATTAGTTCCCTGGTTAAGGGATTTCTCCTTCCTTCGATTTTTATCGGCTGTGTATGCGGACTTATCCTGCTCCAGCCCGATTTTGGAACCTGTTTTTTATGTGGCACGGTGGGGGCAATTCTGATGTTTCAGGCAGGAGTTTCTTTAAGGTGGTTATTGCCGGTGGCTGGGCTGGCAGTTTCGGTATTTTCAGTCTTGGTTTATTTTGATCCAGTGAGGATCAGACGGGTAACCTCCTTTTTGGATGTGGAAGCAAATGCGAACGACAGTGCTTATCAACTCTGGCAGGGCATGCTTGCATTTGGTGTGGGAGGTGTGGAAGGTGTCGGTCTTGGTATGGGAAGGCAACAAATGTATTTTTTGCCCGAAGCCCACACCGATTTTATTTTTCCAGTTATCGGAGAGGAATTGGGTCTCGTTGCTACCCTGGCTATTTTAATCGCTTTTTTTATCCTGTTCTTCAGCGTGGGGATCAAGCTAAGGCAGGTCGCACGCCTGCATGAATATATTCTTGCTATGGGGTCGTTGCTTTTTGTGGTGCTGCAAGCAATTATTAACATGGGTGTGGTCACCGGATGTCTGCCGACCAAGGGAATGTCCTTACCCTTTATTAGCTACGGTGGTTCCAACTTGGTGGTTACCTTTATATTTGTAGGTCTGATCATAAATGTGATGCGAAGAAAGGACCATCCATCACCGATTCATCCAAGGGAGCTTTGAAAAATATTGTTATAGCATGTGGGGGCACGGGAGGACATTTGACTCCTGGAATTGCACTGGCTCATAGCCTGGAGGAGTTGGGGTGCCCTACCTGGCTTTTTATTAGTCAAAAACAAGTCGATTCAAGGCTCGCATCCAAGTACCCAGAATTAACTTTTGTCCCTATGCCGGGTGCCCCGTTTATCAAAACCCCACTCGGTATTCTCCGATTTATCAAAGGATTTTTAATCTCATTTTTGAGTGCCCGTTCTTTCTTTCGGAAAGTTGATGCGGATGCCTTGATCGGTTTTGGTGGTTTTTCCAGTTTTGGTCCAGCATTGGCCGCCCGCACCTGCAGGGTTCCTTTTTTCGTGCATGAGGCAAACCGAGTGGTTGGAAAGGCAGTTCGTTTTTTAGCCAACCGGGCGGTTCGGGTATATCTGCCGCAGGGCGTTACCCTGTCTGGTGTGGCACCAGAGAAAATTGCACCTATTGGGTATCCAGTACGTGCAGATTTTCGCAGGATACCTATGGAACGGGCAAGGAAATGTCTTGGTTTGCCCATGAGTTCCAAACTTTTGGTTGTGCTTGGGGGAAGCCAAGGTGCTGCTTCCTTAAACAAGTGGGTGAAAAATAATTTGGCAGACTTAGCAGAGGATGGGATCTCAGTTTATTGCCTGACCGGAATGCAGGAGCAACATTCTGGCACGATACAATTGGATGGCATAGGCGGAGAGAAGATTGTCAGCCGGTTCGTTTCATTCAGTGATCAAATGCATATTTTAATGTCAGCAGCAAATTTGGTTATTTCTCGTGCAGGTGCTGGTTCTATTGCCGAAATCATTCGTTGCCGGGTTCCTTCCATTCTTATTCCTTACCCCTTCGCGGCGGACCAACACCAACTCGCGAATGCTAATTACTTGGAGGCAAAGGGGGGAGGGGTCGTTTGCTCACAGAAGGAAATGAATGAGAAACTTCTTTCGGAAGTAAGAGAGGTAATGTTTAATGAAGAGTTTCGGGCTGTGCTCAGGAGAAATTTATATTCGCTTGATCAGGAGGATGCCTCCTCCAAATTAGCCAAAGATTTGATTGCTGCATTACGACCTGCAAAAGATTCCCAGCCATCCACTGACTTTTTGGAGGTGCGTTTATGAAACGCCCCAAAAAAGTGTTGTTGATCGGAGCGGGTGGCATGGGCATGGCACCACTTGCACTTTACTTAAGGGGTGCTGGGGTGCGGGTGGAGGCTTATGATGACCGTTTTACCGAGCCAGTTAGAAGTAGCCTGGTGGAGCAGGGGGTACACATACTCGATGAATTAAACCCTATTAAAGCCCCGGATTGTATCGTTCACTCCTCTGCAATCCAAGAAAATGACCCGCGTTTGCTCGAGTTTGAAAAATTGCAAATCCCAATTTTAAGGAGAGGTGAATTCCTCGCCAAGTTGTTTGCCCGTCACCGGGTGGTTGCGGTGGTTGGTAGTCATGGGAAAACAAGTGTTACTGGAAGGTTGGCCTGGGCCCTGCAGGAATCTAAATTTGATGCATCCCACATCGTAGGTGCCCAATTTCAAAAGCTTTTTATGCCCGCCGGTTTTTACTCAAAATCCAGATGGGTAATCATGGAAGTCGATGAAAGTGATGGCTCGATCGATTCCTTTTCTCCATGGATGACGGTTTGTTTAAATTGTGACTGGGATCATGTGGATCAATACCAGGACCGTACTTCATTTGCAGAGACCTTAAGAGCTTTGTTCTTGCGGACAAAAAATACGATTGTCTGTAGTGACTCCCATTCGCTTAAACCCATTAGCAAAGGAATCACTAATAAGAAAGTGAAATTCTTTAAAGCAGGGAAATGCCCCGGCGAATTCATGGAGGCAAATAATCGGGCGGTCAAGCTTGCTGCAGAATCCCTGGGCGTGCCTCTTCGTGTAAGCCAGTTGCAAAAGTTTCCCGGGATGGAAAGAAGGCAAAGCACCCTGCATAAATCTCCAGAGAGAATGATCCTGGAGGACTATGCCCACCACCCAACAGAAATCGCAAGTTTGCTTAACCTAAGGAATAACCTTTTTCCTGAGCATTTATTGAAAGTGGTCTTTCAGCCGCACAGATATTCGCGAACGAAAGCCTTTGCTTCTTCATTTGCGGAAGAGTTAGCTTTGGCAGATGAACTGCACCTTCTTCCTACATATGGTGCATTTGAAAAGTTTGAGCAGTCGGGGTCGGTTGAAGCGATCACAGGGTATTTGCCTCCCAGGCTAAGAGAGACAACCAAAATTTTCAAAAATTTCCCAGACTTGAAGAATGCTCTATTTCCAAAAATATCTGGGAAAAAAGATCAGATCATTTTTTTGGGGGCTGGGAATGTAAATAAGTGGGCTCATGCCTTTGCCTCTTGGTCTGCAGAAGAGGGACGGAAACTCGATGCATTTGGTTCCTTTGTTACGGACCGGCTCTCTCCCCATACAACCATTGTAAAGGATAAGCCAATGGGTTCTCTGACCACTATGGGTGTCGGTGGATCTACGAAATGGTATGCAGAACCGGCAAACATAGATGATTTATTGGTCTTGGTTGAAGCTTGTGAGCTCTTTGAAGTTCAACGAGCTATGATTGGCAGAGGGTCGAATCTTCTCATTCCTGATCAGGGCTTTGGCGGACTAGTCATTCGATTGAGGGGGAAGTTTTGGCACAGGATTGAAGAAAGGACGGAGGACACTCTTATTGTCGGTGCAGGAGCCAGGCTCAAAGAGATCTGTAAATTTGCATGTGCTAAAAACTTAACTGGTTTTGAGTTTTTGGAAGGCATTCCCGGGACTTTAGGTGGTGCGCTACGAATGAATGCAGGTGCGATGGGTTGGGAAATTTTCGACCTCGTGGAGTGGGTGAAATTTCTTATGCCTGACGGGCAAATTAAGGAAATCGAAGGTGCTGAGCTTGAGGTGGGGTACAGGTATTGTAAAGAAGCCTACGATGGCATAGCCCTGCGTGCAAAATTGAAAGCCGAGGGCAGGGGGCAACACATGGAGATACGCAAGGTCATCGAGCGTATGTCTCGTAAAAGAAGAAAGTCTCAACCCACCCAGTCCAGTTCGGGTTGCGTGTTCAGGAACCCGGACTCCCACTCGGCTGGTTGGCTGATTGATCAGGCTGGGTTAAAGGGGGAAAAAATTGGGGACGCGGCCGTGTCTGAAGTACATGGGAATTTCATTATCAACCATGGGCAGGCTACCACAGAACATGTGGTCGAGCTCATCCAAAAAGTCAAACAGAGGGTCGAGGAGACACATGGGGTGATTTTAGAACCTGAAGTCAATCTCCTTGGCCAATCTTGGAATAAATACCTCTCCTAGTAAACAGATGAAAAAAGATCCTAAAATAGTCATTCTCTCGGGCGGAATCGGACCTGAGCGTGAAGTTTCTCTCCGTTCCGGACAATCGCTCTTTGATTCCTTGTCACCCCGGTTTAATACTGAATTGCTCGACCTAAGGGACAAATCCTTGCCCGAACATTTATCCCCGAGCACGGACATTGTCTTTCCTATTATCCACGGGGAATTTGGAGAGGATGGTGAACTTCAAGAACTTCTTGATTCTGCTGGGTTTGAGTATTGCGGAAGTGGTGCAATTTCCAGCCGTCTTTGTATGAACAAAGCATTAACAAAAACGAGGGTGGCAAAAGAAGGGGTCAGAATACCCAAGGGCTTCAATTTTCAAAGCCCCAAAGATCTTAATCCGGAAGAAGTTTTATCAGCCCTTGGGGATCATTTAATTATTAAACCAACGGATCAGGGAAGCAGTGTTTCCCTCTTCCTTATTTCAGGCAAAAATGAATTGGAAGACCAGTTGCAAGACCTCAAAGATGGAAACTGGTTGGTCGAAGAGAGAATTTTTGGTCGTGAGGTAACCATTGGTGTATTAAACAATGATACACTTGGAATTGTCGAAGTTATCCCAGTTGGCGGGGTTTATGATTTTGATAGAAAATACACACCTGGTTCTACCGAATATCGATTTCCAGCTATCATCGATCCGGAGACTGAAGTGGAGATCAAAGATTTTGCTTTGCGTGCCTACCAAAGTTGTGGATGCAGGGATTTCGCCAGGGTTGACTTTATAATTTGTGATGATGGACATGCTCACTTTTTGGAAATCAACACTCTTCCTGGTCTTACCCAAACCAGTCTGCTTCCCAAGAGTGCCAGCTCTTCGGGCTATAATTTTGATCAGTTAACTAAAAAGTTAATTTCACCAGCGATCGATAGGTATAACAACCTAACCGAAGATGATGCACCCTGTGCTGCCTGAATTTATGAGAAAGAAAAAGAAAGATGAACTGGCTATGCCATCCAGTTGGCGAAACCTAAAAAAAAGTTCTGCACGAAAATCTACTTCAGGAGTAGTTGTTCGTAGAAGGCTGGTTCAAGCTTTCCGGTTTTTAACGATCCTTGGATTGTTTTCCTTGGTGGTTTTCACAATCAAATACTCGATGGATGGGTCCAGCCACGGACCTTTGGCCCAGAATGATTTTATTGGTTCGTCCATGCCTGTGGAACGGGTGGATTTTAAATCGGATGGTGTGCTCTCTCCCAAATGGTTTTTAAGTTGGGTAGGGCCTTTCCGGAACCTCTCCCTGACCGAAATCAACCTGTCCAAGCTTCAAGAACAATTGCTTGCTGAAAATCAAATTACTGAAGCAAGAATCAAAAGATGTTTTCCTTCCACGCTGGAGGTTAGGATAAAGGAACGGGAACCCCTTCTTGTACTCAGGCTCAGAGACAAAAATGCTGGGTTTAAGGATTGGCTGGTTTCTTCAGATGGATGTTTGTACGAGGGGGAAGGGTATTCATCCCGGGTTTTGAATTCATTGCCTTCATTAAAAGTAGCCCCATCTTTGATCACAAAAGATCAGGAAAACAAAGCTTACGAAAACTTGAAAGATATGCCCATTGTTTCACCGTTGCTTGAATTAGCCCGATCTGAATATCCCGAGATCTATCGAGACTGGACAGTGGTTTCCTACACCCGACCCAGTGCCCATGATCCTGGAGCATGTGTAACGGTTAAGTCCAAAAGAGTTGGGAGCATTCGTTTTCATCCATCCGATTACGCTTCTCAGTTAAGAAGGCTCCGTTACTTGCTTGACGAACCCAAGTTCCTGCAGGCTTCACACATTCGTTCCATTGATCTTTCACACGGACGCTCAGTATTTGCGAATATTTAAGGAGAGATAACCGAAGTACGAAAAAGACACAAACGATCCATATGAGTAAAATAATAGGTGCTGTAGAAATTGGTACATCTGTTGCCAAAGTGTTAATTGGGGAAGTTTCCGAAGACAAAACTCTCCATATTGTGGGTAAATCAATGCGGAAAAATGAGGGGATGAGAAAGGGGGAAATCGTTGATTTCAGAAAAACTGCATCCAGTGTACATTCAGCCCTGGAGGAAGCTGAAAAAATGTCCGGAACTACGGTTGACTCGATTTATTTGGCTCAAACAGGTTCGCATCTCAAGGGAAGCCTTCTTAAGGGGAGTGCCAATGTGGCCTCTCCAGATGGCAGAGTATCCATAGACGATTTAAAATCTGCGGCCGAGGAAGCGAAAAGAAAACAGTCTGCGCCGGGGAGATCTTATGTCCATCATGTACGTATGCCAATCCGGCTGGATGGGCGTCCTGTTGAAGATCCTGTAGGTATGATTGGGAACAATGTTGAGGTTTCATACTGGTCGATTGAGGGGGATGAATCCGCGATTCGTATGAACCTTGATCTTGCCCACCAATACAGTTTGGATGTGGAGGATTTAATTCTTTCTTCGATCGCATCTGCTACCTTAGTGGCGGGCCCTGATTTAAGAAGAGCAGGTGTTTTGGTGATCGATATTGGAGCAGGAGTAACGGACCTTGTTTTATACCAATCCGGTACGATTGTTTTTACCACTGTTATCCCAGTTGGGGGCGATCATCTGACTGGTGATTTATCAATGGGGTTACGGGTATTGGAGCCCTACGCCGAGGAGCTAAAGTTAGAGTACGGAAAAGCCCAACCCGACTCGTCCGACTCCGACCATGAACTTTGGATCATTGGGAATAAAACGATTGGCGATCGTAAAATACCCAGAAAAGCGATTGCTGACATCATTCATGTCCGAACGGTGGAACTATTTGAAATCATAAGCAAAGAATTAGGGCCTTTACTCCAGTCGGGAGAACTGGGTGCAGGTGTCTTGTTAACGGGCGGCACCTCGCGCTTGCCTGGTATTGAACAATTGGCATCCAAAGTGTTAGGGGTGCCAGTATCTAAGGCGAGTTTCCCCGCTGGTGTAGGGAATGAACTGGCCCAAGCAGAAAATTCCACCGTTCTCGGTTTGCTTCATTATGGTTTAGAGGACCATCGCTTGCCTGGTGAGAAAAGTACAAAAGAGCACCCAGGTATTTTCAAAAAAATTGGAGGGTTTTTGGGAATCTAGCCAAACTCAAGTTCACCCACTATTTGACAACCATACCAAACCAACGACCCAAATGAGCCAAGAAACTTTTTTTGACAACAGCAGCAACTCGACCGTTCTTGAAAACTCCTATGGAATTAGGGCAAAAGTTATTGGGGTGGGGGGAGCTGGCATATCATTGGTTGATGGCTTGAGGTTCGATAATTTTGATTCGGTTGATAATGTAATTATTGATGTGGATATGAAAGCGATCTCTGAATCACTTTCCTCCCAAAAAATTTCATTCAGTAAAAGGCACACCCGGGGCATGGGGACAGGTGGGGATGTCGCTCTGGGAAAACGACTGGCTGAAGAGGAGAAAGATAAAATTCGCAGCCACCTGGAAGGAGTGGACTTGGTCTTTTTATTAGCCGGTTTAGGAGGAGGGGTAGGCGGAGGAGCGGCTCCTGTTATTGCCCGCCTTGCCAGAGAGCACGGGGCCTTGGTTTTTGCCTTCACACCCCTGCCGTTTAGTTGGGAAAAATCTCGCCATGCCCAAGCGGAGGAGTGCCTCAATGACCTCAGGGCTCATGCGAATGCCGTAGTGCCATTGCCCAATGATTCATTGCTGCAAATGGGCGGGGCAGATGCAACCGCTTTGGAGTGTTTTGCGGAGGCGGGTCGGAATGTGAGCCGGGGAATATCCGCAATTTGTAACTTGGTTTTCAAAAAAGGAATGATTGATGTTGATTTTTCTTATTTGAGAAAAGTCTTTTCAGCCAGGTCAGGGAGAACTCTTTTCGGATATGGGAAAGGGACAGGTAAAGATGCCTTGAGAGAATCATTGAGGGATTTAATGGTCTGCCCCATGCTTCATATGCCGGATGTTTCCAAGGCTGCGGATGTACTGATGATTTTTATTCAGGGAGGCACATCGCTCACTATGGCTGGTTTGCAATCGGTTTCCAAAGAGATTAGAGATGCATTTAAAGCGGGGGAGGATGTTGTTTTTGGGGCTCATGTAGATGAGAATATGGGGGATCAAGTAAACATAACGGTTCTGGGAGCCACTTCACTTGAGCCAATGATCAAACCAGCTGATGTCGCACCCGTTAGCCAGCAAGTTCTTGAATTATCCACCCAACCGAAACAATCTCACAAATCTAAGCTAGATTTAGACAGTGAAAGAAATGTGGAGGAAAATACACAGTCCAAAAAGTTTAGAAGGAGAAAAAAGAGCGAAAATCTTGATCAAAACACTTTTCCCTTCATGGAAGCTCACAACCAAAGGGGCATTTTTGATGATCTTCCCAAACGAAATTTATATGAGGGCGAAGACTTAGATGTACCTTCTTACCTGAGAAGGGGCGTCAAAATTGCAATTTAACTTTAACTCGTATTTTCTCGTCATTCATATCAACTTGGTTTGATTGTTTGACCTGAACGGTTATTTAATTTTGATAGTTCGTAGATGAAGTCTCTCCTCACAGCATTTTCAATACTATTTTTGGGATGTCATCTCCTGACTGCAAAGGTTTCACATTTGTTGGTTTCCTCCCTAGGAGAAGGTGTTGTCCGAATGGATCAAACTGAGGCGGATAAGGTGATTGCTTCTTCCTCCTTTCTTCCCAGAGAAGTGTCCCTTCATGTGAAGCCCAAAAGTGGAATCGAAACCCTTGCCGCTGGTTACCAATTCCGATTCGGTGCATCCACTTCTTTTAAGTGCCAGGATGATTCTTTGGAAATTGCAACTGGTTCTTTGCTGATGCGTTCCAGAAAAATAACGAATAGGATAGATATTACCGGTCCAGAAGTCTCTTTAACTGTTTCTGGATCAGGAACATCTTTAATCCAGGTCGAACCCAATGGAGGGTTGAAGTGTGTTGGGCTTTTGGGATCCTTGAAATTTGGTTACCAAGATGGAACTGAAATCAACCTGCTTCCGGGTGAATTGGTTTTTACTGACTTAAAAAAAATGTCCTTTAGCGATAAAGTTACCATTGAACTCGAAAACCTTTTTGAGACCTCTTTTCTCATTTCCGGGTTTATGAACAGTTCCAGTTTTGAAAACGCGTTACAAAATGTGGCGAACTTACAAAAAAATGCCATTGCCAAGACTTACAATGCAAAGGTTGGTCGTGCGAAAAGCGCCTCCAACTTTGAACTCATTTCCTCTTCTTCCCAAGTTTCTTCTCCTTCTCCCAGTGCTTTTACAAAGGAAAGCTATGAACTTCCTGAAAAATCTCCCTTAAATGAACTGCTCGGCCGTGCTCCCCAAAGATGGAGAAGTACGAGTAGTGTAAGCAACAATCCATCTGTGGACCCAAAGCCAGCTTCCGTGGAAGAAAAGCGCCCTTTCCCCAGCCGCTTGCTTAGGGGTCAATAGAGTTTCTCACTAATCCCATGACAAATTTAAGTTTTATTCCTGTTTTGGCATCTTCAGGTGACAGCGGTTACCTGTACGGCCTTTTCTTCCTTATCGTATCCTTGGTCATAGGGGCAGCCACCCGCCATTTTCTTCAACGAATCCCACTTCCCTTTACTGTATTACTGTTGCTTATCGGACTAGCAATGGGAGCCCTTAACCGGGCCTACGGTCCGCATGGTGGCCATGCTCATGCCGAGGGCCATGTGGCTGGAGAGGTTGGTGGGATATGGGATAAATTTGTTGATACGCTCAGCGGTGCGATTTCCTGGGGAGGGAACCTGGACGGACATTTGATTCTCTATGTCTTTCTACCCATCCTCATTTTTGAGGCTGGATTTGCTCTGGATGTGCACACCTTCAAAAAGTCGTTTTTAAATGCGTTTTATTTGGCAGGGCCAGGAATTGTTACAGCTACTGTAATGACAGGATTAGCCTTTATGGGCTTGGTCACTGCTTTTGGTGGGACTGGGGGGGTCCTTGAAGATTGGAATGTCGATTCCGGGGCTTTTATTGTCCTGGCATGTATGCTCTTTGGTGCCGTGGTAAGTGCAACGGACCCTGTTGCAGTAGTCGCACTCCTCAAAGAGCTTGGTGCGAGTAAAAAGCTTGGGACATTGATTGAAGGGGAGTCTTTGCTGAATGATGGTACCGCCATCGTTGCTTTTGTCTTACTAATCGGAGTGGTTACCGGGGCAGAGCAATTCCTTGGTACTGGTAGTTTTATCGGCAGTGCTGCGATTGGATTTGGTAAGATTGGTGCTGCGGGTGGCCTGGTCGGTGTGCTGATTGGGTTGGTCGCGATCCTTTGGGTGAGAAAGGTGTTTAATGACCCCCTCATAGAAATTACCGTGGTTTTAGTCACAGCTTACGCCGTGTTCTTTGTTTGCGAACATTTTTTCCATGTTTCCGGAGTTCTTGGTTTGGTTGCACTGGGAATTGTGATGGCAGGCGTGGGTCGCACTCGAATTAGCCCTGAAGTGGAGCACTTCATGCATGAATTCTGGGAATTTACTGCTTTTGCGGCCAATGTGATCATCTTTATTGTCGTTGGGGTTGTCATCGCACAAAAAGCACAGCCCACCGGAATGGACTTCCTGATTTTGTTTTTGGTTTATGTGGCCATCCATCTCGTCAGGGCAATTAACATGGGAATGTTCTACCCCTTAATGAAAAAAGCGGGCTATGGATTGCCCGGCAAAGATGCAGTTGTCGTTTGGTGGGGTGCTTTACGCGGGGCAATCGGATTGGCCCTTGCCCTTGTGGTTTATTCGGAAAACCTAAGGTATGAGTTTGATATCGATAACGGTGGAAGTGGTTACTCGGCCAAAACAACCTCTGTTTTTGTGGTCGATTCCCAGGAAGCTGTTTCTTACTCCAAACCCAACCCAAACCTAAACCTTTATGGTATGGCGGCCAACACCCTTGCTGATGCGGAAATTTCCAACGGCAGGATCGTTGGAATTTCTCAATCCATAGAAACTGCTGGCATATTTTTGGGGAGTACCAATTCCAAAGATGCGGCTAAGCTTCGTCAGGATTTGGCAAGTGGAGAAAAGAAAGTGGTTATATTTGGAGAGGGCAGTGGAGCGGTTGTACAAGCTTCCTTGGTAGGAATTTCAGCTAGGGTAAGAGATCAGTTTCTCTTTCTCATATCCGGAATTGTGCTTCTTACCCTGTTGGTCAATGCCACGACCATTAAATCTTTGGTTAACAAACTTGGTCTGACCGAGCTTCCCGCTGTTAAAAAACTTATGTTTTCCAATGCCACAGGAAACATTTCCAACGTTTGCGAACAGGAAATGGATTTGCTCAAGGGGGACCGGTTTTTAAGTGGTGCGAATTGGGGGCTGGTTCGAAATTATTTGCCCGATCCTGTTAGCTATCCATTAACCGCCACGGAACTGGAATCAATGGATACCTTGGCAGAGGCAAGAAGGAGATTGCTTGAAAAAGAAAGAAGCAGCTACTGGGCCCAGTTCCGCTCGGGCTTGTTGTCCGCACGGGCTGTTGCTCAGCTGGATAATAATTTGAGCGAATTTCTAGATTTTCAGGGCAAAGTGCCGATGACAGAAAGAACCTACCTCGATGACATTTGCACGGTGAGTAAACTCAGTGAAGCACTCAAAGACATTCCGTTCCTTAAGAGGTATTTTTCGGACAAAATTACAGTGGGTTATGATGCTTCCAAGGCCTTTGTGATTGCCCAGCAAGTCATGGCCAAAATGGTCGACAACTTTGTGAAGGAATTGGATGACAGTGGAGATTTGGAGAAACAGCAAAAAACTGCACGCTTGCTCAAGGATGAAATCCGACAGAACCGTCTGCGGGGCCTTCAATACATCCGAAATATGCATGAGAACTATCCCGAAGTGACTGTTGGTATCGAGACCAAAGATGCCATCCGTTCGGTGTTGAACCATGAGCGGGCATCGATCAAGAAAATGCGTGCGGATGGTATGCTGGAAGCCGATGAAGCCACCCGTATGATCACAGCAGTAGAAGAGAGGATGAAAAATGTAATGGACAGTCCTCTGGAGTTACGCCTTCCATCTGATGAAGAGGTACTTCGGGAGGTTACCTGGCTTAAGGGAATGGAAGACTCAGTGATCACCCAAATACTCGATGCTTCCGAAAAGAAGGTCTACAATTCGGGGGATGCATTGATGAAGCAAGGAGACTCTGGGGATGGGCTGATAGTTATCACTCGTGGAAGCGTCAAGGTTTCGATCGGAGATGTGGTTGTCGATATTATGGGCAGAGGTGCTGTGATCGGGGAGATGGCGGTATTGGCAGGTGTTCCCAGAACTGCCACTGTTATTGCTGATTCCACAGTCAATGCACTGTGGTTAAACACCGAATCGATGCAGGCAATCATGGGCGAATCTCCCCAGCTTTCTGGAAGTCTTTGGAAAACAGCAGCCATGCGGTTTGCAGAGAATCTTCTTGGTGCCAAGGAGCCCTACAATGGGTGGAGCCAAATTCAATTACGCAGGTGGCTCAATGAAGGTGATGTCATTGCTCCTGCGGACGGAGAGACCACTAATCTTTACGGAAAAGTAGCTGTTCTGGTATCCGGCCAATCCATTCCCGCCGGTTCTACCGATCCGATCAATGCACCAGCACACCTGGACCTTGCAGAAGCTACCTTTAACGGAAACGCAAAGGTCTACATTCGCAACGCATAGGTTTCAGTAGGTGGCGGAGAGGGCGGGATTCGAACCCGCGGTACCTTGCGGTACACAGCATTTCCAATGCTGCACAATCGGCCACTCTGTCACCTCTCCGATGCGAAACAAAGATGGATTTATGCAAAAGTAATCTCGGTGCGTCAATGTTCAAAACTTTGGAGTTGTCCAATCTCGTTCATCTCTCAACAAAAACCCAGTGCAATTGGTTTTCAGGTTTGCCTGTTTCAAATATTCATCTAAAACAATTCCAATGGTTTCAGACGAATATGGTTACAACAGCAAAGTGGAGGGCGAGGTTATCGTTACCCGAGCAGATGCGGTTGTGAACTGGATACGAAAACATTCCGTCTGGCCTATGCCCATGGGGCTCGCATGCTGTGCGATTGAACTTATGGCCTCCGCTGCCTCCAGATACGATATATCAAGGTTTGGGATGGAAGTGATGAGGTTTTCTCCCCGTCAGTCGGACTGTATGATTGTAGCCGGCACTGTGACCTACAAAATGGCTGAGGTGGTTCGTAGGATTTATGACCAGATGGGAGACCCGAAATGGGTGGTCGCCATGGGTGCATGTGCTTCTACTGGTGGCATGTACCGATCCTATGCGGTGATGCAGGGAGTTGATAATGTCGTGCCTGTTGATGTCTATGTAAGTGGATGTCCGCCGCGTCCTGAAGCTTTGCTGGATGCGATGATGAAATTACAGGACAAAATCGGGAGAGAGCCAGCAGTCAAAAACCTGTCTAAAACTCCCGAAACCGCACCTCTTTCCTGACATCATGATTGACGATGATTTCGTCAAATCTCTCCTCGGTGGGCGTGATTTCCTCAACCTTTTACACCAGGAGGATTGCCTTACACTTTCCTGTGATTCCTCGCACTTGGTTTCATTTTGTGAGCACCTGCGCGACAACGAGACATTTGACCTATTGGTAGATTTGACTGCGGTGGATCACGGCGTGGATGCAGAAAACCGCTTCTCCGTAGTTGTCCATATTTATTCCCTCGTCCACAAATCTTACCTTCGCATTCATGTTGATTGCCTGGATAACGAATCCCCATCCATTCCATCGATTTGTGGCGTGTTTCCTGCCGCCAATTGGCACGAGCGAGAAACCTTTGATATGTTTGGGATCGTTTTTGATGAGCATCCTAACCTAAAGCGCATATTGATGTGGGATGAATATCCTTACCACCCTTTACGCAAAGAATTCCCTCTTGCCGGAATTGAGGTTCCTCTGCCTGCGGCTGATGTTTCTGAGGTGACAGGTGCTGCGGTGGATCCTGCTCCGATGATGGGGGGACCGTTCGTGTCTTCCGGTAGTTCGAGAATAAGTGAGTCGGAGCCTCGGGCAAAAGACGAAAGCTGGACTGAAAAAACTGAAAAGCCTGTATGAGTACCACCGTTAAAGAAGTGCAAGTTGGGGATGTCGGGGCCAGAGCAGAAATGCATGCAGACGATGGTAAAATGACCCTAAATGTCGGTCCATCCCATCCAACCACCCATGGTGTACTGAGGTTACTGATGGAACTAGATGGGGATCGAATCACCCGGTGTGAGCCAGTTTTGGGTTACCTGCATCGAGGGGATGAAAAAATCGCTGAAAATATGACTTACAACCAATTCGTTCCCTACACGGATCGGTTGGATTACCTTGCTCCCCTGGCTAATAATGTTGCCTATGCGATCACTGTGGAAAAGTTGGCCGGTGTTCAACTGCCTGAGCGTTGTGAAGCGATTCGTGTTTTGATTTGTGAGATGGCCCGTATTTCCAGTCACTTGCTTGGGATGGGTGTTTTTGGTATGGATGCGGGTGCTTGGACACCTTTCATGTACACCTTTACCGAAAGAGAAAAGTTATACACTCTCTTTGAGGAACTTACCGGTGCTCGTTTCACCACCAGTTACACCCGTATAGGGGGTGTGGCCAGAGATATTCCCGATGGATGGTTGCCGAAAGTCGAGAAATTCGTCGATGAACTCCCCAAAGCCCTCGACGAAGTCGAAAAACTTCTTACCCGCAACCGAATCTTTCTCGATAGAACCGAAGGCATTGGTACCATTTCCAAAGAAGATGCGATTGCTTTTGGTATAACTGGCCCCAACTTGCGGGCAAGTGGTGTCGATTTGGACCTGCGCAAAGATAAACCTTACAGCGGATACGAAAAATACGAATTTGATGTGCCCATTGGAACGCGTGGGGATTGTTACGACCGTTACCTCGTTCGTATAGAGGAAGTTCGTCAAAGCATTCTTATTATTAAACAGGTGATCGCTACCATGCCTACAGGCTTGTGGTATGCAGAAGATGCCAAAAAGATTTTTGCTCCTCAGAAAGAAAAGATCATGACGAGCATGGAAGAATTAATTCAGAATTTCATGATCGTTACTGAAGGTCCCCAGGTGCCTCCAGGGGAAGTTTATTTTGAGGCGGAGAACCCCAAAGGTGCCCTCGGTTTTTATCTTGTATCCAAAGGGGGCGGAGTGCCTTACCGCCTCAAAATCCGTGCGCCAAGTTTTTGTAACCTAAGTATTTTAGAAAAACTCGCACCAGGCCATATGCTTAGTGATATCACTGTGATTTTGGGTAGCTTGGATTTCGTTATGGGAGAGTGTGACCGTTAAGATGTCAAATCCGCTAAAATTATCTGACGATACTTTGTCAAAGATCGACGAGGTTGTTCCCAAGTACCCTGAAAAAAGGAGTGCTGCACTGATGGTCATTCACCTTGTCCAAGACGAGCTAGGAGCGGTTGATGATGCTGCCTGTGAATGGATTGCTTCCCGTCTGGAATTACAACCGATCAATATCAAGGAATTAATCACCTTCTATCCTATGCTCAGGGACGAGCCCTGGGGAAGAAAGCACATCCGTGTCTGCAGGACTCTGCCTTGTGCTCTTCGTGGATCTTATGCGACTTGCAAAACTTTTGAGAAAAAGCTTGGGGTCAAAGAGGGGCATGTTCGGGAGGACGGTGAATATTCCATAGAATTCATGGAGTGTCTGGCTGATTGCGGGCAAGGTCCGGTAGTCATAGTGGATGAAAAAACTTATGAGAATGTAGAAGGGGACAGGGCGGAAAATTTTGCTGACCTCTTGTTGGATGGAAAATTGGATGAATCTGATGAATTTACAAGTTATGAAGATTCCCTTCTTAAAAAACCGAAAAAAGACTAGTTTATTGCCCAGATGACCGCTCACCCTCAAGAACGAAGACTCATCTTAAAGCATGCGGATGATCCAACTTACTCAAATCATATTGGCTGCTATCTGCGAGAGGGAGGATATGATATTTTAAAGAAGGCATTTGCCATGAAACCAGAGGAAGTGGGCGAGGAAGTTCTCAAGTCTGGTGTTCGTGGCAGGGGAGGGGCTGGCTTTCCTGCCGGCATGAAGTGGAAGTTTCTTGACCGGAAATCCGGGAAACCAATCTACCTCATCTGCAATGCTGATGAATCAGAGCCTGGTACATTCAAAGACAGGCAAATTATGTACAAAGATCCCCATCAACTGATTGAAGGGATGATGATCGCGGCCTATGCCATTGGAGCCAAGCAAGCTTTCATATACATTCGAGCGGAGTTTCATGAGGGTGCTCGTATTCTCAACCGGGCCATCCAGGAAGCAAAAGACAAGGGTTTTTGCGGTCAAAAGATTCTTGGAAGCGATTATTCCTGTGACTTGGTGGTGCATCGAGGTGCGGGTGCATATATTTGCGGAGAAGAAACAGGACTGATTGAATCATTGGAAGGAAAAAGACCAAACCCAAGAATCAAACCCCCATATTTCCCGGCGGTCCTAGGGCTCTACCAGTGCCCGACAATTGTGAACAATGTGGAGACCCTTTGCAATGTCCGTCATATCATCGAGATGGGCGGGGATGAGTTTGCTAAAATCGGAAAGCCCAACAACACGGGAACGCGCATCTGGTGTGTCTCCGGGCAGGTTATGAAACCGGGATATTACGAATTTGAATGTGGTGCTCTTACCCTTGGTGAGATGATTTTCGATGTGTGCGGTGGTCTTCGTCCTGGACGAAGCCTTAAAGCGGTGATTCCCGGTGGTTCCTCAGCTAAAATATTACGAGCGGACGAGCGGTTCACTGGAAAATTAAAAGATGGAACTGAATTCGACTGGGGTCTTGAAGACATACCTTTAGATTTTGACGGTCCTGCTTCCGCCGGCAGCATGTCCGGATCCGGGGGTATTATCGTAATGGACGATACGGTAGATATTGTCGAGGCCATGGCGAATATAAATGCCTTTTATGCCCATGAATCTTGCGGGCAATGCACTCCCTGCCGGGAGGGTTCCTTGTGGATGCGTAAGATTACACAGAGAATGTGTTCTGGCGGTGCCCGCGAGGAAGATGCGGATTTGCTCCTCTCTGTGGCCAAACAGATAGAAGGGCGTACGATCTGTGCATTTGGCGAGGCTGCGGCATGGCCCACACAGAGTTTTGTGACAAAATTTAGAGATGACTTTATTAAGAAAGCTTCTGAGTCGGTGGATGAGAAAAACTCCCGCAAACTCAAACTTATCTAGTTGCCCGCCGTCATGATTTCTCCATCGAAAGAAGATTTAGTACCAATCACCTTGAATGGGGTTGAGGTGGAAGTTCCAAACGGAATAAATGCAGTCGAAGCCGCCGCTTTGCATGGCAAAGAAGTTCCTCATTATTGCTACCACCCCAAGCTTAGTGTGGCTGGTAATTGCAGGATGTGTCTTATCGAGATGGGCACACCCATGAGGGATCGATCAACCGGAGAACCCATTCTCGAAGAAGATGGCAGCCCGAAAATTGGTTGGGTTCCTAAACCAGTGATTGGCTGTGCCACCCATGTTTCTGCCGGAATGCATCTCCGTACTGAGTCTGACTTGGTCAACGAATGCAGGGAAGGAATCATGGAGTTTCTTTTGGTTAACCATCCCTTGGATTGTCCTATCTGTGACCAAGCCGGGGAATGTCGTTTGCAGGAATTTGCCACAGATTATGGCCGAGGCTTTAGCCGTTATATTGAAAGAAAGAATGTAAAACCAAAGCGTACAAGATTGGGACCTCGGGTTACCTTGGATGATGAAAGGTGTATCTTGTGTTCCCGTTGCATTCGCTTTTCGCAAGAAGTTGCAAAGGATGATGTTTTGGGCTTTGTGGACCGTGGAAGTTTTTCCACCCTTACCTGTTTTCCAGGGAAAGAATTATCCAATAATTACTCCCTTAACACAGTAGACATTTGCCCTGTTGGTGCACTTACCAGTACTGACTTTAGGTTTAAGATGAGAGTCTGGTTTCTCAAGGAGACCAAAAGCATTTGTGCCGAAAGCAGTGCCGGTAGTAATACCACAGTATCAAGCCGGGAAGGAATCATTCAACGCATTACACCCCGGAGGAATGACCTAGTTAATGATACTTGGATGACGGATTCCGGTCGCGATCTTTACAAATCTGTAAAGTCGGAAAATCGTATCCTTAGGCCTTCTGTGCAAGGAAAGGATTTACCACTCCAAGAGGCGATTTCATCCGCGGTTACTTATTTGAAGGACCAAAGGGTGGGTGTGGTCGCTAGCTGTAAATCTACGCTGGAGGAGCAATACCTTACGAAGCGTCTGATTGATAGCACCAAAGCTAAGACTTTTCTTCGCGGGCATTTTGGCGAAGATGATGGAATCCTGCTCTCGGCCGATCGTACACCCAACCTCAGGGGGGCATTTCTTACTGGCCTTACAGACACCTATCCCCTCGACAACCTCGATGCTCTCAGGGATGCACTTTCTGCTGGAGAATTAGATACGCTTTTCGTCATAGATGAGGACCTGTCCGCATCAGGGATGAGTGATGATGACCTCAATGGTGTGAATGTCATTTTCCTGGGTACCCACCACAATGCCACTTCCTCCTGTGCCAAGGTTGTTTTGCCCAGCTTTACTGTATTTGAAAGAGAAGGTTCTTTCGTTAACAGATCTTTTATTATTCAAGCTTTTGAACAGGCTATTCCCGGGCCCGCCGGTCTTTTTTCACAGGTTTCTATCCTTACCGGAATGATTAATTCCCTCTCCACTGAATCCGAACCGCTTGCCCCAGGGCTAACGGATATTTGGAATCTTTTGGCTGCCACAAATCCAGATTTATTTTCAGGTGTGAATCATGCAGAACTCCTCAAGGAACCCGTTCTTATTGACGGGTCCAAATGGGACCATATCGACTTTGTTGAAAAGAAAGCACTTCATTTTGAACCATTGAAAGGGATTTCAGTATGACCTTGGATTGGCTGCCTGAATCCACCTGGTTTTCGGTTTTGCTCAAGGTAGTTTACGCACTCATGATGGTTGGTGCCGTTATGACCATGGCTGGTTATTCTGTACTTGCAGAGCGGAAAGTAAGTGCCTGGATGCAAGGCAGGGTAGGGCCGAACCGCACGGTGCTTCCGTTCGTTCAATCGATCCCCCTAATCGGTCCATTTTTGAAAGGCCTTGGGATTTTTCAGCCCCTTGCAGATGGTCTCAAATTTCTTTTTAAGGAGGAAATTGTGCCGGGGCATGTAAACAAATTTTATTATTATCTCGCTCCTTTGGTCGCACTTGTACCAGCACTCACCACAATGACTGTTTTACCTTTCGGGCAGATGCATTGGAATGATGGCACGACAACTACCTTAGCCCTAGCGGATCTAGAGGTAGGCATATTATTTGTTTTCGCAGTATCCTCCCTTGGTGTTTACGGCATTGCTCTAGCTGGATGGTCTTCCAATAACAAATACTCTTTTTTAGGAGGTATTCGTTCTTCGGCCCAAATGATTTCATACGAACTGGCTATGGGACTTTCCCTGCTTCCAGTTTTTTTATGGGTTGCAGCACCGGGAACCGCGGTATCCGGATTGAGTATATCAGGCATAGCAAATTCCCAAGAAGGTGCGGCTTGGTTACTTATTGTCCAACCTCTATCCGCACTCATTTTTTTAATCGCCCTGTTTGCAGAGACCAATCGTCTTCCTTTCGATATGCCTGAGTCTGAAACTGACCTGGTGGGCGGTTTTCACACCGAATATGGTAGTTTTAAATTTGGTATATTTTTTGTGGCTGAATATGCTCATATTGTGATCGGGTCTGCTCTGTTTACACTCCTGTTTCTTGGTGGTTGGCACTTTCTTCCCTTCATGAATGATCCATGGCCCCCTAATCTCCTTGGATCCTTACTCGGTGTGGGCTGGTTTCTCTGTAAGACGGTTTTTCTCATCTTCTTTTTTATCTGGATTCGGTGGACTTTACCGAGGTTTCGTTACGATCAAGTCATGCACCTTGGTTGGACAAAACTCTTACCTCTCGCCCTAGCTAACCTGATCTTTTATATCATCCTTGTTACCTGGATGGATCGTAGTTTATAATTTCCCCCACAACTCATGGCTAAGACTGTTGTATTAGAACGAAAACCTTTATCTTTCTCGGAAAGAACCTATCTTCCTCAGATTGCCACTGGTTTGAAGACCACTTTTACTAATATGTTTAAGCCGAAGGTTACCCTGCAATACCCGGAAGAGAAACCCCGCATTCCTCAAAATTATCGTGGGGTACCCACATTGGTTAAGGACCCCAACGGGAGAGAAAAATGTGTATCCTGTCAGCTTTGTGAGTTTGTTTGCCCGCCCAAGGCTATTCGGATCACACCAGGCAGTGTGCCCGAGGACCAGGAGCATCGTGAGCATGTGGAAAAGGCTCCCCAAGAGTTTGAAATAAATATGTTGAGATGTATTTACTGTGGTTATTGCGAGGAAGTTTGCCCGGAGGAAGCAATTTTTCTTCAGGACCAATATTCCTCGTCTGGATACAGTCGTGAGGAAATGATCAATAACAAGCAGAAACTTTACGAGTTGGGAGGCACATTACCTGACCGTCACTACAAATGGGACAAGAAAAAACAGGCTGAAACCGATGGGAATACTCATTGATATTTCAACAAGCTTTTAATGGTATGAGTACGGTTGATTTTCTTTTTTGGGTTTTTGCCATACTCTCGGTGGGTGGCGGTTTGTCCATGATTCTCTCTCGGCACCCTGTTTCTGCGGCAATGTTTATGATTGTTTCGTTGGTGGGGGTGGCTGCTTTATTTGTTATTTTGGAGTCCTTCTTTTTGGCGGTTCTGCAAGTACTCGTTTATGCCGGTGCGGTCATGGTTTTATTTCTTTTTATTATCATGCTCTTGGATGTGGGTCCCGGGGCATCCAAAATAAATCTTTCAAATTGGAAGTCTGGTTTGGTGGGGTTTGGTTGTACTTGCCTGTTAGTGGGCATCTTTTTTTCTTTAAATCCTTCAAGCGCAGATCTGGTTGCTAACGAACAGATGTGGCCAAAGATTCCTGACGCATCCACATTGTCCTCAACAAAATCCCTCGTTTTTTCCACGGAGGTTTCAGCATTTGGTTATGGTTTGATGACCAAATATATGCTTCCTGTGCAAATCTCCGGATTTTTACTACTCGCGGCCATGATTGGGGTGATTATTTTAAGTAAAAAAGGAGATACCAACCAAGATATCTAATCGCTCGCTTGGTCTTTTCACGATGTTAACTGTAACGCCTCACCATTTCCTTATTCTCTCTTTCATTCTTTTTGGAATTGGTTTTCTCGGCCTCTTAATCCGTAGGAATGTATTATTGATGCTGATGTCCCTTGAACTGATGCTCAATGGTGTAAATGTAGCACTCGTTACTTTTTCACGGGTTGGAAACAATTTAGATGGCGGGATTTTTGTATTTTTTATCATGACCGTTGCTGCTGCCGAAGTGGCGGTTGGTTTAGCACTGCTTGTTGCGTTGTATAAGAAAAGGAAAAGCGTTTTTACTGACGATATGTCCTTGCTTAAAAACTAGTTCGTTATGATCAATTTGGCCCTAAGCATGCTTTTACTACCTCTCGTTTCCGCGGGGGTAATTTTACTGTTTCTTCGAAAGAGAGGAAACCTTGCCTCCCTTGTGTCAGTCTTTACCGCCTTTGGTATTTTGGTTTTTGCACTTTGCCTTCTGTATGACTCTCATGACAACCCTCTCGTTTGGGATGCCTCTTGGTTTAGTATGGGTGGATGGGAGCTCCGCTTTGGGTTTTTATTAGATGACCCCGCTCGGCTGCTCCTATTCATTGTGGCATTTGTTGGTTTGTTGATTCACATATTCAGCCTTGGTTACATGGAAAAGGACCCAGCCCGACCCCGTTACTTTGGCGGGTTATCCATCTTCATGTTTTCCATGCTTGGGATTACTTTGGCTGACAACCTGATTATGATTTTCGTTTTTTGGGAATTAGTGGGATTTAGTTCCTACCTTCTCATTGCCCATTATTTTCAGACTGATGAAGCTGCTCAAGCATCAAGGAAAGCATTTATTGTAAATCGGGTAGGAGATTTTGGGTTCTTGATCGGAATTGTATTAACCTACTGGACTTTTGGGACAGTTAACCTGAGCGAACTTGCTGACCTTGCTGACTTTTCTCCCAGCCTTACCACCACCGCACTTTGTCTTGCATTGGCCTGTGGCTTTATTGGTAAGTCTGCCCAGTTTCCATTGCATGTATGGCTTCCTGATGCCATGGCCGGGCCTACTCCCGTTTCTGCTTTGATCCACGCAGCAACCATGGTTGCTGCAGGTGTTTATCTCCTCATTAGAATTGATTTCCTCTTCACCGGTGAGGCTTTAGGGTTAATTGCTTTTCTTGGCGCGGCCATGGGCTTGTACGCTGGGTTTTGTGCTTTGGTTCAGCGAGATATTAAAAAAATATTAGCTTACTCCACCCTCTCGCAATTGGGGTATATGGCTGCTGCATTCGGTCTGGGGGCCCCAGGTCTAGCTCTTTTTCACCTTACGACCCATGCATTTTTTAAAGCCCTTATGTTCCTCGGTTCCGGTTCGGTTATTCACGCATGTCACCATGAACAGGATATCTTTAAGTATGGCGGTTTAAGAAAAAAGATGCCCCTTACCGGATTGACCTTCCTCATCGGTGTTTTGGCTATCTCTGGTGTCAATTTTCTTTCCGGGTATTACAGCAAAGATGCGATCCTTCTTTGGGCATATAATTTCAATCTGCCTATCTTTGTCCTCCTTTATGCTGGGGCAATTCTCACGGCAATTTATATGTTCCGCCTCTATTTCATTGCTTTTGAGGGCAACGCCAGGTCTGAACATTCTGAAAAAGCCAAGGAAAATGGTTTTTCCATGACTTTGCCTTTAGTGATACTCGCTGTTCTTTCTGTTGTTGGAGGTTTTTCATCTCTTTATCCTTTGGGTATCGGTGCCTATTTTGCTCCCGATCTATCTGCTGTTTCGTTACTTCCGCACCACATGTGGATGGTTGTGCTCGGAACAACGGCTTGGATCATTGGGGTTTCCGTAGCGGGCAAGGTTTATTCCCGGGTAAGCAATGATGACCCTGTTGCAATTGGATTACCCGGTTTTTATGAGATTTGCCAAAGCAAGCTTTTCTTCGATGAGATCTACCAATTTTACCTAAAAAAAGTCCAAGATCCATTTTGTCGTTTCTTGGAGGTTCTCGAGCTTCTCTTTATTTCGGGCTTAATGGTTCGTGGATCCGCGGGTATTACCGCTCTAATCGCGATGCTGGCCAAGGTCTGTTACATAGGAAAGGTGCATATCTACACTTTGTGGTTTATGCTCGGCACACTCGGGTTCATCCTCTACTCAGCAGGGATTTTTGAGTAATCACTAAATTATGAGCCTGGATACTTTACTCTTACTCGGATCCATTGTTGTTCCAGCTGTTGGATCACTCCTTTTCTTTGCTGGCTTACCCCAAGGGGAGGGTGCTTTCAAAAAACTCTCTTACCTTGTGTTTGGCTTTCCCTGTGTTGCTTCAATCCTTCTTTTCCTGAAATTCGATTTCACCAAAGAATACTGTTTTGAATTCCTCTATCAGAGGATGGGTTTGCAAGAGCTAGGGATAACTTTTCACCTTGGACTCAACGGTATCTCCAGTCCTCTTTTCGCTATGGCTGGCATCGTTGGGCTTGCTGCGGGGATTGCTGCTCTTCATTCAGGTGCCGAACGCCTTCGTTTATATGTTGGTCTTTTGGCTCTTATGCTCTCTGGATTAATGGGACTCTTTGCTAGTGTAGACTTATTTTTCTACTACCTTTTTCATGAGTTCGCTTTGATTCCCACTTTTATAATGATTGGGTTGTGGGGAGGTCGAGACCGTCGGGCAATTGCACTCGAAATGACCATATACCTGACTTTGGGTGCCCTCATATCGCTATCAGGTCTGGTTGCTCTCAATGTCATGGTTGATGCGCCCAAGTTTGATTTCCCCCACCTTTCTGAGGCTCTTGCCAGTATTTCTTTGTCGGATCGGTCTGCATTCAATATTTTCGGTTTACTCCTTTTTGGGTTTGGGGTGTTGGTCGCCCTTTTTCCTTTTCACACCTGGGCCACGAGAGGCTATGAAACGGCACCGACTTCTGTATCCATGCTCCATGCTGGAGTGTTAAAAAAGTTTGGCTTGTACGGACTGATTCAGGTTGCCGTCCCTCTGCTTCCTCAGGCAGCCGAAGGTTGGAGTTCATGGATTATGTGGCTTGCTTTGGGCAATATTCTGATCGTCGGTTTGGTGGCGATGGCTCAAACAAGTTTTAAGGCAATGATTTCTTATGGATCGGTCATGCACATGGGCTATTGCTTTTTGGGAATTGCCGTGTGCAGTGCTTTGGGTGCTGGCTCGGCGGTCATGCTCATGTGTGCCCATGGTCTTTCGGTTGCGTTAATGTTTTTATTGGCAAGTTTTGTCAGGAAAAGAACTGATACTTTTGAAATGGATGAAATGGGCGGTCTAGCCAGCAAAACCCCTCTGCTTGCTTGTTTCTGCATTGCCGGCACTCTTGCTACTATTGGTCTACCAGGGTTTGGTAATTTTTGGGGCGAGTTTGGTGTTTTCCTTTCCCTAGGAGAAAACAAAGAGCATCTTCCTTTTTTAATTCTTGCTGCTCTTGGGATTATCATTTCAGCAGTGTTTGGGTTACGAGCTGTGGCCCGTATCTTTTTTGGGAAAGAATCGGAAGAGTTGAAAGAAAGCAAACGGGGCTCTTCCATTACAGATTTAAACAAATTGGAGATCCTACCAGCCACGATCATCCTTGCCCCTTTATTCTTACTAGGAATCTGGCCACTTACCATTTCTCAAAGGATTGATGTGGAAATAGATAACAGATACTCCCAATTTGTTTCGGTATCTGCATCACATAAGCCCGCCTGTTGCCCGGACAATGAAGGGGAGTCTCCAGAGGCTCAAAAAACTCCTTCTGAAGATTGATCTGATATGGAAACTTATTTGAATTTTGCTAACGATAATTTATGGAGCGAGCTGTGGCCTGAGCTTACTCTCTGCATCGGTGCTCTTTTCGTTCTTGGCTTTGATCTTCTTTCTTCTTCCCCGTTGGCTAAGAAAAGATCGGGCCAATTTGCAATTATCTTTCAGTTTTTACTCCTCGTTGTTCATTTGTTAGATTATCTTCTCCTTAGACATACCTTTGACCGTGAGAGTTTTTCTGGAATGCTTAAGCATGGGATTCATCAGGATGTTATTCGTAGTTTCTTCCTTCTGTCTTCCCTGTTGGTATCCATCCTTGCCCAGTCCTTTTTAGCTTCCAGGAAATTAAGAATAGGAGAATTTCATCATCTTACCATGGTTGCCACAGCCGGTTTGATGGTCCTTTGCCAAAGCCAGCATTTCATTGTTCTGTTTGTTGCCCTTGAAACTGTCGCTCTTTGTTTTTACCCGCTGGTTGCGTTCGATCGGGAATCGCCAAAAAGTTTGGAAGCCGGGATTAAATATTTAATTTTTGGTGCTCTGAGTTCGGCTTTATTGCTGCTTGGGATTGTGTTGATTTATGGGGTTGGAGCAAACCCGTTGGTATGGGGTGCTTCCTTGCCTGAAGGGATAGCTTCAGATCCCTTTTCTTATGATGCCGTTTATCACCTGATTGCTGGAAACCCTGACCATACACTCCTGCGCACTGGGGTGGTTTTAATCATTGCCGGAATTGCTTTTAAGGTGGGGGCAGCTCCCTTTCAAATATGGGTGCCTGATGTTTACCATGGTGCCCCGATGCCCGTAACTGCATTCTTGGCTGTTTCATCCAAGGCCGCTGGTTTTTTCGTTCTTATCAGCCTTTTGAACGGACCCTTTTTAAGCTTGAATGAATTTCTTCTGCCCCTCCTCGGTTTTGTTGCCACCTTTACAATTTTCTTTGGAAACCTGGCTGCCTGTACCCAAAGAAACCTTAAAAGAATGCTTGGACTTTCTGGGGTTGCCCATGCCGGTTATCTGATGGTTGCAGTCATGGCTTCTATGATTCTGCCTGGCAGTAGCGACCGTGCTGTTTGGATTCTTTTCTTCTATCTTTTTACTTACCTTTTGGCATCTTTTGCCGTGTTTGGGGTGATGACCGTTGCCAAAGTAAAAGATGATGCAGAGCATGAATTTTCAGATTACGAAGAGCTCTTGAGGAAGGTTCCTTGGGCAGGTGCAACCCTTATTGTTGGGATCGGTTCCTTGGCTGGAATCCCCCCGCTTGCTGGGTTTATCGGAAAACTTCTCTTAATAAGCGTGGCTCTCGAAGCGAAGCTTTACCTTTCTATTGTGGCGATGGTTGTCGGAGTTGTTATTTCCATTTACTACTACTTTGGATGGATTCGCGAAATTTGTTTTCAACCCCGTCCAGTCTTTGAAGATGACGAACCCAAGCATAATTCATGGGTTGAATCTGATCGGGTAGGGGTTCTCAAGCCTGTTTTGCTCGCTCTCCTTTTTGCTTCTCTCTTGCTTGGTATTTGGCAAGGACCTTTGGGAGATGCTTTCTAGGTTTTTTATCATTTCTTTCTCTTTTTATTTGTGAACATGCTCGGGTGGCGGAATTGGTAGACGCATCAGACTTAGGATCTGGTGTCCGAAAGGACGTGGGGGTTCAAGTCCCCCCTCGAGCACTTATTGCATAATCTTCTGAACTCAAACTTCTTAGGCTGTTTTACCAAAGGCAGTTGTGGAAAACAGTTCTTGCTTTGGATTACAGGTATGCCATTGTGGATAACATGAGAAATTCTTGTCTTTCTTTACTTAAACAAGGATGGTTTGGACTGCCTCTGTTTTTCCTTGGTTTGGGGTCTCTTGCATTCAGCCAATTGGAGACAGATACCAAAGCCAAAAATCTGAGTGCTACGGAAATTGCTTCGGCCATCGGATCGAAAATACAAAAAGGAGAAGAGTTGGCTGACAGCCTGCTCAAACAGATTAATCTGTCATCCCAGGATCAGGTATCAGCACTTCAGCAAAAAATTTCTTCCAAGGACTTGAACAAGGAAGACAAGGGAGTGCTTACCGCTCAACTTGATAATTTAATCTCCCGTTTCAAGGATCGCGAAAATTCAATGAAAGAATCGATCACGCAAACACTTGAGAGAATTTCCAGTTCCGAAGAAATTTTTGCCGACTTGAATAGTAACTTTGCTGGCAGGCTTGAGGAAACCCGCCCCGCTTTGCTTGCTCTTTCCGAAAATTTAGATGGTTCATTGGTCGAATTAGAAGCACTTTCCACAATGACAAGTGGTTTGGCCAAAGACTTTAATTACGAATTTGCCTCTTTGGATGGACGGGCAGAGCAAAGCTTAGCTCAAAGACTGCCAGTGCCTCCTTCATCCTCCACAAAAGCCGCTCCTGTTACTTCAGTTGGCAGAAAGATTTCTTCTGTTATTCAGGCAAGAGAGGCTCTTCCTCTGAGGCATTCCGGTATAATCGGAAAGAATGTAGAGCTTACCGAGCCAAAAGATTTTGGAAACTTTTCAACACTGAATGAAACGGATGAAGATGAGATGATTGCAAGGTTGAGAAAGGAATTGGATGACTCCAAAAACTTTCAGTCTGAACTTTCTGCAGATTCAGCTGAACTAAAGTCTGATCTACGCAAAGCGTATCGGGAAATTGTTTCATTGCAGACTAACCTTAAAGAGTCCCAGCTAATTATTAACGAGTTGGAAAATTCAAAACGAAGCCTCTATAAAAATTCCGATGGAGGTCCGGCCACCGCCCAGTCTGTGAGTAAAGAAATTAACCGATTGGAGCGCGAACTGGAGCAGGCCAGGGAAGACTTGAGGCAGTCCCGGCAAAGCCTTCTGCTTGAACAGCAACGATCCAATGCAATGATTAGTTCGATCACCACCGAGTTGGAAAGAACGAGGCGTGAGTTGGATTATGCACGGCAGATGGCCCATTCGAACGGAGCAAACTTTGAAAGGTTAGCCTATCTGGAGCGTGAGCTTGCCCAGGCCAAGAGAGCTTTGGAGACAAGCCAACTTGCCCCAGTCGAGGAAGGCACGGAAGAATTTGTAAATTTACAGGAAGAGCTAAGGAAATCCTTGGGTGAAATTGCCCGTATGCAAATTGAACTTTCCGAAAAGGATCAAATGCAGGAGGAATTACTACGGCTGAAAAGCACAATGGAGCAACTCGACGAAAATCCCTCGAGATCAGCCAGCCCAGCCTTTGTCAATAAGCTCATGGTTGAGCTCAATGCAGCGAATGCTGAAATCGAGCGTCTGCAAAAAGGAAACCTTGCCGAAAGGCAGGGACTTTCTGAAGATGTAATTACCCTCCAAGACCAACTACAAACCACTCAAACTGAACTCGACCAAGTAAGGCGAGAATTTGCTGATACTAAAGAGGATATTGCCAAACGGGAATTTGAGTTTGCTACCACCATAAAAAAGCTTGAAGAGGAGGCACAGATGGCTGAATCAGTTTTGCAGCAAGCTGCGGAAGGAAAGCTGCCTGTCGTACCATTTGTAACTGAGATGGAAGAGGATTTAGCGGCTTCCGAATCAAGAATTCGCTTGTTATCCGATCAATTTGCAAATGAGCAAAAAAGAGCAACGGAGGTTATCGAGGAACTCACCAACGAACTGGAACTCGCACAAGCCCGAAACAAACAGGCCTTGGACCAGTTGTCCCGAAGGGAGCTGGAACTTACCAACAAGGACCAAGAAGTAATTTCATTGGCTCAACAAAAGAAAGACCTTGAGGAAGAACTTGAAGTGGTAAAAGTGATTGCCGGGCAACTTCAGGATTTAAATCAGGTTCTTGAAGACACAAAAGAAACACAGGTGGTGCAAAGCCAAACAAGTGATCAGGTTGTGGGTTCCCTCAAAGATGAGCTTAACCGTGCCAAAATTGAGCTTGTTGTGGCATTGGAAGAGAAGGAAAAAATGCAGGATGAGTTTTCAAACCGCTTGAATAACTTAGAAATGCAATTGGAAGATGCCAGGAATGAGATGTTTGAGGAACAGGAGATTTTTCAGGAAACGACAAGTGAATCGAAGATTCTTGTTTCTGAATTAAAAACGGAGCTTGAGGCGGCTCGTGCTGAAATTGCCCAAATGAAAAAAACCGGCGTTTCTGAATCTGTCGAAACCAAGCAGGCAGTGGTCCAACTGCAGGAAGCTTTGGGTACCATTCGCATTTTACAGGAGAGCTTACAAGAGGCAGAGGCAGCAAACCTGGAAGTTGATAATTTAAGGAGTGAGCTGGCAGATACCATGGCCGGACAACTTGCTAAATTTGAAGAGATTGAAGATGAAAAATTGAAATTAACTGAGGAAATTCAAAACCTTGAAACCGAAATTGCTCTTCTTCGTGATTCAAACAGTGGTGCTCAGGTTGCTCAGCTTAAATCAAGCTCTGATCTGTCTACTAAGCTTGAAGCATCCAATGAGGAGATTGCTGCTCTTCGCAGAAGGCTGTCTCAATCGGAAGAGCTTGGAGTAGGATCTTTAGTTTTAATGGAAGACGAGTTAGCCCAATTGAAAAACGAAAATGATGAACTTCGTGCTGCATTAGCATTAAGTGAAACTAAAAACAAAAATACCATAGAAGCATTACAAAATGAGCTAGTTGCTGCCAGAAATGATCTTTCCGAAATCGAAAATATTGAACCTAGTGATGTGAATAGAATCGTATCCTTGGAGGATGAGATTGCCTCGCTCAAAAATGAAAACTCAAACTTACAAGATGCATTAGCCTCGAATGATTATGAAACCAGAATCGCAGATCTTGAAGTTGAATTGGCGACTGCAAAAACTGCTTTGGATAACTTAAATTCTGAAGATCTTAGCAGTGATGAGTTCCTGGCTTTAAAATCTCAAAATTCGAAACTACAAAATCAAATTTTAGAACTTCAACGACAAAAACAAGATCCTCTCCAGCCACCATCTGAAATATCCAATGATTCTGCTCTGCTTGAGAAAGCAATGGATTTGGAGATGAAGCTGGAGATGGCCCTTTCTAAAATTGAATCTTTGGAAGGGAATGAAGATACCTCTAACGGGCCAAAAATTGCTTTACTTGAAGAGGAATTAGCCCAAGCAAACGGAACCATTGATCAATTAAGTTCTCAAATAGACAACATGGTTTCCAAACAGGCCGAAGCTGAACTTGAACTGGCTATGTTGGAAAATGTTTCAGAATCCTCGGATCCTACTTCCATGACAAGCGATGAGAAAGCATTGTTCGTTGAGGAAATTGAACAGTTACGAAAGGAGCTTGCTGCAGCAAAAGCGGAGTATGCCAACTCCAGTGCTAAGACTCCTGAGATGTCAGATTTACAGAACGAATTAAGACAAGCAGTTGCAGATAGCTTTGAATTGCAAATGGAATTAGAGCAGACACAGGATCGTCTTGAAAAAATGGAAGAAATGGCATCTTTGGATCCTAACCAAGAGGCAATCCAAGAGATCACTCAACGGGCCAATGAAGCACAGGCACGGGCGCAATCCCGAATCGATGAACTTACTGATGCTCTTAAAAACTCAGAGCAATTACGGGCTGAAACCGAAGACCTTGTAACCGCTCTTGAGCAAAGAGCTCAACAGGGGAATGATATTTCGAATGACCCACGATTTGTGGAGTTGCAGCAAGAAATGCTGGCTTTGCAAAGTGACCTTATCAGTATTCAGGAAATGACGGATCCTCGTGTAAAAGAGTTAGAGGAAAAGTTGAAAGTCAGTCGAGATGAAGGCAATCGCCTGAGTGGTGAGCTTCAGCAAATAATGAGCGAATTTGGTGGGCTTAAAAATAGCTTAAATACCCTTGAGGATGAAAACAGAAAGCTTCGGGATGTATCGCTTGCTAATGCACGAAACCAAGCCAGCGAAGCGGGCGAAGGCATGCAAACAGAAATCAATAGGCTTGCCCGTGAAAATGCGAACCTGCAAAACCAAGTGACTGAAAAGGATTCTCGAATTAGAGGATTAAGAGACGAATTAGTTCAGGCTTCTGCGGGAGTGGCTAATGATTCTTCCAGGAACCAAATGCTACAGTTGCAAATGCAATTGCAAAATGCAGAAGATGCTAGCAGTCAGGCAAAAATGGAAACCCAGCGACTTAGGGAAGAACTTGAGTTCGCAAACCGGAATTTGATGTCCCTTCAAGAAAGATTGCGCAGCATGGAAAACAATGTTGCTACCAA
This sequence comes from Opitutales bacterium, assembly GCA_038150505.1. Taxonomy (GTDB): domain Bacteria; phylum Verrucomicrobiota; class Verrucomicrobiia; order Opitutales; family Seribacteraceae; genus Chordibacter. The sequence goes on along the minus strand of JAYOTQ010000003.1, from coordinate 4,434 downwards.
CGAACCATCCATCTCTTCTTTGCAGTTGGATGAGATTGAAGAACTGAGATCACAGAACCTTTTATTAAAAGAACAGATTGCCACATTAAGTTCTGCTCCTGATCCAGATGAATTCCAAAATAGAATAAAAGATTTAAATCAGAGAAACCTGGCACTCACTGTAGAATTGGACCAGGAACGCATTATTATTGATGACTTAAAAAACGAACTGACCGAGGCTCGTTCAATCAGGCAGGAAGTTTTAGAGCGTGGCAAAGCATCCAAGCTAAAGGCTGATTTATTAAATGAGGAACTGGGGGATGCGAAAAATCGCATCCAGTCTCTTGAGAAAGCCTTGGTTGCTGCTCGTGAAGCGATTCGAGTGTTACAGGGAGGAGGCAATCGAGGTTCAATGATTCAAGTGTCTAACCCCAGTAACTTTTCGACAAACCTGAGTAATCCCGATAACCGCTCTAGGTCCATGGGAGTTCCCTCTTACAGAAGCCCAAGGAGGAGTGATCTTCCTGAATATGCTCCTGCTAGACCAAGAAACATTCTTCCATCAACGAGGACCCCTGTTTCTATCCAAAATGATGAGGGGGGAAGTGCAAACCTTCAAATCCAGGCCAAGGTACAATTCTTAGACAACAAAATCAGACCGGCTGGCTTTACGGAATTCTTTCTGGTGGATCGGGACTTATCTGACATCCTCAGCGAAGAAGGAATCAAGCCTCCAACCCAGCAAGGCATACAGTCGCATGCTGAGTATTGGGCTCGCTCTGTCCAGAGAGGATACCAATTCCCAGGAATTGCTGCAAAGATAAGAAATGCACTGGCTCGTTCCAGTCTGCGAAGGATTAAAACAAATTCACTGGGAGTGGGCAATGTGGATGCCCTATCTGATGGTCAGTATTTTATCATTGGTGCATCCACCCTCGGCCAAGTGGGTGTGGTGTGGTCGAAACCGGTAAGCCTTAATAACGGAGATAATATAATCAGCTTAGATTTAAAAGATGCCGCTTGGGCACAATAATTTAAGTAAAAATTTTAATTCATTTATAAACCAATTTATTTTCATTGTTTGAATATTTGAATTATCTTAATTGAATACCTGAAGATGAACATTCCTTCTTGTATTCCAGCCATGACACTTAAGGGAGTCGTTTTATTTCCCGATGCAATGCTTCCTCTGAGAATTTTCGAAGATCGCTACAAGACCATGCTTGTGGATGTGCTCAAGGGAGACCGTATGTTTGCCGTTTTAGCAGAGCGTGAAAAATCCTCCATGGATAATTCTTTGGATGAACCGCCGTTTGAAGTGGGCACGGTTGGTTTGGTCCGTGTATCCAAAAAGAATTCCGATGGTACCTCGTTTGTCATGCTCCAAGGAGTTTCGAGAATTCGTATCAGATCAATCATAGACGACGGTCCATACAGGCTGATCAAAGCAGACCCTTTCGAAACTTTAGTAGAAAAAAATGCGAATGAATTTCGAACAAAAATTTACGATGCTTTGGTGCAAAACAAATTGCTCGGCGGAGACACTAGTGATGAAACCTTGGAATCCCTCAAAATTATCGATGATGATATTACTTTTGTGGACCTAGCTGCTTTTACACTTTGCAAAAATACAATCAGAAAACAAGCGATGCTTGAAGTTCAGCGGTTGCACAAGAGAGCAGAAATGCTTTTTGATGATTTAATGCAGGAAAACCTCCAGCTTTCATTATTCAAAAAAAATAATTTCGGAGAAGATGCTTCAGATCTCGACCGTAATTAAATTCCTCAATTTAGGTAAAAATTTGTAACCATGAAAGTTGTCACGGATGAAGAGAAAGAGCGCAGAACAAACCATTTCAAAAGAGTAATCTTTTACCGGTCCATTTTTGGGTGGATGTTCAGTTTGGTTGGCTTTGTCCTTTTTACAGTAGGGCTAAAAAATCTCAGTAATCCACTCGTACTGATCAACGGGATTCTTTTTTTTGCGTACGGACTTTTTATGGTTTGGCAGACAAAGAAAGCCAAGGCAAAGCTGGAATCGAACTCTTAGTAGGTATCAAACCCAAGCCTGAGGGTGCATTTTTTTCGGATCTACTAAGCTTTCTTCACTGTAATAAACTGCCATCTTTATGTATGGAAGTTTCCATGGTGCCGTGCTCGGTTTCAGTTTTTGAATTTCCTCAAAAACGGTTTCAGGTGCTCGCCCATTTAGTTCAAAAATCTCACGAATACCAAGATCTATTAAGTCCCTCACCACTTCCACATTCATTCGGGGGATTCTCATAAGTGAGGACGCCATCGCTTCTTTATCGACCTTCTTTTTTTTCTTGTTTGGTTTCCCGTAGAGGGCATCCAGGGGAATGATATCTTCAATAGCCATGGTAAGAAATGTACAAAAAGGGATTGAAGAATAAGAATGAAGAAGGTGAAAGCATTCGGTTAACTTATTTTGTCCTCACTGACAATCAAGCAATCACGACTTGAGTATGATTGAGAAAAGGTTTTGGTGGTGGCGAAACCCAGAATCGAACTGGGGACACAAGGATTTTCAGTCCTCTGCTCTACCGACTGAGCTATTTCGCCTGATCACCAAAGGTATTTATATGATCAATTTGAATGGCTTGGTCAATTATGAAACCCATTCACTTTTAAAAATCGCTCGATGAATGGGTGTAATTGATCAAGTGATTTTCTAATGGCGAAAGATTTCTGACTTCTTCTGTCCATTCTGAGTACCCATAAAAGATAAAAGCCACAAATTTTTCATGGGCGGGGTGTTTGATTCCAATGGTGGATGCAAATTGAGGATGTTTCCATACAGCACTTGTGCTCCACTTGGCTGAAATCTTAGAAGATTCAAACAGCAGAAGAAGGTTTTGTGTAATGCAGCAAGCAGTTGCGAAATTTTCTTCCAAAACGGTAGGGTTTTTGCGGACAAGGGCAGAGTCTTTGTCGGTGTAAGATGTGATCACAAGTAACCCATGAGCAGTTCCCCAATCCTTCTCCTTTTTTCGTGCTTTTTCAATCAGGGAAGGATTGCTTCCATCACCGCGGAGAGTTTCTCCAAAAAGTTTGGCTAATTTCAAAATTCTTTTACGGTCCAACAGATAAAACCTCGCCGGTTCGGTTCGATGATGGTTAGGTGCGTGCCTGGCGGAGTCTATGAGCTTAGATATAATGCCATTGGGGACGGATGAAGAGTAGGTGGAAGGCTTACGCGTTCGCCTGTTTTTAATCAATTCTGTTAATGCTCGCTCATTCATTTCCGTGTTTGCCAAGCATGGGCATCAAATGCCTAGCATTTCTCGAAGATCAAACTAACATTGGCTCCGCCAAACCCACTGCTGTTACTCATGATTTTGCTTACCTGAGAATGTTCCGTTTCTCGTAGAAGATTGAGGTGACCCAATTCTGGATCAGGATTTTGGACATTGGCAGAACCTGGTAAAAATCCGTATTTAAGTGCGAGACAGCAGAAGGATGCTTCCATGATACTGGATAGGGATAATCCATGACCAGTTAGAGCCTTTGTACTGGAAAGTTTCAAACGCTGCGGTTGGGGGAAAACAGTTTTAATTGCCTTCATCTCTGAGGCATCTCCAATGGGGGTGGATGGTGCATGAGCGTTGAGGTATTCAATATCACCTGCAGATAGGTTGGCATCTTTTAATGCACATTGCATCGAATAAGCAAGGCCCCTGCCTTCGGGGTGAGAGATGGCAACATTGTGCCCGTCCGAACCTTGTCCCCATCCGATGAATTTAGCGTAAGGAGAAACGCCGCGTTTTTCAGCAACTTGTTTTTCTTCTAAAACCATAGCAACGGCACCACCCGTGCCAACAAAGCCATTCCGGTTAATATCAAAAGGTCTGGAAGCTAAGTTCGGGTTCGTTTCTAGGGAGAGTGCCCGCATGCCACAAAAGGGTACTATACTTTCAAAGTTACAATCCTCCGCACCTACCACCAGCATCCGCTTTTGCCTTCCAAGACGAATCTCATCAAGGGCTGTTCCAAGGGCATGACCTGAAGAAGCACAAGCTGAGACTAATCCCATGGAGGAACCACGGATTCCCAGTCCAGCTGCAAGGTTAAAGGTTAATGTGCCAGAAATCGATGCAACGATTGCTAATGGGTTACATGCCATAACCCCCATTCGGTCCATTTTTTCAAAGTGCTTGTGGATCGATCGCATAGACCCTCCTGACGAGGTGTATAATCCCGTGTCTGTATTCTCTAAGTCTGCTTGGTCTAGATGAGCTTCCTCGATGGCTTGTTGGAGTGCACACCACGCATAGAGGACATGGGGAGAAAAACTTCGTAACAAGGTCCTAGGGACAGTGTACTGAGCTGGAAATGACCAATCCTCAGGATCGCTGGAATCGAGCTCAAATTCTTTGATGGTTCCTGCAACTTTTACCGGAGATTCGGGAACTTGAAGCATGGCTGGGGAGGAAA
>JAYOTQ010000002.1:0-49321 GCA_038150505.1 Opitutales bacterium | reverse complement strand
CCACGGAATTTTTTGTCTCGGATGGGGCGAAGTCTGACTCCGCCAATATTCAGGGCATCTTTTCGACCGATTGTGTGGTCGCGGTGCAGGACCCTGCCTATCCTGTCTATGTGGACAGCAATGTAATCGCCGGTCGTACCGGCCTGGCAGGCGAGTCAGGCTATGAGGGCTTGGTTTATATGCCCTGCACCGAAGAGAATGGATTCTTTCCTGAGCTTCCCGACCGCAAGGTAGACTTAATCTACATTTGTAGCCCCAATAACCCTACTGGGGCGGTGGCCACCAAAGAGCAGTTGAAAACCTTTGTGGATTATGCAAACGAGCACCAAGCCGTAATCTTTTTTGACTCCGCATACGCTGCATTCATTACCGATCCTGAGCTTCCCCGTTCCATTTATGAGATTGAAGGTGCGGAAACCTGTGCCATTGAAATGAACAGTTTTTCCAAAACCGCTGGTTTTACCGGGGTTCGGTTGGCCTGGACTATCGTGCCCAAGGCTTTGCGTACGGAAGATTCCGATGCGGGAAAAGTGCATGCCCTGTGGACCCGCCGGCAAAACACTTTTTTTAATGGTGCCTCCAATGTGGTCCAGTCGGGCGGACTGGCTGCCTTATCCAAAGAGGGCAGGGCCCAGACGGATGCCCAGGTCGCATTTTATCTGGAAAATGCCAGGATTATAAATGAAAGTTTGCAGTCTCTTGGAATCACCACTTATGGAGGTGGGAATGCGCCTTATGTCTGGTTGAAAACTCCAGGTGGGCTGAGTTCCTGGGACTTCTTCGACAAGTTACTTGGCGAATGTCATGTGGTGGGCACGCCTGGCTCGGGGTTTGGCCCGGCAGGGGAAGGGTTTTTCCGGCTCAGTGCTTTCGGTCACCGTGAGAATGTGAACCAGGCGGTTCTTTCGCTCAAAGAAAACCTGACTCTTTAACCAAGAAACTTCCCCAGGGAGGAAACCGACAGCCAGGAATAGTTTATTTATTAAACTGCCGGGCTATGCGCAAGTAGCGGTTGGCTTCATTGTCCCCAAGTAGGAGGGCTTGGGATAACCACTTTTCTGCACTTGAATAATCCTGCTTCGTGCCTTGGCCCAAGAAATGCATGATGCCCACATACCGAATCGACTGGGGGTCCTTATCCAAAGCAGCTTTTAAGAAGTTTTCCCTGGCTTGGTCAAATTCCTGCTTTTTGTAATGCAGAAGCCCGAGCTCACGCAAGGCATCAGCTCTTCCCTGACCGGCAATTTCTTTGAGCATCTTTTTGGCAGCTGCTTCATTGTTTTCGAGTGTGAGGATTTCAAGTGCCATTTGCACAGGATCAGAAGTAGGGCCTGGTTTAATTTTTCTGGGCATCGGAACCCGTGGTGCTGGCGATTGAGTTTTGCTTTTGCCTTGGGCAAGTGTCGAATTTTGTGCGAGCTTGTTGACTCCTTGCTTTTCGTTTTCAGAGATAGAAGAGGGGCGTTTGGGTGCTTTAACCAACAGATTTTCAAAGCGCCGTAACTGTAAAGCGGCTTCCGATGATCCGGAATTGGCGGCCTGCCTTAACCACTGAACCCCATGGTCCAAGTTGCGCTCGATTCCGTCTCCTAGAGCTAGCTTCATTCCCAAAGTAAGTTGGGCCATTACCAGTCCCTTATCCGCAGCTGCACGAATCCATCGATTAGAAAAATCGTTGTTACGGGAAATTCCATCCCCGGAGGAGTAGGCCATTCCCAGGTAAAACATACCAAGTGGGAGCCTCTTCCGGGCTGCTTTTGAGCACCAGGCAATCGCTTCCTTGGGATCTCTCGAGACACCAATTCCCGTAAAATAGATCATTCCAAGCGTTGCTTGAGCAGTGGCGAGGCCTTTATTGGCAGCACGTTCCAAATTACGCATTCCTTTTTCCACATTTCTCGGAGGGTTATCGATCTCCATCAAACCAATACAAAAAAGGGCAATAGGATCTTTGGCTTTTGCCAGATCTCTTAAATTGGAGTGAAGGTAAGCCTCATCGTAAAGAAATTGGCCACGTTCTACTTTATCTCTTTCTAATTCGATCGATGCAAGAACAGCCATGCCAACGCCGCCATCGGCTTTTGCCGCCAGTTTTGCCCACCTTTCCGATTCGCCTAGGTCAATTGGAAGCCCCTTTTCGCCATATTTGTAAAAAAGGGCAAGAGCTCCCTGATAGTATTTGTCCCCTTCGAGTGCTTTGGATTGTACGAACGAAAGATTTTTAGCCAGGGCTGAGCCTAGGGCATGGTTCGAGGAAAAAAGCATCCACGCAAGTAGAGCAATCCAGCAAGTGGACTGAAATTTTACTAAATGATTTGGATTTTTGCCTTTCATGGGCACGGCACAGTCCTTACCTTCTTTGTAAATTATGATAATTGTGCAAGGTCAAATAACAAGACCCCCATTCGAAATTCGTGAATAAAGCGTTTTATACCTGTAAAAAGTGTGATTTCGAATGGCATTCGGAAGATGGTATGACCTGTCCAATTTGTAGAAAAAAAACAAATTATGAAACCCTACCCTCGTTTGCCAAGGGCGGGATGTTCGGAACGGGGGGCAACCCAAAGCGACTCAAACAATATTACAAAGCGATTGGTTTGATCGCCCTAGTTTATTTAATCTACTACCTCTTGGGCGGTTGAAGCCCAACAGCATTCCCTTGCGTGCTTAATTTAGTTCAGGTGGGGAATTTTTATGAGAACGGGGAAGAAAGGGGTCTGCGAAAGCTTGTTGGAAGTCGTATCCTCCTTCAAAATCTTCCAGTGAATCATTCTCCGTACGACCCAGAATCCCGTGTTCTACCAAATTGAATACAATTTCACCAAAATCTCGGCATTTTCGAATATTCCAATGATCCATTAAGGTTAGGGTCATAGGACCAAATCTTTCCAACGCATATTCGCGAATCCCCTCTAAAAGTTCGTTTCCAGAAACATGGCCCCCTTTGCCATGCTCCTTTTTTTCCATGTTTTTAAGAGTGTGGTCCAGGGCTTCACGGATAAAATAATACGCTCCTTTCGCAAAACGGTTGTCTTGGTCGTGTATCTCTCGAATGACATCGGGAAAGTTTTTGTCGCTCATTTTATAGAAATGCGTTAAATGAAAACCAAACTCTTAAGCTTATACTATTTCCCCAAGCAAACACAATTTATGAAAATTTCATACTCTTTGGCGAAAGACCGAGCCTCTCCGCACTGTATTTCTTGGACTTACCGTAAGAAAAGATACCGCAAATATTTCCGCACAAGAATAGACGCATTTAGTTTTCGAAACCAAAAGGAAATGGAGCTTGGGGTAAAAGACAGGGAAGCCATTGAAACGGAGGTCATCTTTTTGGTTCTCTCGGAGATCAAGGACAAATTGAATCTTTTGGAGGAAAGAATAGGTAAAATGGAAGAATCCCTCCTGGATCAAGAGGAATCGATGAGGGAAATCCGAAAACCACCAGCACCGAAAATCCTTAAAATTTCCGAGGCCGCCAAAGTCTTGCGAATTTCCAGAAGAAAACTTTATTACCTGCTCGATAAAAAAGTTTTCAAGAAGTACAAACTTCCCCATACCCGTACCACATTTATTAAGCTGGACGAGGTGGAAAAAGCCCTTGGCTCTTCCAATATTGAAGACCTGTTGAATTAAATCCTTTTCCACATTTTTTCTGAAACCTAATTTTTCTTTGCTTGCTATACCTTGTTGTGACAAAGAAGGATGTTTTCTTTTTCTTAAACCAAACTTAAATATACATCAAATATGAGTAAAAAATTCCCAGGAGGAGTGGCCACTGGAGATGCTGTGCAAGCAATCTTCAATGATGCCAAGGAAAATGAGTACGCTTTGCCAGCCGTCAATGTTGTGAATAGCCACACCGTCAATGCAGTATTGGAGGCAGCCGCCCAAGTAAACTCTCCCGTGATGGTTCAGTTTTCAAATGGGGGTGGGCAGTTCTTTGCCGGTAAGAGCCTGGATAATGAAGGACAAAAAGGTGCGATTGCAGGATCGGTATCTGGTGCCCTTCATGTGCATGCCATGGCTGAGGCATATGATGTGCCGGTTATCCTGCACACGGACCATGCTGCGAGGAAACTACTTCCCTGGATTGATGGGCTGTTGGATGCGAGCGAAAAGTTTTACAAGCGAGAAGGAAAATCTCTCTACAGTTCTCACATGCTCGACCTCTCCGAAGAACCTATCGATGATAATTTATCCACCTGCAAAACCTATTTTGAGCGGATGAGCCAAATGGATATGACCATTGAAATAGAACTCGGAGTCACCGGCGGAGAGGAAGATGGGGTGGACAACACGGATATAGATAGTGCCCGTCTCTACACCCAGCCCGAGGAGGTAAATCAGGCTTATGAAATTTTGTCTGCTGTTAGTAATCGATTCACTGTGGCTGCCGCGTTTGGAAACGTTCACGGTGTCTACAAACCTGGAAATGTGGAGCTTACTCCAGTAATTCTTAAAAACTCCCAGGAATTTATCCAAAACAAGCATGGTCTTTCTGGGAAGCCGATTGATTTCGTTTTTCACGGTGGTTCCGGGTCATCACGCGAGCAAATTCGCGAGGCTATTGGTTATGGTGTCGTCAAAATGAACCTGGATACTGATATGCAATGGGCTTTTTGGGATGGAGTGCATGGCTACTACAAAGAAAACAAAGATTATCTGCAGGCTCAGTTGGGAAATCCAGATGGAGATGACAAACCAAACAAAAAGTTCTACGACCCAAGAGTTTGGCTCAGATCTGGGGAAGTCGCATTTGTTGAAAGGCTCAAACGGTCCTTCGAAGACCTTAACTGCATCAACCGTAACTAAGTATTTTTAGTGTAAACACCTCTCCATACCCGGAGAGGTGTTTTTTTAAATAGCTATTCAGTGCAAATGTCCATTTTGTGCTTTGCTGTTTTCCCATTCTTCCATAGAAACAATCACTATGACAGATCAAACCGAATCATCCTTGCCCAAAAGAGTCGTTCGAACCATCACCTTGACCGAAGAAGATTTAAACATGCTTGATGAGGTGGAGCGTGTGCTTTCCAAGACCGGGCACCGTGTAAAAACTGACAGTAAATTAATCAGGGCAGCGATCAATGTCGCTTCCCGGGTGCTTCATGGCAAATCTTACGATGTGAATGAAATTGCGGAGAAAGTGGTCCGCGAAGATGGTCGCTCCCTAAGCAAGCTCATTGCGAAGAAAAATTCTTAGTCTGTGCCTTTCCAAATTTGAGATATAATTTTCTCAGGTGAGGAAGCGGTCATTTCGATTTCTACTTGGTTTACTTGGATCGAAAAATTTGGGCCTTCTCGGAAGTAAACGGGTCTGTAACTTAGGTTTTTCATCTCCTCTACGATAGCAAGCAAGCCTTGCTGTGGGCCTTGTATTTCTATGATTCCCACGGCAGCTTCTGTTAGGGCACACAGAGCATGCCCAATCCCATCAGGCGAGGCTTTTGCCAGCTTGGAATATCCGGCCAGGGATTCCTGGTATTCAGCATTCCACTTGGCTGATTCTTTTCCCAATTGCCCCAAAGTATGAAAACATCGAATCAAGCTGGAGTTTCCAGAAGGGATGGCATGGTCGTACCACGATTTCTTTCTCGTTGGTCCGGGATTTGCCATTTCCACTGGGCAGGTAAAAAAGCCGGGTAGGGCGGGGTCCTTAAATTTTGTAACCGTTTGCTCCAAAAGTTCCTCCGCCCGTTTGATCCAAGTTTCCAATTTTCCAAAATGGTAAACTTCAGAAACTGAGCCCATTGAAAGGATTGCTTCCACCCAAAAGGCATAGTCCTCAAGAAAAGCAAATTCACTTTTTGTTTGATCGGGGTAGAGCATCGATGAAACAGATCCATCAGGGAGCCTGAAGGTGTCATCCATCCAATGAAGCAAATCGAATGCTTTCTGAATGAGGGATTGATCGCCCAATGCCAGTCCGGCATCCACCCATGCCCGGGCTAAGAGGGCGTGTTGGGCACAGGAACGTTTTTCATCCCTGAATGGTTTTTTCAGTTTTTTACGACTCTCTCTAAGTTTAGAAAGAACTTCCGATTCTTTTTGCACAGAGACATCGGTGGATTGTAAGTTGCGGGGAAGAAAAAGCGGGTCGGGTCCTTGGGTGAATTTACCCCACTGGGCAGTGGCTAATTCAGTGTCTGCAAGGCCGAGGGATTGGGATAACTCCTTTTGGTTCCAAAGATAATAACCACCTTCGACTCCGTTTATTTCGGCAGAGAGAGAGCAGGCATATCCCATTTTTTCATTTCCCATTTCTGCATCAATCCATTCAAGGGTTTGTTCCAATACTTTGCGGTCATACGGATGCCCATATTCTCTTGAAGATCGAGAAAAGGTCGAAATGAGCAGGGCGTTATCCGAGAGCATTTTTTCGAAATGAGGGGAATTCCACTCCCGGTCCAGGCAGTAGCGGAAAAACCCCCCGTTTACATGATCAAATAAGCCTCTGCTGGCCATTGATTTAAGCGTTTTCTTGAGGCAGTCGTTTAGCCTCTGGGAAAACTCCTTCTCCTTTCTCACTGCTTGTGCCTGGCCCAAGGCAAATAAGAAATCAATCTTCATGGGGGAGGGAAACTTGGGTGCTGGAGTAAACCCTCCTTCCTCATCATCATGAGATTGTGCCAGCGCCCGGCCCGCCTCCAGTAATCTTGTGCCCGACCATTCTCTCGGGTCGGACAAATGGACATGGTTGGTGTGTATGAGGTTGGCTAATGCATTTTTGCTGTTTTCCTCAAGTTCCTCACCCTTATGTTTAAAATGTTCAGCGATTCGCAATAAAACTTGAGGCCATGGGGCAATGCCCTTCCCATTATCTTCCTTGGGGAAATAGGTGCCACACCAGAAGGGTGAGCCATCCGGAAGGCAGAAGGCGTGCAAGGGCCAACCGGCAGACTGATTGAACATCCGCGATGCTTCCATGTATAAAAGATCCAGGTCAGGCCGTTCTTCCCGGTCTACTTTAATGCATATAAAATGCCGGTTCATGATCGATGCGATGTAAGAATCCTCGTAATTTTCACGGGACATTTGTTTGCACCAATGGCAGGAAGAATATCCGATCGAAACCAGAACCGGCTTACTTTCCTTTTTGGCCTGATCGAAGGCGTTCCTTCCCCATGGTTGCCAATGCACAGGCTGGTCGGAAAGATCTTTTAGGTAGGGGCTTGGTTGGTTATGCAGGGCGTTTGGCATGAGTGACAAAAAAACATAGTAATGGCAGAAAATAGATTCCTGCCCAAGTCCCAATACATTTAATCTTTTTGCATTTGTCGATCTGCCCGTTCCGTTTTACGGAAGAGTAATGCCCGAAATTCGTATACTTGCAGATCAGGTAGCCAATCAAATTGCCGCAGGAGAAGTAGTTGAGCGACCCGTTGCCGTTCTCAAGGAACTCGTTGAAAACAGCATAGATGCGGGTGCTCAAAAAATAGAAATTGAATTTCGTAACGGAGGGAAATCCTACCTGAGGGTGGAGGATGATGGAAGCGGGATGACCCAAGACCAAGCCCTGCTATCTTTGGAAAGGCATGCCACCAGCAAAATTCGAAAAGCGAGTGACCTTAACCATGTGGGTACTTTCGGCTTTCGAGGAGAAGCCTTGCCCTCCATTGCAAGTGTGAGCCGGTTTGTGCTACGCACACGCCCCCGTAAGGGACCGGAGGGAACCGAAATTTTTGTCAATGGTGGGAAAATGATACATTGCAAAGAATGCGGCATGCCTAACGGAACCAGGATCGAGGTTTCTCATCTTTTTAACTCGGTTCCCGGGCGAAGGAAATTTTTGAAAACAGAAGTGACAGAGGCCACCCACCTCATTCACATGGCCAAACTTTATGCTCTCGCTCACCCATCTATTACCTTCACATTGATTGAAAGTGGCAGGACAGTTTTCCGTTCCCCTGCCTGTGAGGTTGCTACGGACCGGGTCCGGGAAATCTTTGGCAGTGGGTTATCCGAAGCACTGATTCCCTTTGACGCAAAGGATGAGGAATTCTCCCTGCAAGGTCTTTTGGGGAAACCTGGCCAAAGCCGATCCACCCGGAAAGAAATGATCTTTTTTGTGAACCGTAGACCTGTAGATAGCAAAACTCTTTCCTACGCGGTCATTGAGGCATTTCACACATTTGTACCAAAGGGGAGGTTTCCCTTGGCGATTCTTTTTTTAGAAATCGATCCAGCTGCTGTGGATGTGAATGTACATCCGTCCAAACGTGAAATCCGTTTTCGTAACGAGCCACAGGTGCGATCTTTCATTCTCAATCAAGTGCTCGGGCACAACCAGTTGAAAGCTTCGCCAGCCAAAGATTCTGTCCCCCCGGGAGCCGAAGACAAATATGAGAGTGAAAACGGTAGAATGGTTCCGCAAATTGATCCCCGAGCCCTGGAACTTTACGGGAAAAAAGAACAACCCCATGCCATTAAAACGACCCAGCAAAAGGATGTTCCTGGGGCAACATCTAAAGACGAGGCTGGGGAGGGGGAGAGGTTGGAACCAAGCGGAGGGAATACTGATTCGGTTGTGCGTAGGGAACTGCTTGACCGAAAGCTGGTCGGAGGAAGGAAGGAACTTGGTGCAGAATGGAAATTCCTGGATCGATCCCATGGAGACTTGGCTATTTTTTCCACTCCTCAGGGCGTGGTGGCTTTGCATGTGCGTGCCGCCTATGAAAGGGTACGCTTCGAGCAGTTAGAAGACAATTTGAGGGGAGAGGAACCGTCCATGTCGCAAAGTTTATTACTAGCAGAACCCCTGGAGTTGGACGGAATAGATAGTGCCAACCTCAAAGAGAGCCTTACGCAGTTAAGAAAGCTTGGTTTTGTGGTGGAAGAGTTTGGCCGAAATTTTTACCGACTGGAAGGATGCCCTCACTGGTTAGAACCTGAGCAGTCGGTCAATTACTTGAACGATTTTCTTGAACTGGCGAGAGAAAGTGGTGGAAAACTACGGGTGGAATCGTTTGTGAGGCAGGCATTGGAAAGACAGGTGAATTATTCCCAGGAAACCCGGGAGTCTTTTTCAGATTCAGAGATCATCGAGCTTGTTGGCAAACTATTGGGTTGTCGCAATCCATTTGTTTGCCCTCGGGGGCGACCTGTTTATTTTGAAATTCCGGTACGAGATTTTGAAACCCGGTTTAAAAGGAAACTTTAATTGCAAATTAAACCCATCCATGTTCTGAAATGATCTTATTCTATGAAAACTTACCAACCTGTCTTCTCCTTCGTAATTTTTATTTTCGCTCTGGGTGTTTTTTCCTGCAGTCCTTCTAAATTGGCTCAAGATACCATGGGGGAAATCAAAAAAGGGGGGGAGTTTATCTCAGAAAAGAGCAGGAAAGTTTATCATTCAGGACGCAATGTTTTGGGGCTCAATGAAGAGGACTCTTCGGTTGATTCTGTGAAACCATTGACTGTTTCCAAACGGGTATTCGGACACCTTAGCGATGGGTCCAAGGTCCATGAGTTTCGCATGGTTAATGAGAATGGTATGGAGGTCAGTGTGATCGAATATGGTGCGGCGGTGCGGGAGATCATTGTGGCTGATCGTGAGGGAAACAAAGAAAATGTTTCTCTTGGTTTTTCCAACCTCGATCAATACATCACTGAAAGTCCATATTTTGGCTGCATTGCCGGAAGGTATGCGAATCGCATTGCCCATGGGAAGTTCTCTCTCGATGGAAAAGAGTATTCATTAGCAACTAATAACGGTCCGAACCATCTTCATGGCGGAGAGTCAGGTTTTGATAAGAAAATCTGGGTGGGGACACCTCTTGAAGAGGGCCTTGGGGTAAGCTTTACTTATCGTAGTGTGGATGGGGAGGAAGGCTACCCGGGCAACCTTAGTTGCACCGTTCTTTATTCGCTGTCGGAAGATGATCACTTAACGATCGATATCAAAGCGACGACCGATAAGCCCACTGTGGTCAATTTAACCAACCATGCATATTTCAACCTAGCTGGTGAGGGAAATCCAACTGTTTTAAACCACAAACTCACCCTTCCGGGTACTTCTTATCTTCCCACAGATTCAACCAATATTCCCACTGGTATCGAACCGGTGGTCGGTACCCCCTTTGATTTCAGAAAGCCTTTCACGATCGGTTCCAGGATAGAACAGGAACATACACAATTAAAGTTTGGCAAGGGATATGACCATACCTGGCTCGTTCCTTCTTCTGGAGAAAAACTTAATCTCGCCGCGATCTTACACGATCCGGGCAGTGGAAGAACTCTCAAGCTCCATACAAACCAACCCGGTGTTCAATTCTACTCAGGTAATTATTTGGATGGATCTTTGGTTGGTACAGCAGGGGTATCTTATCCTTTCCGGTCAGGCCTGTGCCTGGAACCTCAGCTTTATCCTGATAGTCCAAACCAACAAGAGAACGAGGGGTGGCACGATAGTATCCTTCGCCCTGGAGAAACATACTCGCATGTATCGGTCTACGAATTCTTTGTAAAATAGATCTTATTCTTTCAAAGAAGGGAAAAAGAATCGTTTTTTTCCCTTGATACGATTAGTTTGGCATATTTTCTGCGATCTTTCTTCTAGCATTTATTTCTACACATGACCCAATTAAAAGAGCAACCCTCTGCTTCCACTGATCAAAGCACGGATCTTAATCTCATCGAAGATTTAAAATCTTCGATCCTTAGGCAATTGCAGGTTAATCTTGCCCGCAGTGTTTCTTCTGCATCCCCCCAGGAAGTTTGGACTGCGGTCTGCCTGGCTGTGAGGGAAAGAATCATGGATCGCTACATGAAGACTCAGCAGACTCACTTAAAAGAGGATGTGCGAAGGATTCATTACCTTAGCTTGGAATACCTGATGGGAAGGTTGCTCAATTCAAACCTTTGTAACTTGGAGATTCGCCAACCATTAAAGCAAGCCCTGGATGAACTGGGTTTTGACTTCCCGGAGCTGTGCGAGGAAGAGCATGATATGGGGTTGGGAAATGGAGGGCTGGGAAGGTTAGCTGCATGCTTTCTTGATTCCATGGCGACAATGGATTTACCAGCTATTGGATACGGTATTCACTACCAGTATGGCTTATTTAAACAGGAGTTTGAGAATTGTCGTCAAATTGAGAAACCTGACGACTGGAGAAGATTTGGCAATCCTTGGGAGATCGCCCGTCCTCAGTTCATGCAAAAAGTTAAACTCTACGGTCATGTAGAGCACGATTATGATGACCGAGGAGATTACCGTCCGCGTTGGGTAGGTACTAGAAATGTGGATGGTGTCCCCTATGATGTGGCGATCGTCGGGTATGGGGGAAAGACAGTCAATTTTCTCAGGCTATGGGAGTCCAAGGCTTCCGAGGAGTTTGACCTCGATGTTTTTAATCAGGGAGGCTATGTGGAAGCGGTTCGTGAAAAAGCAACCGTGGAGACAATTTCCAAAGTTTTGTATCCCAATGATGAAACTGAGAATGGGAAAGAACTCCGCTTAGTCCAACAGTACTTTTTCGTTTCCTGTTCTCTGCAGGATATGATTGCCCGCTACCGCAGAACTCACGAGGGGTGGGATGAGTTTACCAACAAAGTAGTGGTTCAATTAAATGACACTCATCCGGCTGTCGCGATTCTGGAGTTACTGCGCATCCTTGTAGACGAGGAGCATATGGAATGGGAACAGGCATGGAGTTTGGTTAAGAAGACATTTGCCTACACCAACCACACCCTTTTGCCCGAGGCACTGGAAACCTGGAGCGAAGGCTTGTTTGCAAAGGTTTTGCCAAGACATTACGACCTTGTTTTGGAAGTGAATCGAAGGTTTCTTACCCATGAGCTTGAAAAATTTTCACCTGGAGATGCTGAAAAAAAGCACCGCATGGCCATTGTTGCTGATGGACAAATTCGTATGGCCCACCTTTCTGTGGTTGGGAGTCATTCTGTAAATGGTGTTGCTGCACTTCATACAAAATTATTGAAGGAAAAACTCCTCCGCGAGTTTGCCGAACTTTATCCTGATCGATTCAACAACAAAACCAATGGGATTACCCCCCGCCGATGGTTGCTTGGTTGCAACCCCAAACTCGCCTCTTTGATTAATTCTACGATTGGAGATAGTTGGATTACCCAGGCCAGTGATTTGCGAGGATTATCGAAGTTTTCAGAGGATTCCTCCTTTAGGAAACTGTTTCAATCGATTAAAACTGAAAATAAGCAGGACTTGGCAAATCTGATTTCCAATCGTTTCGGTCTAAAATTAAATCCTGATGCAATGTTTGATGTACAAATCAAACGATTGCACGAGTACAAACGCCAGCACCTCAACTTACTTCATATCCTCACCCTTTACCGAAGGCTTTTGCACAACCCAGATTTAAAGATACCCCCTCGGGTTTTTATATTTGGAGCCAAAGCTGCCCCTGGTTACCACATGGCAAAAGTAATCATACATGCGATCAACCTTGTGGCCGAACGTATCAATTCAGACAGCCGAATTAAAGACATGATTAAAGTGTTTTTCTGGCCTAATTATGGGGTTTCAGCGGCAGAAAATATAATCCCCGCCAGTGATTTGTCTGAGCAGATTTCCACTGCAGGCAAGGAAGCTTCTGGTACCGGAAATATGAAATTTGCCCTAAATGGTGCCCTTACCATCGGTACTTTGGATGGTGCCAATGTTGAAATTCTCGAAGAAGTGGGAGATGAAAATATCTATATTTTTGGAAAGACCGTGGAGGAAGTAGAAGAATTGAGAACTGCTGGTTACGATCCTTTTGCTTATTACGAAAGTGATGAAGAACTCAAAGCCGTGCTCGACTGGTTATCCTCTGACTTCTTTTGTCCGGGCAAGGGCGGTTTAATCGCTGATTTAACCAAGGGGCTGCTTGACTGGGGGGATCCTTACCTTGTTCTTGCAGATTATCGTTCTTATATCAACGCACAGGACCAAGCCGGGCAATTATTCTTGGATCAAGACCGGTGGGCTTCGAAAGCAATTCATAATGTTGCTGGATCTGGAAAATTCTCCTCGGACCGTACCATTGGAGAATATGCCCAAGACATTTGGAACTTAAGTCCAGTTGCTGTACCTTGATTCGTAGCTGGTACCTGGTTGCTCTCTTTGCCGTGAGCTTGGCCCCCTTGTTGGCCAGTGACTCATCTCATCAGGGCAACAAACTCCCATTTCAGTTGGGGGAGCGTCTTGAATATGAGATGAAGTGGGGGTTCTTTCCGGTAGGTTCCGCAGTTATGGAAGTGGTGTCCCAACAAAGCGATGCCGAAAAGAGTGCAATCACAATCCGGTTCCATGTAAGAACTAACTCCTTTGCCGATACTTTTTACAAGGTAAGAACCTCGATTACCAGCACGATAGATTCTTCTTTTTCACGCACTTTAAAATACGAGAAATCCCAGCATGAAGGAAAAACCCGCAGGGAGATTGAGGTGTTGTATGATTATGCGAAAGGAGAAGTCTCCTACATTGAAAATAAATCCGAGCCCAGAGTTACCCCTATACCTGGCCCGGTATATGATCCTTTATCGATTGCATACTTTTTCAGGCTCCATCCACTTGATCCGGGGGGGGAAGTAATTTTACCAACTTGTGATGGCAAGCGCTATCAGGATGTAATTGTGCGTGCTGGAGAAAGGGAGAGGATATCTCTTCCCTCCGGAAAAATTTTTGCAATTGCAACCAATCCTGCCCTTAAAAACTTAGGGGGTGTTTTTAACAAAAGTCCCAAAGGGATGTTAAAAGTCTGGTATTCGGATGATGAGAGAAGAGTCCCTGTGCGGGTAAGCAGCAAAGTAATTGTTGGCAGTTTTACTGCGAGTTTGGTTAAGGCGACTCCACCTCTGCTTGGATATGAATAAATGAGAGGGTGGGGGGCAGGCTGAGAAACTAATCTCTTTCTGGTCCTTCCTTGAGCAATTCGATAAAAGAGCGCAGGGCCGGTGTAAGCATACGAGTCTGTTTGTAAATGATCCCTAAGGGGCGGTTATGGATTCCGCCTTCAAGCTTGAAACTAATTAATTGCTTTCGCTCGACCTCATTGACCACTGTGCTCGCTGGAAGAATTGCAAGCCCGGCGTTGATCTCAATGGCTCGCTTTACTGTCTCAACATTGTCAAACTCCATAACCACGGAAACTTGAATCCCTGCTTTCTCAAGTATTTCATCTGTGGCTTTGCGCGTAGGAATGTCTTTTTCAAAGGCGATAAATTCAACCCCTTGCAAATCTTTCATTGCGATCATTCGCTTTTTGCTGAGAGGGTGCTCTGGGCTCATCGCGACAATCAACTCGTCATTGGTAAAAGGGATGATTTCCAAGTCTTTTTGTGGAACAGGAAAAGCGATAAGTCCAAGGTCCGCGTTTCCGTGGAGCACATCATCATAGACCAGGTTTGCCCTCCGGTATTCCACCCGTGCATTCACCGATGGGAACTCTTTGAGGAAAGACTTGAGGTAGGGAGGAAGTACATGTAAACCAATGCTGTTGACCGTGGATATCTGTACGGTACCACTCACCACATTGCGCATTTCCTGAATTTCGCAATTGAGACGGTCATAGAGGGTTAAAATTTGTTTGAATGTAGAATACAGAGCCGTTCCCTGAGGAGTGAGCCGGAACTTTTTTTGGTTCCGGTCGATGATCAGCATCTGGTAATGAGATTCCATGGCCTTCAGTTGTTGGCTCACAGCGGACTGTGTGACCTCGTTTAATTTTGCGGCTTTGGAAAAACTTTTACTTTCTACTAAATCACAGAAGGTTTTGAAATTTTGAATATGCATTTGCTATTATCTGAACTTATTTAAAACTATTTATAACACAAGTAATACTTATGATTACCTATGAAGAATTTTTCTCCAATTTAAAATCCTTGCGGGAAAAGATTGCTCTAGCTTGCAAGGCATGTGGGCGAATTCCTGAAGAAATCACACTTCTTCCCGTTACTAAAAATTGGCCAGTGGATGCGGTGAAATACTGTAAATTAGCGGGAATATCGAGGGTTGGTGAAAATAAAGTGCAAGAGGCTACTGCAAAACAATCTGAAATTGAAGATGTGCATTGGGAGTTAATTGGTCATTTGCAGAGCAACAAGGTGAACCAGGCAGTGGGTCGTTTTTCCCGTATCCAAACTGTGGATTCCATCAAGTTAATTAAAAAAGTGCAGGCCGCATCCGAGAGGGTGGGTCACCAGTCTTCCATTCTGCTTCAAATTAATTCGGGCAATGATCCTGCCAAATTTGGATTTAAAGTTGAGGAGGCGAGTGCTGCTTTGGATGAAGTGCTTGGATCATCGCATCTCTCCGTCGATGGTCTTATGACCATTGCTCCCTTTGTTCCCAATGATCTGTCCGTCGCGAGAGACGCCTTTGTCAAGTTAGCCGATTTGCGTGATGAACTTTCCCAAAGCCATGGGGCGGAACTCAAGGAGCTGTCCATGGGCATGTCTGATGACTTGGCTGAAGCAATTGCTTGTGGAAGCACGATGATCCGCGTCGGTTCGGCTTTGTTTGGCCAAAGAGGGTGAGCTATTATGTTTAAATCAAATCTCTCAACTCGTTAACAGAAAGAGTGAGGTTTGCGGCTTCCGATTCCTCAAATACCTTTTCCAACAGTTTTCTTTTCTGGGACTGTAAACCAAGGACTTTTTCCTCAACCGTGCCTGAGGTGATAAATTTATAAGAAGTTACCTGCTTTTCTTGACCAATCCTATGTGCCCGATCGGTTGCCTGTGCCTCTGCAGCCGGATTCCACCAAGGGTCAAAATGAACCACTACATCTGCTCCAGTTAAGTTTAAGCCGGTACCACCCGCTTTGAGGGAGATCAGGAAAACGGGAATGGATGGATCATCTTGAAAGCGGTCGACCTGTGCCATTCGATCTTTAGTTGATCCATCAATGTAGCAAAATGGGATGGAGGAACTGGTGAGCTCAGCTTGGAGGATTTTGAGCATTTGAACAAACTGGGAGAAGACCAGCATCCGATGCCCACCCTCCAAACAATTGTATAGGAGTTCTCGAAAGGCATTGAGCTTGCAGGATCGAAAATTCTCAATTTCCGGATGAACCAGGCGAGGGTCACAGCACACCTGCCGGAGGCGAAGAAGTTGAGTGAGTGTCTTCATGCGGATGCTTCCTTCGGAAGCTCCACTCCCGGCGAGTTGATTTAG
This sequence comes from Opitutales bacterium, assembly GCA_038150505.1. Taxonomy (GTDB): domain Bacteria; phylum Verrucomicrobiota; class Verrucomicrobiia; order Opitutales; family Seribacteraceae; genus Chordibacter. The sequence continues at coordinate 33,177 of JAYOTQ010000002.1, read as the reverse complement.
TTCCTCTTCGGCTGATGTCCTTACTTTATCATAACATTCTTTTTGGTCATCCGTAAGGTCTAGGTAAAGCACTTGCTCTATCTTTTCGGGAAGTTCGGGGGCCACTTCTTTTTTTGATCTTCGAAGCAGATAAGGAGCTGATTGTTTAAGAATGCGTTGTTCGTGCCATACTCTTTCATCCCCTCTGGACCCATCCGGAAGCGTTGGGTTTGCTCCAGGTAAGAGGAAGGCCAAAAGGGAAAGCAGGTCAGAAATACTATTTTCTATGGGAGTGCCTGTGAGCAAAATACGTCCCTCTGAACTAAGAGCAGAGGTGGCTTTCGCATTTTGCGTTCTTCTGTTTTTAAGATGCTGGGCTTCGTCCCCAATTACGCAAAGAAACGGGAATTCTTTAAACATCTCAAGGTCTCTGGAGAGGGTCCCGTAGGAGGTGATGACTAAATCAAATTTACCGAGATAAGAAGGGGTGGTTGCACGGTTGGGCCCATGATGGGAGTAGACGGAAAATGAGGGGCAGAATCTTTCTGCTTCTCTTTTCCAGTTTTCAACCAAGGAAGCGGGGCAGATGACCAGAGAAGTTTTTACCGCTCCGCCCCTTTTCCTGAGGCAGGAAAGAAATGCCAGTGCTTGGAGGGTTTTCCCCAGTCCCATTTCATCTGCTAAAATTCCTCCGAGTCCGTGGTCGAAAAGGTGCAACATCCAGGCGGTGCCAATTGCCTGGTAGGGTCTGAGGATTTTTTCTAGACCATCTTGCGGGGTTGGCTGGCTCAGCGCAGAAAGGTTTTTTAGTGCCAGTCCCCGTTTTTTCCATTGAGAAGGAGTTTTAAACCTGGGATCGGCCTCGGTTAAGGTTTCCTCCAATGATGTTGATTGGAAGGCAGTCACCACATGAGTGGAACGGGAAAGGAGTGGGGTGTCGGCAACCCCTGAAGCTTGCCGTTGTACTTGGGCAAGTTTCTCCCTCAAATCTTTGGTCAGAAGGTAGGTGTTGGATCCATGGATAAAATGATTTCTGCCTGTGGATAAGGCATGTTCAATCAATTCGATTGGAGCATCTCCCGCCTCAATTTTTGTTTCAATCTCAATGTGGTTATCCCCTTCCTTGGCTCGGACAGAAAGAGACGCACTTTTAATCTTGGCGGTATGTTTTTTGAAGTTTTCAGTGAAATGGGCGAGGTGATCGAGCTCCAATTCTTCCTGATGGTGAGCCAGGAAATCTAAGACTTTGGCAGAGTCCCTCAGCCACCACCAATGGCGGTGAGATCGGTCTCTGATAAAGGACCAATTTCTAAGAAGTCTGAGAACTTCTGCATAACTTGGATGCTCCGAACCGGGCAAAATAATGCGAAGGTACTCTGTGGAACCCTCAACCTCCATGGGGGGGCCTTCATATTCCATTTCTGGTCTCGGGCGAGGTGGAGTTTCCTGCTCAGTTATTTCACTTACCTGCCTTATTTTTGGGGGAGGCTTGGGCATTTCCGGCTTTCCAATGTGTTCACTGACTCCAACGAGCCCGGATGGAGACCAGGAAAAGGGTTGGTCGGGAGCGTTGGCAGGGAAAAAACACGCGACCTGGTCAAGCATTTTGAGCAGCTCCGCCGCTTGCTGCACATTGAGCTGTAAAAAAGAGGTCAGTTTGCCCCCACACCACTGCGATAAAGCAAAGAGGGCAGTCCTTTCAGCATTGGGCAATTTGCCTAGGCTATCGAAGTCGCATTTTTCAGGGGGGATTCGAGCCCCAGAACCATCCTCGAGTTCAACTTTAGCAGGAATTGCATTTCGTTGGATCGAGCCAGCGAGGGTAGGGGGAAGCAAGATGCGAAGCTTCACGCAGGAGCTAGGAAACCAAGGAGTGCCTGGCAATCGCTTCAGCTACCCCTTTACCTGCCGCCCCTCCGCCCATTGCGAAGTCAGGCTTACCCCCTCCTTTTCCTCCAATTTGGAGGGAAAGTTCGCGAATAATTTCACCTGCCTTAAAGCCGCGGTCCATCGCATCGCTTGAGCAAATACAAACCAAAGAACACTTATCATCCTTCTCAGAGGCAAGGAGAACTACAGAGGGTTCAGTCCTTTTGTTCACTTGGCTTGCAAGACCGCGAAGTTCATTGGCGGAAACTCCATGCACAGATTGGGCAATGATCCTCACCCCTTGTTTTTCAATCGCGGATTGAATTAACTGATCGGCAAGTCCAGCCTGGTCTTTTTGCTCGATAGACCGGAGCTTTTTTTCCAATTGCTTGGAAGTGGTTTGAATTTGTTGAATTCGTGACTCCAACTCATCGGGTTTGCAGGAGAACTCTCGGACTAACTGGTTGAAGCGGTTTACCCGATTGCTCGCCCATTCATAGGCAGAAAAGCCTGCGACTGCCTCCAAGCGGCGGGTGCCGGATGAGATTGCAGATTCGGATACAACTCGAATCGATCCAATTTCTCCCCCTGAGCGCACATGGGTCCCCCCGCACAATTCCTGACTCCATCCACCGAGGTCAACCACCCGCACTACATCGCCATATTTTTCACCAAAAAAAGCAATCACACCATCCGGTTTTTCGGCAAATGGGACTTCATAAGAAAGCAATTCTTCATTAAGCAGCAGTTTTTCATTCGAGATTTTCTCTATGGTTTTTAACTGATCCTCGGACAGTGCCTCAAAATGGGAAAAATCAAACCTTAAGCGGTCGGGTTGAACCAAAGAGCCTGCCTGTCGTACATGATCTCCCAAAACCTCCCTCAGTGCCCAGTGCAAGACATGGGTGGCAGTGTGGTGCTGCTGAATGGTTCGTCTTCTTGAGAGGTTTACATCAAACTGGACTGATTTACCTACCCAATCTAAATCCTTGTCCCTCTTATCTAGTTGGTGAAGGAACCTACCACTGGAATCTTTTACCACATTTTCAATCTCCAATACTGAACCTTCGATGCTTACCTTGCCAGTGTCGCCAACTTGTCCGCCCATTTCCGCATAAAATGGAGTTTGATCAGCCACAAGAAAGATATTCTCCCCGGATTGGACCAAGTCGGTGCAAGTGGCTGTAAAATTATTTAGGTTGGAGGTTTCGTATCCGCAAAATGTTGTGGCTTCGGTGTTTACGCTAGTTTTATTGACCAATATTTCGACCGATTTATGGGCTTCGCGGGCTCGGTTTTTTTGGGCATCCATCTGGGATTTGAATTCCTCATGATTGACCGTCAATCCCGATTCGCGTGCCATCAAATCAGTCAGGTCGAGGGGGAACCCATAGGTATCGTATAATTTAAAAGCAAAGTCACCAGATACCACATCCCCTGGCGTCAGTTCTTTGGTTTCCCGGTTAAACAATTCAATCCCACGGTCCAAAGTTTTATTAAAAGATTCCTCTTCCGATTTCAGGGTCTTCTCAATTAATTCTGACCTTGCAATGAGTTCAGGGAACACATCACCCATTTGTTCAATCAAAACTGGAGCAAGCTTGGAAAAGAAGGGTTGGGTAAAACCTAAAGTTCTTCCGTACTTTATCGCTCTGCGCAGGATGCGACGGAGTACATAGTTTCGATCGTTGTTACCAGGGAGGATGCCATCTGCAATCGAGAAACTGAGGGCACGCAGGTGGTCGGCAATTACACGAAAAGCAATGTCTATTTGCTCCTGAGCATTCTTGGGTTTGCCCGCTTCTGGCAGGGTCGATTTGTATACCTTACCGGAGAGATCCTGAAGCTTTTCGAAGATTGGAGAAAAAAGATCGGTATCGTAGTTTGAGGCTGGCTTGGAAAAGTCGGTGAAATTTTGGGTGGACTGCATCACCGCAGCAACCCGCTCAAATCCCATGCCCGTATCTACATGCTTCGATTCAAGGGGAGAAAAGGTACCCTTTTTGTCCGCGTTAAACTGAATGAAAACTAAATTCCATATTTCTATACAAAGATGTGAGTCTTGATTGACCAGCTGGCCACGGCTATCTCCTTTTGCGGTCAGGTCCAAGTGCAGTTCTGAGCATGGGCCACAGGGACCCGTTTCTCCCATCATCCAAAAATTATCTTTTTTGCCACCGGTAACCACATGCACTTTGGGGTCGAGACCCGCAGAAAGAAAAATATTTTCCCACAGCTTGTGAGCCTCTTCATCAAAATCAGCAGGATCTCCTTTTTCCGGCTTGTATACTGTCGCATACAAACGATTGGCAGGGAATTTCCATCGGTCCACCAACAATTCCCATGCCCAGGCGATTGCATCTTTTTTGAAGTAGTCACCAAAAGACCAGTTTCCTAACATCTCAAAAAATGTATGATGATAAGTATCCAGCCCCACATCTTCCAGGTCGTTGTGTTTTCCCCCTGCTCGGATGCATTTTTGCGTATCGGTAGCTTTGGGGAAAGGCGCTTTTTGGTCCCCTAAAAAATAGGGGACAAATTGATTCATTCCAGCGTTGGTAAAGAGTAAATTTGGCGATTGGGGAAGCAAAGAAGCAGAGGATACGACATGATGATTCTTTTCGGCAAAGAAGTCTAAAAAAGAGCGCCTAATTTCTCGTGCTTTCATCAAGGCAATAACTTAGACAATTTTGGAAATAATCGCAGCACCCATTTCCGTCGTGGAAACGGAGGGCCCACCCATGGCAATATCCCCGGTCCGTAAACCAGACTGAATTGTCTCTTTCACCGCATTTTCGATAGAGAGTGCCGCTTCCTCCTGCCCAAAGCTGTACCGCAACATGAGTGCCGAACTCAGGATTTGGGCACAAGGGTTGGCCAAGCCTTTGCCGGCAATATCAGGCGCCGTTCCACCGGCTGGTTCGTACAACCCATAAGAATATCCCTGAGTGTTTGTTCCAGTGCCTAGACTCGCGGAGGCCAGCATGCCCAGTGACCCGCAAATGACCGCTAATTCATCCGATAAAATATCACCAAACATGTTTTCAGTAAGCAAAACATCGAATTGATTTGGATCGCGCACCAGTTGCATAGCCGCATTGTCCACATACATGTGGGTCAATTCGATCGATGGATCGAGTTTCTCGATGTATTCAGAGACTGTCTGACGCCAAAGAACTGAGGTTTCCAAAACATTTGCTTTATCGACTGAGCAGATTCGCTTTTCACGAAGTGCCGCTGCCTTTACCGCAACTTCTGCAATCCTTTCGATTTCACTGGTCCGGTAGACCATAGTGTCAATGGCCTCTTTTTGCCCATCTTCGAGGGTCCGGGTATCCTTGGGTTGTCCAAAATAGATGCCCCCGGTGAGTTCGCGGACGCACAGCACATCAATCCCTGCACCGGCAACATCTTTGCGGAGGGGAGAAAGATCCGCGAGTTCAGGAAAAAGGTTGCCGGGCCTAAGGTTTGCAAAAAGTTCAAATTCCTTGCGGAGTGGGAGCAGAGCAGCCCTTTCCGGTTGTTCTTTCGGAGGCAAGTTTTCCCACTTCGGACCCCCGACAGATCCAAAAAGAATGGCGTCCATCGATCGGCATGCATCAAGGGTGGAATCAGGAAGTGCTTTCCCGTGGTTATCAATTCCAATCCCACCCACATCGTGCTGGGATGTGACACACTCAAACCCAAAGACCTTACCCGCTTGGGTTAGAGCTTCCAAGGCTACAGACATTACTTCGGGCCCGATTCCATCTCCGGGTAGATTGGCAAAACGAATAGTTTTCATCAAAAAAGGGTACATTACTAATCGATCTGAAGTTTTCTGCAAAGAGGAAAAAAAAGTGATTTCAAGCCATCTATGTATTCGTTGACAAATTTTGTCTTACTGGTACTTTAAATTCTTTAATTACAGTCTAGTCCACAAGGGACGGGCATCTTGCTCGTCTTTTTTTTTACATCAATTAACCATTAAAATATCCAACCTATGAGCAGCGAAATACTCGCAGTCCTAGAATACATGGAAAAAGAGAAGGGGATCAGCCGCCCTGACATGATCGCTACGATCGAAAATGCTGTAAAGGCAGCCGCAGAACGTGGAGGGGCCAACTCTGAGCCCAGTGAGGTCAGGGTGGAGATTAATCCCAAAAATGGTTCCCTTCAGGCGTGGACCCTTCTTACAGTTGTGGAATCTGTTTCAGACACTGCCAAGGAAATTCATATCGATAAGGCCAGACTCTATGCAGATAATCCCCAAATTGGTGATACTGTAGAAAGAGAGATGGATCCCGCGTACCTTGGAAGAATAGCGGCAAAAACTGCGGAGCAGGCAATTAAGCAAAGACTGCGTCAATTTGAAAAAGAGCATATTTACGACGAATTTCGGGATCAAGTGGGTAACTTGGTAACCGGTACAGTTCGCCGCAAAGAGCGTGGCGATCTTATCGTCGAAGTTGGTAAAGCGGAGGCTTTGCTCCCCTGGCGTGAGCAAGCACCTGGTGAAGACTGGGTTCCTGGAGAGCGGATTCGTTGCTTACTTGTAAAGCTTGAACAGCAAGGTCGTGGACCAGAACTGGTATTGAGCCGTTCGAGCCTTAATTTCGTCCGCAAACTCTTTGATATGGAAGTTTCTGAAATAGCAGACGGCACGGTTTCTCTTGCCGCAATGGCTCGTGAGCCTGGATACCGCACCAAAGTATGCGTGAAAAGCACAGACCCTAAGGTAGACCCTGTAGGCGCCTGTGTGGGTGCCCGTGGTGGTCGTGTCAAAAGCATAGTCCGGGAAATGAACGGAGAGAAAGTGGACATCGTTCGTTGGTTTGAAGATCCGGTTGAACAACTGGTTGAAGCCCTCAAGCCCGCCGTTCCTCAGAATGTTACCTTAGACAGGGACAAACGCAGAATGTATTTTGAAGTTAAGGAAGATGATCTTTCCGTCGCAATCGGTCGCAAAGGAATCAATGCCCGGTTAACTTCGAGGTTGCTTGGTTGGAAGCTTGATATTGGTAAGGTTGAGGTCAAGGAAGTCGGTTTTGACGAACGAAAAGCCAAAGCAGCTGAAGGGCTTACCTCTGTGGGAATTGAATTTGAAGTTGCGGACCGGTTGGTAGCTTTTGGTTTGGTCAGCCCTGAAGCATTTGAGGGGGTAACTCACACGGATTTGGTGGGCTTAGGTTTCGATGATGCAACCGCCCAGAATATTTTAACCAAAGTCTCCGCTGAATCTAATTCTGCCGAGACTGCATCCTAATTACAGACGTTTCTAAAAAATCCCTTTTTAAAATTTATGAGTGTACGAATTCACGCGATCGCCAAAGAGACCCAAAAAACGAGTAAGGAGGTCTTGGAAATCTTGGTTGAGCGTGGGTACGATGTGAAGAGTGCCTCCTCCACGATCGATAACATCACCGCTCAGTCTTTAATAGATGAGCTCAACAAATCTTCATCTGAATCTGTCGCACCCGAAACCAAAAAAGATGATCAGCCACAGGCTTCTTCCAAACCATCCGAAGTTCCTTTTGTAAAAACAAAACAGGACTTAGACAGGGAAAAAGAAGCAAAAGAAAAAGCAGAGCAGGCGGAGAAAGATGCTGCTGCAGCTGAGGAAAAGTCGACTTCTGCTCAGGAAGATCCAGTGGTTGAGGCAAAAGAAGCCACACCTACCACTGCTGGTGCAGCACCGAGCCTTCCCCCACCTCCAAATAAAACTGCCGGAGCACCGCCTCCTTTGCCGGTCAAAGCGAGCCAGCCAACCGAACCTGCACCCACTGCCGCTTCCGATGATGATTCAGTGGGCATTGTTGAAGGAAACCTCGTCATTGTTAAACCTCCTATTGTGGTTCGTGATTTTGCCGGGTTGATTGGGCTAAAACCATTTCAATTAATTTCTGAACTCATGGAGATGGGCATATTTGCCTCTATGAACCAGACGATTGAGGAAGATGTAGCCAGTAAGTTGGCCAAGTCGAGAGGGTTTGAATTAGAAATCCGCCACCGGGGAGAAAAAGCTGAACCTAAGGCTAAAAAAGAGAAGGTACAGGTGGATGAAAACGACGAAAAATTCCTCAAGCCCCGTCCGCCCATCGTTTGTATATTAGGCCATGTGGATCATGGTAAAACCACTCTTTTGGATACCATTCGAAAGGCCAATGTGGTAAGTGGTGAAGCAGGCGGTATTACCCAGCATGTGGGGGCGTACCAAATTACCCACAATGGGCAAAAGATTTCCTTTCTCGATACGCCCGGTCACGCCGCATTTTCCAAAATTAGGGAAAGAGGAGCCAACCTCACTGATGTCAGCATATTGGTTGTTGCTGCGGATGATGGTTTTATGCCTCAAACCGAAGAAGCTCTTAAATTTGCTCAAAGATCCCAGTCATCCCTTATGGTTGCGATCAATAAAACGGACACAAAAGGGGCAGACATAGACAAGGTCAAAACTCAGATGCAGGAAAGATCAATTCCTGCAGAAGATTGGGGAGGAGATGTTGTAACCGTGCCCATTTCTGCACTCAAGGGGGATAACATTGATGAGCTTTTAGATATGGTCCTGCTGCAGGCTGAGGTAATGGAATTAAAGGCCAACCCAACTGCAGTTCCTGAAGCCATTGTGATTGAGGCCCGCATGGAAGTGGGCCGTGGGCCAACCGCTACTCTTATTGTTCAAAAAGGAACCCTTAAGGTGGGAGATTCTTTCCATTGTGGGTCCGTTTATTGCAAAGTGAAGGCAATGATAGACGATCAGGGGAATCAGGTTAAATCCGCTCCACCTTCCACTCCTGTCAATGTCCTCGGTTGGTCTGAAGTTCCAGATTGTGGTGCAATTTGTAAGGTGGTTAAAAATGAGCGTGTTGCCCGACGCGAAGCAGAGGATTTTGCAGTGATGGAAAAGAAACTGCTATCCATCCCTGAAGAACCTGCTCCTAAGAGTGAGGAAGCTGAAGATTCGGACTCGGATAATACAGCTGCCGTTGATGCATTGTTTGCAGCCATAAATAAAAGCAAATCCACCAGTTACCGTGTCATCATCAAAGGAGATGTTCGCGGGTCGGTCGAGGCTTTGAAAGACTCCCTTGAGCTTATTGAGAGTGATAAAGTTGCCTTGGAGATTATTCATTCTGATGTCGGTCAAATCACTAAAAATGATGTAAAAATGGCCCACACCTCCAATGCCGATATCTTAGGCTTTAATGTAAAGTTAGAGAATGGGGTAATGGGTGAGGCTAAACACCTGGGCGTGCAGGTCTTTCAAAATAGTATTATTTACCAAATTATAGATTTGGTGAAAGAGAACATGTCCGAACTGCTTGAGCCAGAAATGGTTGAGAATAAAACGGGCCGTGCTGAGGTCAGGCAGGTCTTCCGTGTGAGCAAAGGGAGAACAGTTGCGGGTTGTATGGTTATGGAAGGAACGATTACTCGCAACAAAGGAGCTCGCTTAGTGCGTGGTGGTGAAGTTATTGCTGAGGGCAAAATTGATACCCTTCGCCGGTTCAAGGATGATGTGACCGATGTGAAAGCCGGTTTTGAGTGTGGTATGAGATTAGATTCCTTTGATAAATATGAGGAAGGGGATGTCATTGAGACCTTTGAGATCGATAAAATCCGTCCCACTCTGTAACCAACCAACGAGCTTCACACCATGAGCCTTCGCTTGGCTAGAGTAAATGAGTTGGTCAAGCGTGAGATTGGCAATTATTTAAGCACACGCTACGGTGCTGAAACCGTCTGTTGGACAATCACATCAGTGGATGTAGCGGCCGACCTCAGAAATGCGACGGTTGCATATTCAGTGGTCGGAGATGAAATGAGTGCTCGTCAAGCCTTACAATTTTTCCGAAAACATGCTGGAGAAATCAGGGGAGTTGTCAGCAAGCATGTGATTTTAAAATATTCTCCTAAATTGCAGTTTGTCCGAGATATCGGGATAGAGCGGGGCAATCGGGTTATGGAAATTTTAGACAACCTTGACGATACTACTAGCGAACCAACTTTAGATCCTTAATTTGGTTTGTGACACGGCGCGACAGTTTGTGCCATCAGGTATGTGCCATCCTGTCTCGAAAATCAATTTTCAGGATTGATTCTTAAGAGATACATTTCTGTAAGTCTTTGTTTGTTAGTAGGATAAATTTATTTTAGCAACAGGCGCAATATGTGCAGACTATTCATTCGTGAGCAAAATATTAGGTATAGATTTAGGCACTAGTAATTCATGCATGGCCGTAATGGAAGCAGGCGAGCCCAAGGTAATTCCTAATTCCGAGGGAAATCGGACAACACCTTCTGTCGTGGCATTTTCAAAGAGCGGAGAAAGGATTGTTGGGCAGGCTGCCAAACGCCAAGCGGTTACCAACCCGCAAAATACGATCTTCTCTGCGAAGCGTCTTATTGGAAGAAAGTATGAAGAGATTAAAGGTGAGGTTAGCAATCTCCCTTTTAAACTCGTGGAGGGCAAGAATGGTGCTGCTGTTATCGAATGTGAAGTTGATGGAAAGACCGAGAGCTTCATGCCAGAACAAATTTCTTCGATGGTTTTGGCTAAGTTGAAGGCCGATGCTGAAGCTTACTTGGGCGAACCTGTGACTCAGGCAGTGATCACAGTACCGGCCTATTTTAATGACGACCAGAGACGTGCAACCAAAGATGCCGGAGCCATTGCTGGCCTTGAAGTTTTACGGATCATCAATGAGCCTACTGCAGCCTCCCTTGCATATGGATTAGATAAAAAGGGAGAAGAAACCATCGCAGTTTATGACTTGGGTGGGGGAACTTTTGATATCAGTGTGCTGGAAATCGCAGACGGTGTTTTTGAAGTAAAAGCCACTAATGGAGACACTCAACTAGGGGGGGATAATTGGGATGATACAATTATCAACTGGCTGGTTGATGATTTCAAAAAGGAGCAGGGGGTCGATCTTTCTGGAGACCCCATGGCGATGCAACGATTGAAAGAAGAGGCAGAAAAGGCGAAAATGGCTTTATCTTCCTCTCAATCGACTGATATTAACCTTCCTTTCATCACTGCAGATGCTTCGGGTCCCAAGCATTTAAATGTGACTCTTTCGAGATCCAAGCTCGAACAGATCTGTGACGATTTGTATGAGCGGACCAAAAATCCTTTTAAATCTTGTTTGGAGGATTCGGGCCTGAGTATTGGTGAGGTGGGTAACCTTGTGCTCGTTGGCGGAATGACCCGTAGCCCACGTGTTGTTGAAATTGCCAAGGAACTTGGAGGCAAAGATCCTCACCAAGGAGTCAACCCTGATGAAGTCGTCGCCATTGGTGCAGCGATTCAGGGTGCGGTACTTCAGGGAGATGTGAATGATGTCCTGCTGTTGGATGTGACTCCTTTGACCTTGGGGATTGAAACTGCTGGCGGTGTTTCTACGGCAATGATCGAGAGGAACACGACCATTCCAACGAAAAAGTCCCAGGTCTTTTCGACTGCAGCAGATAACCAGCCGGCTGTCGATATTGTGGTATTGCAAGGAGAGCGTGCCATGTCACAGGACAACAAAACCTTGGGCACATTCAAGCTCGATGGCATCCGCCCGGCACCCCGTGGCACCCCTCAAATTGAGGTCACCTTTGATATTGATGCAAATGGTATTCTCAATGTTACGGCAAAAGACAAAGACACAGGTAAAGATCAAAAGATAACCATTTCTGGTTCATCAAGCATGGATGAGCAGGAGGTTGAAAGGCTCAAAAAAGAGGCAGAGAAGTTTGCCGAGCAGGACAAGGAGAAGAAAGATTCTGTGCAGGTGCGCAATGAGTTGGACTCTTTGGTTTACCAGTGCGAGAAGCAACTTTCCGACCTTGGGGATAAGGCACCCGATGATCTCAAGTCCAAGATCGGTGACATGGTAGGAGATGCCAAAAAGGTTTTAGACGATCAAAGCGCAACACCCTCAGCGTTAAAAGAAGCCAAACAAAAATTGGAAAAAGGCTTTGAAGAGTTGGCCAAACAGGCTGCACAAGCCGGTGCGGACCCTGCGGCAGCCGCCGCAGCTTCTGCTCAAGCACAAGCTAAGAGTGGTGAAAAATCAAATGAAGAAGACATTGTCGATGCGGACTTTGAGGTAGTCGACGACGATAAGGAAGAGAAAAAAGGTTCCTAGTCATCCAAACCCATCCATTTTGGAAGACGGTGGTTTGCACCCTCTTCCCATCTGTTAATCAATATATTATAACCTAAACCCAAAATTAAGGAATATGAGTAAACCAAAAATAACTCCACTGGGAGATCGCGTCCTCGTCAAGCAAGTCGATGAAGACGAGCAAGTAAAGGGCGGGATTATTATCCCTGATTCAGCCAAGGAAAAGCCTCAAGAAGCCGAAGTTGTTGCCCTGGGAACAGGGAAAAAAGACGACGCTGGTAATGATGTTCCCTTTCAAGTAAAGAAGGGTGACAAAGTCTTGATCAGCAAATATGGCGGAACCGATGTAAAAGTCGATGATGTCGAGTACAAGATTCTTCGTGAAGAAGACATTCTTGGAATCGTAGGTTGAATCTTTCACAAAACGTTAACTTCCAAAATTAAGAAGTAAAAATGGCTAAACAAATTCTATTCGACGAAGCCGCCCGCAAGAAAGTACTTAAGGGCGTGTCGACACTTGCTGAAGCAGTCAGCGTAACGCTTGGACCGAAGGGTCGTAATGTATTAATCGACAAAAAATTCGGTTCTCCTACAGTAACGAAGGACGGGGTAACCGTTGCCAAAGAAATTGAGCTTGAGGATCCCTATGAAAATATGGGTGCTCAAATGGTTCGTGAGGTAGCATCCAAGACATCTGATCTTGCTGGTGATGGTACCACAACTGCCACCGTTCTTGCTCATGCGGTATACCGCGAGGGCTTGAAAAATGTGGCAGCTGGCGCTAATCCAGTCTACCTGAAACGAGGAATCGACAAAGCGGTGGAAGCCGGTGTCGCCAAATTACTTCGTGACAGCAAAAAGGTATCGGACCGTGAAGAAGTCCGTCAGGTTGCCACCGTTTCTGCAAACTGGGACAATGAAATCGGTGAAATCATTGCTGATGCAATGGACAAGGTTGGAAAAGACGGAACCATCACTGTAGAAGAAGCAAAAAGCATTGAAACCACCTTGGATGTGGTTGAGGGTATGCAATTTGATAAAGGCTACCTTAGCCCTTATTTCTGCACCAACAATGAGACTATGGAAACAGCTTTGGAAGATTGCTACATTCTCATTCACGAAAAGAAAATCAGTGCTCTGAATGACCTCCTTCCTCTACTTCAAATCGTATCCAAGCAAGGTAAGCCACTGCTTATCATCGCTGAGGATATTGAAGGCGAAGCATTGGCTGCTCTCGTAGTTAATAAACTTCGTGGCACCCTCAACGCCTGTGCAGTGAAAGCTCCTGGTTTTGGGGACCGTCGTAAGGAAATGCTCCGTGATATTGCTATCCTTACAGGTGGCCGTTGCCTTACCGAAGATCTTGGAATCAAGTTAGAAAATGTTCAACTTGCAGATCTCGGACAAGCCAAGCGCGTATCTGTAGACAAGGAAAACACTGTTATTGTAGAAGGAGCTGGTAAAGCTTCTGACATCCAAGGTCGTGTGAAACAAATTCGTCGTCAAATCGAAGAAACCACTTCCGATTATGACCGTGAAAAATTACAAGAGCGTCTTGCCAAATTGGCAGGTGGTGTGGCAGTGATCAATGTTGGCGCTGCAACCGAACCTGAAATGAAGGAAAAGAAAGCTCGCGTTGAAGATGCTTTGCATGCAACCCGTGCCGCTGTTGAAGAGGGAATCCTTCCTGGTGGGGGAGTTGCTCTTCTTCGTGCCGCGAAAGCGATTGAAAAAGCAGCAGATGAACTTGAAGGTGATGAACAAATCGGTGCAGGCATTGTTCGTCGTGCGATCGAAGCTCCCCTTCGTAAGCTTTGCGACAATGCTGGTGTTGAAGGTTCATTGGTTGTACAACAAGTGCTCAAATCCAAATCCACCATGGGATACAATGTCGCAACTGACACCCATGAGGACTTGATCAAAGCAGGTGTTGTTGATCCGACCAAAGTGACCCGTACTGCCTTGCAAAATGCTGGTTCAGTATCTGGTCTCTTATTGACCACGGATTGCATGATTACTGACATCCCTGAGAAGGAGGCACCTGCTCCTGCAGGACATGGTCATGATCATGGCATGATGTAAGAAACTTTTTCTTACTTCATTTTTGAAAAGGCGTTCCTTTCGAGGGACGCCTTTTCTTTTTCTAAAACACCCTTAAGGAGAATTATAGAATTGGGCCTGGTGAGGAACGGATTACACCGAGGACGAGGATTCGACTAAATCTTTGGAATAGCGGTCAGATTGTTCATCCGCATGGTAGGAGGAACGAACCAATGGGCCAGATTCTACTACTTCGATGCCCAGTTCATGAGCCTCAGTTTTCCATGAGTCAAACTCTTCAGGAGTCACCCAGCGGTCGATCGGGGAATATTCGGCACTGGGTTGGAGGTACTGTCCAAGTGTCAAAATGTTTAAACCAATATGAGCAAGGTCTTGGATTGCTTTTCGGATCTCGTCCTCTTTTTCACCAAGTCCCAACATAATTCCAGATTTAATCGGGAACCCTCGGCTTTTCGAGTGCGATAACACATCGAGGCTTCTTTGGTAGTGAGCTGTTTTCCGAATGGGTCGCTGGAGGCGCTCAACTGTTTCCAGGTTATGGTTGAAAATATCAGGTTTTGCATCCAGCACCAAATCGAGAGACTCAAAATTTCCTTTAAAGTCAGGCACAAGTACTTCTATCGCAGTATTTGGGTTGCGGTGGCGGACTGCTCGAATGGTAGCTGCCCAGACCTTAGCACCCCCATCCGGAAGGTCGTCTCGTGCCACAGATGTGAGCACACAATGCTTGAGCCCCATCTTGGCGACAGCGTCTGCAACTCTTGGAGGTTCTGCTAAATCCAGTTCGGTAGGCTTTCCCGTTTGGATTGCACAAAAAGTACAAGCACGGGTGCAGATATTACCAAGAATCATCAGGGTGGCAGTTCCACGAGACCAGCATTCACCCATATTGGGACATTGGGCACTCTGGCAAACCGTGTGCAACTGGTTGTCGTCAACCAGGTTCCTAACCCTCCCATATTCAGGGCCGGAGGGCAGTTTTGCCCGTAACCAATTTGGTTTTCCAGATTTAGAGAACGAGTTACTCATTAAAATCTTTGAGCTCTGGGTGATTCCCTACAGTTTGTATATACTTTTGCGAGCCCTTTTCTTTTTGCAAAACTGAAAACCCATGCTTTTGGAGATGATCTGTCGAAAGGGTTTTTTGATCCCGTTTCTCAGAATGGTTCAGGGTTAAGCTTTGGGACTGTGGGACTCTCTTAATAGGTTCACCTGTAACCGGGTGTTTTTTGAGAGGTGCTTCCGTTATGGATTGTTCGACCTCAATGTATTCTGGACGCTTACTCTTGTTCAAAATAAGGTATTTGAAAGTAGGCATCAAAAAAAAGGTTTCGAAAGCTATGCGGTTTTCTTTTTCTTTGGAGGGAATTCAAAACCAATCGATCCATTATCTTTAAGAAGCAAGTTCGCATCGAATCTTCTTTTGGTTCTCCTGGATACAAATCCCTTGATAAGACCAGTTTTCTTTTCGGTAACTAACTTTTTAAATTCATCCAATGGAATTTCTTTATCCAAAAGCTTTCGGGTAATACGAAAAGTACAGTTACCATCGTCCGATATCCGTTTATTTTTGGAACAGAGGAAGGAGATGTCTGTTTGGTGTATCGATCCGTCGCAAATAGGACAATCACTGACCACGGGAGCGGTTTTGATCATGTCTTTCTCGATGGATTCTTGTTGTTCATCTTTTGAATTATCAAAAAGGAAGCTGATTTTGTAGTCATCTTCCATTTTAAGCATCGCAGAAAAACGCTTTCCTGTTTTTGAGATGAAGTCATCTAGTGGGCCTACCCGTTTGTTTTTCAGCAAAATAGCAACTTCGTCCACGGTTAGGCGCCGCCCGGCTATGTTTTTGGAAATTCTAAAATCTCCCGATGTGTCTTGGTAAGCGTTAAGCCCCTCAAAAAGAGGCTGGTTATCTAAGGGGGACCGTAGTTCAGTTTCCTTAAGAGAAGCCGTGGTTTCATCAAAACCTGTTGTTTTGGCAACAAAATCTCGAGTGAGGGAGGATATCTCTTCCATGAAGGCGGAACGGGACATTTGTCCTTCCTCGATTTTGCGCAATTTTTGCTCCCATTCCCCGGTCATGGCAGGGCTGGTTAACACTTCCACACCAGCTGCATGCAGGAATTGAAAGAGGTCTTCAGCCTTTAAGGACGGAAACATTTCGGTTCCTTCCCTTCGCAGGTATTTTTCTTTGATAAGATGCTCAATAGTTGAGGCCCGGGTCGCCGGTGTGCCTAACCCTTTTTCTTTTAGAGCTTCGGCAAGCTCTTCATCGTCGACCAGTTTCCCTGCACCTTCCATCGCGGACAGGAGGGTGGCCTCAGTGTAGCGGGGGGGTGGCTTGGTTTCATCTTTGATCAGTTCAGAATCCAGATATTTTGATTCCTGTTCGGAACCAAGGGCAGGAAGGGTATCTTCGCCATTTTGATCCTTTCCGTAAATTGAGAGCCAGGAAGCTTTTACGAGTACCTTGCCTTCAGTTTTGAAGGAATGGCCAGCCACCTCGGTCATTCGCGTGGTTATGTCCCATTCGGCAGGAGGATAAAAGACAGCAAGAAACCTTTTGAGGATGAGGTTGTAGATTTTCCACTCGTTTGCATCCAACTTAGCGGGGCTCGTGGTGGTTGGAATGATGGCAAAGTGATCGCTTATCTGCTTGTTGTTGAATACCCGTTTGTCGTTGGGGTTAATCCAGTTTTCGTTGAGAATGGTTTGGGCAAAAGGTTGCAGGTCCCCACTCACTCTGTGAAGCAGGTCATTGCAGGTCGATACATAATCCTCAGGCAGAGCTTTGGAGTCAGTCCTGGGGTAGGTAATGACCTTGTGCTTTTCATACAGTGCCTGGGCCAACTGGAGGGTGCGGCTAGCCGGTAGGTGGTGCAGGCGGTTGGCTTCCCGTTGAAGGGTGGTTAAATCGTACAGCCTGGGGGAGCTTTGTTTTGATCTTTTCTTGGATTCTGAAACGGGGCAGAAACTGGCTTGCTGAACCTCAGCAAAAATAGATTGAGCGGTGCTCTCCTCCCAGATGCGATCAATTCTGTCCCGGTCATTCTGGTCGTCTTTTTTAAAATCTTGTTTCTGAAATATCCCTTGGTATACCCCGTTAGTGATTTCAAAATTTGCCCGAATAGAGTAATAGGTTCTGGGCTGAAATTTTTGAATTTCATGTTCTCTTTCAATAACCAAGGATAAGGTAGGCGTTTGGACCCTGCCAACAGTGGACACCTGCCGACTGCTTGCTTTGTTTCTCTTGATTGTTACTGCCCGTGTACCGTTGATACCAATGAGCCAGTCCGATTCAGATCTGCATCTGGCTGCATCTAGCAGGGGTTGCATTTGGGTCGAATCGCGGAGGTTTGTGAAAGCTTCGCGAATCGATTTATCAGTCATCGATAGAAGCCAAAGCCTCTTAATCGAAAGTTTTGAGCCGGATAATTCGTGAATGTAATTAAAAATGAGCTCACCTTCTCTACCCGCGTCACATGCGTTGATCACATATTCAACATCCTTTCGTTTGAGCTGTTTTTTTAAGCTTTGAAACTTCTTTTTAGCAGTGGATACTGGCTTGAGTTCAAACTTGGGAGGAATAATGGGCAGGTTTGCAATTTTCCAGGCTTTCAGCTTTTTATCAAAATCATCGGGCATGTAAAGTTCGACCAAATGTCCGATTGCACTATCAATGATCCACTCATCATTCTCAAAATAATCATCTTTTTTGGGTACTTTGCCAAGGGCTTTGGCCAGATCTCTCGCAACGCTAGGCTTTTCAGCGATAATAAGTTTTTTCATCGACTTGTTGGATGTGGGTAAATTTGGAAGAAATCTGAGGGTGAAATGTTTGTTCTAAAGGAATCGGGGAAGTACCTCGTCCATAGATTTTAAGAGGTGAGCCATTGATTCTTCAGTTTCATTTCCCATATTGGAAATGCGGAATGTTTTACCCTTAATTTTTCCGTACCCACCGTCTATGGCTAACTTTTTCTCGTTTTTGAGTGCTTTGACGAAACCAGCCACATCCATATCGAGGTTGTTGCGTACACATGTAAGGGATTTGGAAGCAAATTTTTTCTCGGGAAGTAGGACAAACCCTTTTTCCTCAACCCAATTGTGAACCATGGCATTGAGTTTGGCATGGCGGTTATGCCTTGCCTCCACACCTTCCTCAAAAATGGTATCGAGGGTGTATTTTAAGCCGTGAATTTGTGGAATTGCTGGAGTGCTTGGAGTCATTCCTTTCTCATGATTTTTGAGGAATTCCAAAAAATCAAAGTAGTAGCCACGCCCGTCAATTTTCTCAGCCCGGGCAAAGGCTCTTTCTGATACCGTAAGCAAGGCAAGCCCAGGGGGGAGGGCGAGAGCCTTTTGGGAACCAGTCAGGATCACATCAATTCCCCAGAGGTCTTTGGGTATGGGAACCACGGAAAAAGAACTTACCGTATCAATCACTGAGATTACCTCTGGGTATTTAGATAAAACCTTCATGATTTCTTCAAGAGGGTTCATCATTCCGCAGGAGGTTTCATTATGCACCAAGGTGATTAAGTCGTACTCACCGGTGGAAAGTTTTTCATCCAAGATTTGAGGATCGATGTGCTGTCCCCATTCCGCTTCCAATCCATCCGCTTCCTTGCCACACCTTTTGGCAACATCGAGCCATTTGTCAGAAAATGCACCACACATGCAGCAAAGGGTTTTTTTCTGACAAAGGTTTCGGACTGCGCCTTCCATAACTCCCCAAGCACTGGAAGTGGACAAAAAGACCGGGTCTTGGGTTTGAAAAAGTTGCTGAAGCTGAGGCTGACAAGACTGGTACAACTCAACAAAGTCAGGACTTCTATGACCCATAACTCGGGTGGACATGGCTTCATACGCCTCGGCAGATACATCAACCGGACCAGGAATGTGTAATTTATAATCAATCATTAGGATGGGGTGCAGGGGAGGAAATTATTTCATGAGTAAGGTTCTTTTTACCTACCAGCACAAGTTTGGGTTCCCAAACCGCAGCTTCGTCTGGGTTGAGGGATACAAAAGTTATAATTACGAGCAAGTCTCCCACTTTTCCCTTGTGGGCTGCAGCACCATTAAGAGCAATTTCTCCGGATCCGCGAGGAGCTGGAATGCAATAAGTCTCAAACCTCTCTCCGTTAGTTATGTTGCCTACCAAAATTTTTTCATGGTGTAAAAAACCAGAGGCATCCAAGAGGTCTTGGTCTATGGATAGACTCCCGGAGTAATCGGGATGAACGCCGGTCACTTGAGCTCGGTGCAGCTTTGATTTTAATAGAGTTACCTGCATGTTTTTACGACTAACTAAAAGGGAGCTATGAAATACCATAGCTAAAAAAAGTCAATGGATCAAAGGAGTGGCGCGGGGAATCATGTTGAAAGTGTGATGAATTTTCATAACTTTTGGGCGATATGACGCAAACAAGCGGACTAATTTGGGTAAAGCAAAGATGGGGTGATTTCGAAAGCTTCGTCGAGGGTGTGTTGTATGATCGGGATCTTTCCATTTCTGCAAGGATATTTGGATTATTCCTCAATCCATTTTCTTACATTTTCTACGGCATTGTTTGTTCTCGGCTGTTTCTCTACTCTAAGGGACTGATTTTTCGTTCCACCCGCCTGGATGCCTTGGTTATTGTTGTGGGAAACCTCACCATGGGAGGAACCGGTAAAACCCCCGTTGTCGAGCGTTTAGCTCGGGAATTACTCGCAAAAGGCAGAAAGGTGGCAGTTCTTAGCCGGGGTTACAAAAGCAAGCAGGAAGGGACAGCGGAAAAACAGCCGACCACTAAGGTAGTGAGCAATGGGGTTGAGGTGTTATTGGATTCGGAAGAGGCGGGGGATGAGCCGTTCATGCTTGCCCACAATTTACCTGGCGTTTTGGTGCTCACAGATAAGGATCGAGTACGGGCAGGTAGGTATGCCATTGAAGAATACGGTGTGGATGTCTTAATCTTGGATGATGGTTTTCAATTCCTGCCAATGCGGGCAGATATGAACCTCCTTCTCGTGGATCAGCTCAATCCATTTGGTAATCATAAGTTGTTACCTAGGGGGATTTTAAGGGAGCCTGTGCGCCATTTGTCCCGTGCTTCTTATGTGCTAATCACCAAATCTGAAATTGAGCCACAACTTGAACTGCTTGAAACAATACGAAAACATAATAAAAACGCCGAGATCATCCGTTGTGCTCACAAACCGAAAGTGTTCCGTCAGGTCAATGGGAAGAGCGAAGAAAACTTAAACTTTTTATTTGAGCGTTTTGTTGGTGTCTTTTGCGGGATTGCCTCACCCCGTGGTT
Source organism: Opitutales bacterium (assembly GCA_038150505.1). Classification (GTDB taxonomy): domain Bacteria; phylum Verrucomicrobiota; class Verrucomicrobiia; order Opitutales; family Seribacteraceae; genus Chordibacter. Next base: position 12,855 of record JAYOTQ010000002.1, on the reverse strand, counting down.
TTGAACAGTTGATCCACCGAATGTCAGGTGAATTAAGGTATAAAAAAAGATTTCTGGATCACCACCGCTATGAAAACGACGAGTTAGACAGACTTTTTCAACAGGCCAAGAATGCGGGGGTTGAGGTGATGATAACTACTGAAAAAGACGCGGTTCGTATTCCAGCTGATTTTAAATCGGTCATTCCTCTGTATTACCTACGAATGGAAATTGAGATCGTTGAAGGGTATGATGACTTTGAGGAAGCAGTCAGTTCAATTTGTGAATTACGACCGAACGGGAAAAGCAAAGAGAGTAAGAAAAACTAACTTCCATAAGCCCGGACTGTATCTACCAAAGCATCCATACATTCAATTTTGGCACCAGGCCGTATGCCATGACCAAGATTAAAAATATGAGCTGGGTCATTTTGCATCGAATCTAATATTTTCCTGGTCTCATGAGCAACCGTGGTTGGGGTTGTTTCCATGAATTCGGGTGCCAGGTTGCCCTGAAGGGCGAGGGGAGCGGGTAAAAGATTGCGCACCTGTGAAAGTTCAGTGCTGTGGTGAACGCCCAAGGCACTGGCACCAGTTTTTTTTATTTCGCAAAGTCTCTCCGCCGATGCATTTGCATAGACTATGATCGAAAGCTCCTGGGGAATGTTTTCCACCACATGTTCTATCCACCGCAGGGAAAAGTCCCACAAATGATCCGAGGGACAAAGATTGTGCCAGCTATCAAAAATTTGCAGTGCATCTACACCACAACGAGCCTGCATTTTCAAATATTCGATTAGGGCGAGGGAAATTTTTTCCAGTAATTTCTGAAAAGATACAGGTTCTTTGGCCGCCCACGCCATAGCTTTCGGGAAGCCTTCGGCAGATCCGCCCTCCAGCATATAGCAAGCAAGAGTCCAAGGAGATCCACAAAATCCCAACAACGCATGTCGATCGCCCAATTCAGTCCTTAAAAGCTGTAAGGTTTCTGAAACATAAGAAAGTTTTTCCCCGATATTTTCGACAGAGAGTTGCTCAATGTCTTTGGCACAGGAAATTTTTGTGGTCATTTCAATCCCACCACCGTTCCTGAAATCGTACCCTTGGCCCATCGCTTCTGGGATCACGAGGATATCGCTGAAAACAATTGCCGCATCCAATTTAAACCGCCGAAGGGGTTGCAGGGTCACCTCAGTGGCAAGCTCCGGACTCTTGACCATTTGCAGAAACGAGTATTTTTCTTTCAACGCCCGATATTCTGGCAAATACCTGCCCGCCTGTCTCATCACCCACAGGGGAGGGCGCCCGCTTTGGTTATTTCCGGCTAATGTTTTAGTAAATAAATCCCGACCGCTCATAGCGATTCACCCAGCCAATCCCGAGGACGCAAATAAGAATGGTAAAGTTCTTCTTCCGGAGAATCTTTTTCAGGAACCCATCCATAAGTCCAAGATACCTCAGGGGGCATAGACATAAGGATGGACTCGGTTCTGCCCTTTGACTGAAGGCCAAAGAGAGTACCGCGGTCGTACACTAAATTAAATTCTGCATATCTTCCCCTGCGATACTTCTGAAAGCTCCTTTGTTTCTGTCCAAAAGCAGTGGTCTTTCTTTTTTCGAAAATCTCAAAGTAAGTCTTCGAAAAGCAGTCTCCGACTGCCAGTACAAAGTCCAAAGTCTGATTGAAATTATCCAGCTTTAAGTCATCAAAAAAGAGACCACCAACCCCCCTGGTCTCGTTTCTGTGTGGAAGATAGAAGTATTCGTCACACCATTTTTTAAACCGGGGATAAAGATCAAGGCCGAAGGGGGCACAAACATCTTTCGCCGCCTGATGCCAGAGGAGGACATCCTCGTGAAAGGGATAGTAAGGGGTTAAATCAAACCCTCCACCAAACCACCATTCGGATGGGGCTTCCTCTGGCCCTGCCTCAAAATAACGGATATTGGCATGGCTGGTTGGTATGTAGGGGTTGTAAGGATGAAACACCACGGAAACCCCCATTGCCCGAAAGGGCAGGCCGCTTAGTTCAGGCCGGTTTTGAGTGGCAGATGGGGGAAGTTCATGACCCCGCACATCCGAAAAATTAACCCCACCTTTTTCCATCGCATCTCCCTGGGCAAATGCTCGGGTAATGCCACCACCACCTTCTTCTCTGTCCCAATCTTCCTCAATTTGTTTACAAATGGGGTCAACTTCAAGAAGCGTGTCACAGATGCTTTGCTGCAATTTGAGGAAAGCATTGCGAGCAAGATCAGAATCCAAATGGTTCGGCATGGCTGATTACTCCCAATGGGATCTGTCGCAAGATGGGTAGAAGTAAGGATGAAACAACAGAATCAATCTTCGTCTTCCTCGACCTCGCGGTTGAAAGATTCTTTGGCTTCTTCCAGGTTTTCACAAATGGACCACTCCTCACAACCATCCAAATTGTTCCACATTTCCGAATCTTCACCAGTTGCTATAATTGCTCCCCTCATCGGTAGCTTCATATCTTCAATTTTTTCGGAAAACTCTCCGACAATCTCAATCGCTTCCTCTTCAACCTCCTCGAGGGAAGAAACATCAATAATGAGTTTGAGAATACCTTCGTTTATGGTGTTCCGGATTCTTTGGTCCATATTCTCCTTGATGTCATTAATCACAAATGGAGACAGCTCCGTGGGGAGTTCAAAGAGTAAGTAATCATCGACGAACTTGAAATAGCGGGCAGAGGAATCAAGGTTCATCACTTTGTACATGACCGCATCGGTTTTGTTTTGATCAAACGGTTTGGTGATGCAGTCTGCGAAACCAGCATCCAGTGCTTTCTTTTGTGCTGCTTGGTCTCCCATTACAATCATTCCAACCACAGGGGTGTTGAGTACACGATGGTTGGTCTTGAGTTTTCTTCGCAGGTCAATGGCTGTATCCCCAGGAAGAGCCATACTGATCAAAATCGCAGAGTAATGGCTGTGCTCGCAGGCATCCAGAGCACATTGATCATCCTTGGCTCCTTCGACTTGCCAATCACTCTTGGCAAACATCTCGGTGAGTTGTTTGATGATGTTGGGCTTATCGTCGACCACTAAGATACGGATGGTATTATCCGTAACATCCAAAACCTTGGTGCCATCTGCCTTTTTAAAAATATTGAAATCAGAATCTCCCCGAGGAGCAATTTTGTTCATCCGATACAGGCGGCGGCCGAGGGTACGAATCAGCTTAAGGGCAACTTTGGGGTTTTTGGTTACGATATCTGCGATGCTTTCTTCCACATGGCGTACCTTTGCTGCAGTTTTGGCACGAATCGCTGCATCCCTTTTCATTCCCAGGATTTCACTAAGCTCGCCAAAGATGGCCCCTTTCATATTGATCTCGCTTAATACGCGATTGTCACGAATGACTTCCAGGGTGCCGCTTTCCAAAATACAAAACCCTGTACCGAGTTCACCTTCTGGCAGGACAACATCTCCTTCCTTATATTCTTGAAGCTTGATCATATGAGATTCTTATCTTTGGCAAAAACTCAACCTGAATCAATTCTATTATATTCAGTCCATATGATATCTTCTTATTCCTCTGCTTGGAGAAAGTGAATCGACACACAGGGGATAATTTTTAATAAGGACGCCATGGGACAAAAGGGAAAAGATTTTGACTTCGTCGTTTTGGGTGGCGGTAGTGCGGGTTATGCTGCTGCCAGAACCGCAAACGAATTGGGAAAAAAAGTTGCCGTGGTCGATGGAGGAAGGGAGTTGAGCGGACTCTGTATCCTCCGTGGGTGTATGCCTTCGAAGACATTAATCTACTCAGCAGAGGTTCTTCATCTGGCTCAAAAAGGAGATCTTTTTGGTTTTCGTGGAGAAAAACCAGTGGCGGATCTTGCTGCCATGCAAAAAAGAAAAAGAGAAGTGATCCAGGAGTTTTCTGATTTTCGAAAGGAGCAGTTGGAAGATGGTAGGTTTAGCTTGTTCCGTGCAAATGGTTCTTTCCTCGATACCAACACCATTGCTTTAGATGATGGTCAGGTTCTCAGGGCGGATAAAATTCTTATTTCAACTGGTTCAGTGGTTCATACCCCAGATCTTCCTGGTCTTCTCGATTGCCCATTCAAGACCAGCGATGATGTGCTGGATCTTGATTACCTGCCCGAGGAGTGCGTTGTGCTTGGGGGGGGAGTGGTTGCCTGCGAACTCGCCCAGTTTCTTTCCCGTGTGGGGTGCAAGGTGACCCAATTGCAACGGAGCAAACATATCCTCAAAGGATTTTCTGACGAAGCATCCACAGTGGTCGAAAAGGCCTTTCGCACGGAGGGGATAGATTTGCTTACTGGTGTCTCCCTTCAATCCTTCGAGCATTTGAAGGGGGGGGCAACACGGGTGAGCTTTGAGCATCAAGGTCAACCTCGTCACTTGGATACGCGTTTTCTGTTCAACGCCCTGGGACGGAAACCCGCCACTGCCAAGCTGGGCTTGGAAAAGATTGGAATGGAGCGTTTGCCTTCCGGGCACATCGCAACCAATGCCCATCAACAGACCACCATTCCTTCCATTTATGCAGCCGGAGATTGTGCCGGGCCCCATGAAATTGTGCATGTTGCGATCAAACAGGGAGAGACTGTGGCAAAGCATGCATTTGGTGTATCCGTCGCCCCGATGCAATATGATCATTTGCTAACAGTTGTATTTACCGATCCCCAACTTGCCAGGGTCGGATTAACAGTATCAGAAATCAGGGACCGAGGGATGGAACCCATTTCCGCATCCTACCCCTTTGATGACCATGGGAAATCTATTCTTATGGAAGCAAAGTGGGGGTATGTCGCCCTTCATGCCGATCGTGCATCAGGGCGAATTTTGGGAGCGGAGTGTGTGTCCAAGGATGCGGGTGAATTGATTCATTCTCTCTCGGTAGCGGTGGCTCTGGGTGCAACCCCCTCAGATTTGCTTAAGGCAGATTGGTACCATCCAACCTTGTCTGAAATTTGGACTTATCCACTGGAGGACTTAGCCGAGGAAATTTCTTCTCCCCCAAACGAGCCCGCTTAGAATTCCTGCACAGGCAGAAAGGAATGCGGGTTAGTTGGAGAACGGGTGTTCGCTAAGAAGTTCGGCAGGGTTATAAAACCCCTGCTTGTTCTTGGTTTGGTCGCGTACATTTTTGATCTGCCAGGGAAGGATGGGCTCCCCTTTGTTGCCAAAAGAATTCCTAATAAAGGTGAGCACGGCAGCTGCATCATAGTCGTCGAGCAATGATTCAAAAGGGGTCATCGGGACAAGCCCTGGATAACTCCTGCCTTTTACTTCGATCGGACCCATCAAACCTTTTAGGGTAAGCTTGATCAGACGGTCCGAATTGCCATTTACCCATTTGGTGCCAGCTAATGGAGGGAAGCCGGCATCAGGGAGTCCCATTCCGTTTTCTTGGTGGCAGGTTCCACAATACCCTTCCTTTTCATAAATTTCGGCTCCCTTACTAAACAGGCGGCCTTCTGCCAGTGAGAGGTATTCGGGAATATCCACTCGGTGTTTTTCTTCCTCAAATAACGCCCCAGAGTTTTGCAAGGAATCCTCTGTGAATGCCAAACTAGAAGCATAGGTTTTATCGACACCTTTTGCTTTAACTTTCGACACAATTTCCATTCCATCGACCTGAGGGAGATAGGATGCTGAAGTAAGGGCTGCGAGCCGGACTCTTCCGTGAGGGTCAGTGGCCGCATCAAGCAATAGGTCCTTTTCGTTTTCGATATTGGATAAGTTTTGGCGTAAAACCTGGATGGCAGCGGTACGAACCCGGTGATCCTTGGATTTGAGAAGTTCCTTTAGAAGGCTTTGGTTGAGACGGTCTGCTCCCCAGCTCACCCAGAGAGCTTCAAGTTTTAAGCGGTCATCAGATTGGGAATCTGCCCACTTCTTGGCTGCATTTGCAACATGGTTAGGATGTCGGCCGCGAAGTTCCCTGCGGGTGCGGTAGCGGGTTCTTAATTCAGGAAGTTTAAGGTTTTCTAAAAGTTCAGGAATGGACGCATCAACAATTTTAGCCGGTTGGACCAAGGGGCGGGAAGGGTAGGTGATCCGATAGATTCTCCCATGAGCATGGTCCCGGTTGGGGTCACGAGCATTGTGCTGCATGTGCCCAATCAGGGCATTTTGCCAATCGACCACGTAGAGGGATCCATCGGGAGCAAATTCCAGATCGACTGGGCGAAAATTGGTATCCGTGGAAAAGAGAAGGTCTTGCCTGTACTTGGTCGTAAAACCGGGGTCAGTATCAACGATTGCATGCTGTTTAATCCCTAAATATCCAATGTTGTTGTTGATGAGGATGTCTCCCTGCACTCCATCAGGAAAGTGGCGGCTGGAAACGATTTCCAGTCCCGAGGTCGGTCTAACTTTGTTGGATGACAGTAAGTCTTTTGATTCAAGAGCGGCACCATAGCGTGCATTGATCATGCCCGGAAGCATCCAGCCCAGCGAAGGCCCTGATGTATGAAGGAAAAATTCCTGTCCGTAATTATCGACACAGATTCCCCAAGGATTGGGGATTTTAAACTGGGCGTGTCTGACTAGGCTCTTGTTTTGTGGGGAATAGCGGAAAAATCCTCCGTTGGTTCCACGAATTGGACCAAAAACTGTTTCCACATTGCTGTGCAAAAAGATACCCTCTCCCATAAGGAGCGCACCCGATGGGTCCGCACAGAATGCAGAAATGGCATGATGGGTGTCGTGATCATCAAATCCACTGAGCACAACTTCTTTTTCATCGTAGCGATCATCTCCATCGGTATCTTTGAGCAGGATGAGGTTTGCACCCTGGGATACATAAACACCGTCGTGAGAAATTTCGAAACCGATGGGAATGTGGAGGTCATCTGCGAAATTGGTCTGTTTGTCTGCTTTCCCATCGTTGTCAGTATCTTCAAAAATGATGAGCTTATCCTGCGGTTTGGGATCTCCAATTCGGTAGTGGGGGTAGCTCGCCATGGTGGCCACCCAGAGCCTTCCTTTGTTATCAAATGACATTTGCACAGGATTTGCCAGGTCAGGGAATCTTTTCTCATCGGCAAAGAGTTCAACCTTGTAACCTGGCGCGACTTTTAATTGTTTTACCGCCTGATCTCCTTGCAGGTATTTGAGCTTTCCATGCTTGATGTTGTCTGAACGATAATTGGTTTCTACACGGGGAAGCCTAAGGGTTTTACGATCTTCCTCCTCGAGATTGATCCGTCCGAAATGAACTCCGGTACGATCCCAATAGGTCGTTCCTCCCCACTGGGTGATAGCCAATCCCTGAATCCTCGAATCAACCGCGAGTCCGACCTGATGGGCCCGGATCGATAAACGATGCCATGTACCGGATCGTGGAAGATTGCCCATTTTTTTTCTGCCGGTTGTTCCATCGACACCGTAAGGAATGAGGTTTTGTCCCCAGAAGGCACGGTGTTCCCAATTTCCGTTGTGAAATTGTACCATGATTTGTTTGGGTGGATCCTTTGGGTCTAGGTAAACCCAAAAGAAAAACTCCTCTTCACGATCGGTAACTTGGTGAGGGTATCTTAAACGATCCACCACGACTTGTGTGTTTCCTTTGCCTTGCCGAATGAGGGACTTGTTTCCCGATAATACAGGGTTGGGGGCACCCACGAAATTCCAACCTGCACTGAGACGGGAATTCCCGGGAGGCTCGTCTTCGAAAAACAGCCTTGTTCCCGCACCAATGCCGGCTGCCCATATTGCCCGGTCGCGGATTGCGGTATACTGGCGGGTCTTTTGCAGTTCAAAGGGGTAGTTCTTGGGTCCGTAAGGGTTGTATCTTCTGCCGTATACATGCACTCCGTTGGGCACTTTAAAGTCATTGAGCCAATAAAAGTTTTTGTCCATCACCGCATCATGTATGGCGTCACGCTTTTTCTCATCCGGGTTTCCCCTTCCAAAAATGTGGTCGCAAAGCAAATCAGCGAGCTTGCGGTTCCCTAAATCATTGAGCAGAGCACCATCAATGGTGTACCTCTTCCCGTCTTCATACCATTTGGAGGAGGAAGAAAAAGCATCGACAAAACTAATTCTGTTTTTCTTAGCGATTTTTCGCATCGCATCGGTGTAGAGGGCGAGGTTTTTATTCTGCTGTTCACCCGTGGTGATTCCAGGAATCGCTTCAACTGCAGTTGGGGAAACCAGAGCGAGCAAGGGTTGTGATTCACCGTTGTAACGCTGCCGCAGGGTATGCTTGATAAATGCATGGAGTTCCTTTTCAAAGTTCTCAAGCCCTTTGGGTCCTTCAAAGGAGGAATTAAACCCAAAAAAAGCAATAATCACATCGGTTTGTAATCGGGTAAGCCATTGGTCCGGGGTTTCAAAAAATCCGGCTGGTTTGGTATCGGTTCTAAATTTTGCAGGTACAAGATTTTTGGCCCCTGGAAATGCATACTGTTCTTCCAGTGCCCTGCCAGGATGTGGCCGAAATCCAGGAGTGTTTCCCTCGTCACAAAGGTTGCGAATGACCAAACGGTAGTGGGGGAAGCGCAATTGAACCTCGGTTTCAAAGTGCCCGTAGTGAACCATTCGTGACCCCATGCCCGCTCCAACAAGCGAAATATGATAATCTTTGCGCAAAGCGATCTTGCCGTGCAGAGAAACCGCAGAAAGTACGATGAATAGAAACCAACGCGAAAGTGTGCGCCCGGCAAAAAGTCGGCTATATGTAAACATGGATTGTGTCAGTTTGTTTAAAAAGAGAGTGAAAAGTCTTAAGATGTTTGGAACGCGAAGACAACTTTACAATAGTAGCAACCCTAGGCATTAGGACAAAAACCAGTAAGGGACAAAAACCTTAATCTGAAACCGAAATTTGCTTCAATGAGGTGAAGAACCAAATCGGAGGTTCAATCCCTTCGACCGCCAATCAGTCCCAATCGGAATGCCCAGTAAAGAAGGGTCAGGAGCGAGGTAACAAAAGCGGCCACATAAGTCATTGCCGCAGCATTGAGGACCTTGCGGGCACCATCCAGTTCTTTTTCTGTTACATAACCACCCCGCTGGAGGCAGGCTATGGCCCGATTGCTGGCATCAAATTCAACAGGCAAAGTGACCAGAGTGAAAAGGGTGGTGCATCCAAAGAGAAGTACGCCTAGCCAGGAAAGGGATGCACCAGTGGCGGATTGTGCACCGCCGAGAAAAAAAGCAAGCATGATCACAACCATCGAGATTCCACCCCCTAGGTTGGCCACGGGGACCCAGGCGGACCGAAAGGACAAAAGAGCGTAGGACTTGGCATGCTGGATCGCATGGCCAACTTCATGTGCGGCCACTCCAAATGCCGCCATGCTGTTGGAGTCGTGCACCGCTTGGCTAAGCCTGAGTGTCTTGGTTCGGGGGTCATAGTGGTCGCTCAGTTCACCAGGCACCCGCTCGATGCTGACATCATTGATATTGTTGTCCTGTAAGATGTTGCGGGCAATGTCTGCCCCGGTCAGACGGGAGCGGGTGGTGTATTGGCTGTACTTACGAAAGCGCCCCTTTGTAATGCTAGATGCATAAAGGCTAAGCCCCATGCCAATACCAATAACAAGAAGATAAAGTGGATCGAAAATCATTTTTACAAGTGTTGTTAAGTGTAAGAAGCGTCTCCCGCCTTAGGTTTTGCTTACCCATTAATCTAACCAAATCATCTCTTTATTCAAGCACCTTAGGTAGATTTTGCTTCTTTATCTCGACACATCAAAGCTCCTTAACTAGCAGTCCAAATAAGTATTCAAGTAGATAGTAACCTTATGAAAGCTTCCCAAGTATATTTAGCAATAGATCTCGGTGCCGAAAGTGGTCGTGTACTCGCTGGAGAATACGACGGCAATGCCATTACGCTCAATGTGGTTCATTCCTTTCCCAATGGCCCCATAAGTCTCAATGGCTCCATTCATTGGAATACGGTCGGTCTCTTTCAGCAAATCCTTGAGGGATTAGCCAAGGCACAGGCTAAATATGGTTCATCCCTTCAGTCAATCGGGGTTGACTCATGGGGGCTTGATTATGGGCACCTTGATTCAGCGGGTAACCTGCTCGGTATGCCTTACCACTACCGGGACTCCCGAACTGTGCCTATGTTTGAGAAGCTTTTTTCCGAGGTTTCACGGGAAGAATGCTATGCCCGTACCGGCATTCAACCTCTTTTAATCAATACCTTGTTTCAATTAATGGCTGAACGGGAAGCTGACCAGTCTTGCCTAAACGAGTCAGACCAATTGCTTTTTACCCCCGATCTGATCAACTTTTGGCTCACTGGAAAAAAGGGCAATGAGATCACCATGGCCAGCACCAGCCAGATGCTTAACCAAAAGACCCGGGACTGGGACTATGATTTGCTTGGCCGATTGGGTATACCCACTCAAATGCTGGGAGAATTATGGGAGCCTGGTCATCGGGTAGGGGAGGTTTTCGGTGCACCTAAGGAAAAGATTAGGTGTGGTGATTTACCTGTCTACACTGTGGGGTCGCACGACACCGCATCGGCGGTGGCCGGTGTGCCGGCTGGACCAGGTGGTGATTTTGCCTACTTGAGCTCTGGTACATGGTCTCTGATGGGGGTGGAGATCGAGCATCCTCTGTGCGACCAAGAAAGCGACCAACTCGGATTTACGAATGAGTTTGGAGTGAGTCGTGATATCCGTTACCTCAAAAATATTAGCGGGTTGTGGATCGTTCAGGAATGCCGCCGGCACTGGCAATCTGCAGGGGATGATTTCGATTATAATCAGCTCACCAGTATGGCTCGGGAAGCCCGTCCTTTTTCAGCAATTCTTGATGTGGATGATCCGGTCTTCTCTACGATTGGGAAAATGCCTGAAAAAATTGCCGAGCGTTGTGTCCATTCGGGGCAGGTTGCCCCTCAATCAAAAAATGAAATTGTACGAAGCTCGCTAGAGGGACTTGCTCTCAAGTACCGGGAAGTACTGGAAAATTTGCGTCGCAAAACTGGGAAATCCCTTCAACAACTTCATATTGTCGGTGGAGGAACCCAAAATGAACTTCTCAATCAAATGACAGCGGACTCCACGGGGTGCGAAGTGCTTACTGGTCCCATTGAGGCGACCGGAGTGGGCAATGTGGTCGTGCAAATGATGGCCCAAGGGGAAGTGTCCTCTCTCGCAGAAGCAAGAGAACTAATTTCCCTGTCTTTTGAGCCTAAACGATACGAACCAAATCAATCAAACCAGTGGATAGATGCCTATGCAACTATGCTCGAAATAAGAAAAAGGAGGGGTTGAAAATTATTTTTCGTAAATCGACTGGAAGTTTTCAATTGCAGACTTTAACGCAGTAGCACTAGCGGCATCCACTCCCTGCTTGCATTTCATCGCAGCGACCATCACCGCATGGGCTCCCTGGAGCAGAGAATCATACTTTTCGGACGACGACTTTATCCGCTGAGTCAGAAAATACTCTGCAATAATTTTTTGTATTTTAGACGCATGGTCTTCTTTAGCCGACACCCAGCGGGCTAATTGGTTGGCAGATTTCGCATCTTTTTTTCCAGAAAGTTCCGAGATTTGGGAAATGGCTTTGGTAATTGTGGTTTGATCTTCCAGCATTTGGGTAAAGCGGGCAGAATCCCCATACACTCCGCAAGGCACTTGGCAGTGACCGAATGAAAGGTTGTATGCAAAGAGAAAGAAAAAGGAAAATAAGAATTTTGATATCATAGTTATAAGTTGGTTTATTAGTAGTTTCTTAGTTGAGATAAAAGAAAATTCAAATCAATCCTTGTTATTATTTTGATTGATTTATTCAAAGGTGTGCTGAATTTTATTCATTTTTTCACACTAATTGTACATGATCGAACAAGTAAATTACGACAAAATCATTTCTTCGCTTGAGGAAAAACTTCCCAGTTTGCCTCAAATATTAGAGGAACTGGTTAAGAAACTCTCCGATCCAAATTCTAATTTGGATAACATTGAAGAGCTTGTGGAAGTGGATCAATCCATTACCACTCAGATCTTACAGGTTTCAAATAAGGTCGAGTTCACAGAACCAGGAGAAGAGCGGATCACCACCATCCATGATGCTTTGCACAAATTAGGTTTCGAGAATGCAAAAAAAATTGCTCTCAATGTATCTGTTTTGAAGTTGATGAAACTGACCAAATCAACGGTTGATTTTTCTGGCGAAGATTTATGGCAGCACAGTTTGGGTGTCGCCATTGCATCATCAGAAATCAGCAAGCTTGTTGGGTATGATAACCCGGATCAAGCCTATGCCTGTGGGTTGATGCATGATATTGGTAAAGTAATTAAACTTAAGTACAGCAAGAAAGATTTCTCGAAGGAACTAGCCTCTGCTTACCGGAAAAAGATTGATCTTTATGATCTGGAAATCATGAGAAACCTTATCAGGCATGATATTGCTGGTGCCAAAATGATGCAGGCTTGGAATATGCCAGAATCTCTTATTTTACCTGTTCTTTGGCACCATACTGAAGACCGCAACCAAAGAGTGGAAGTTTATGATGCTACAATCCAATCGCTCATAGACATCGTTTATTTCTCTAACTTCCTGGTTCATAAAATTGGGATTGGATTTAGCGGACATGCTATTTCCAAAACCCCATCGGATAAGTTTCTCCGTTCCATGGGGGTGGATCGGGAAGGGTTGGATGATCTTGCCGCACAAATCAAGACTGCTTTTGATGAAGCCTGCCCATCTTTGCTCATTTTAGAGAGGTAGTTTTTACCTCATCAATCTACCCTTCTGTAAGGTAGATGAAGAGCAATTTTCTTGGCTAAATGAGGTCATTGATTTATCAGTTAAACCTTTATTTTGCGAGAGTAGCTCAGCTGGATAGAGCATCGGTCTTCTAAACCGAGGGTCGTGGGTTCGAATCCCACCTCTCGCGCCACTT
>JAYOTQ010000001.1:3537-66647 GCA_038150505.1 Opitutales bacterium | reverse complement strand
GTGGGAAGACCTGGGTCTTTACCTTATTTTCGGTATCTGGGGCGACATACTTAATTGATTCGGTAGCCATGGCAATATATGGGTTCGTGCTGGTTGGTAGTAAAAAATTAGGATTGTCCGAGGAGGTAGGCAATGAGCTGGTTTACTTTTTCATCATCCTCTTCGAGGTTGCGTAGTGGGTGACGATCATCCACACCCTCTCCGTTCCACATAAGGTTTCCGTATTTTATATCATTTGAATTCTTTAGCCATTTCCTGAGGCTTTCCTCGTCATTTCGCATCCATCCTGCAGCAAGGGAAGTACGAAGGCCGTAAAGGGTGAGGTTTGGACCCTTCGCACCAAGGCCAGTCCGGTTTACCGCATGGCATTGCACGCACTGCAGGGATCCAAACAATTGTTTGCCGATTTCGTAGTCATCGGAATGGGCTTTCTCCCACGCTCCTGGGTTGAGCTGTGGGGATTGACCGGCGGCCGTATTACGGATCGAGCGGTATTCTCGGTTGGCTCCTGCACCAAGTTTGGGGTCGGCGAAGGAAACTAGAGAGCCCTTTTTGTAAGATTGCTTGGAGTCGTAGGTTTTGGTCTGGAGGTTTGGGTTTTGGGCATCTTGAAAACGCTTTACCCACTTATCAAAGTCTTCATCGGTTTGGGCAAGGGCACGAAAGGACATGTAAGCATGAGAATTTCCGCAGTATTCAGCACATTGGCCGTAAAAGAGTCCTCCCACGGGCTCAAACTCATCGGTGAATTTTTGTTTGGCAAAAACTTGGGCACGCATTTCACCATCATGAACGGCTGGCATAGCAGTCGCAGCATCGGCATCTCCGATGATTTTGCTTTGGTCTGCGATGAACCACATGAAGTTTTCCTGTCCAGGCATGAGATCCATCTTGCCGGCAAGTTTGGGAACCCAAAAGCTGTGTATGACATCTTCGGTACGCAGGTTGATACGAACTGCTTTCGATGCAGGGAAAATGAGTTCATTGGCCGTAACAATTCCATATTGAGGATATTCAAAGACCCAGAAGAATCTTTTGCCGGTTACATTCACGGTTATGGCACCGTCAATTTGGCTACGGTCAAGACCCAGCTTTTCCAAAGTTTCGGTATCATTTGCATCCGGTACACGGTTTAACAAAACAATGCCTTGGAGGGTAGGTACTGCAAGGATCACCAAAATGATGGAAGATACGATGATGAGGCTGGTTTCAATCAAGGAGTTTCCATGGGACTGTGGAGGGATCTCTTTCGCTTCCTGGGCATTCTTGGCACGGAACCTCCAAAGTACATAAAGAAGGCATCCGCCTACCGCACAAAAAAGAAAGATCGTTATCCATACAGAAAGCATGAACACATCATACTGGTTTTGGGAAACCAAGCCTTTGGGGTCGAGAGCTGATTGCTTGTGGTCAATGCGTGAGCAGCTGCCGGAGAGCAGGATGAATGCAAAGACAAGAAGGTGTGGGAGCGAGAGGAGCTTTGGTAGAATCGAGGTCATGATGTATAAAATTATAAGTACCTATCAATGACGAGTGCGGCAAAGAGAAGGGGTAAATAAATAATGGTTACAAAAAAGAGCTTCTTGGCAGATTGGTCCCGGTTTTGGGATGTAAAAAATCGGATTGCTGGGATGATGAGATAAAGAGACAGGAAGACGGCGGAGGCAAGGTAGAAGGAACCCGGTTGGGATTGTCCAAGCTCAAGAAAGTAGGGACAGAATACAAATGCGGTGAGCAAAAAGGAATAAAGCAAACTTTTACGGGCTAGAGCACGACCATCCGGATCCCCCAGTTGATGGAGCTTGAACCCTCCCTTGGAATAATCGTCACGAAAATTCCAGGCGATCGCCATAAAATGGGGGAGCTGCCAAGTAAAAAGAATGCCAAACAAAATCCACCCATAAATGGTGGGAGCTCCTTCGGCAGCGACCCAGCCAATCAATGGAGGCAAGGCACCAGAGATGGCACCAACTTCAGTGGCATAGGGACTCCACTTTTTCATGGGAGTGTATAGAAGTAAATAAACGACCAGGGTGGCAAGGGTGAGGATGGTCGCCCATGGGTTGGTCCCCGTCCATAAAATGTAAAGACCAAGAGAAGAAAGAAGAATGCCAAAAACAACAGCAAACTGCGGGCTGACCAGCCCGGAAGGAAGCGGACGTGTGGAAGTTCGTGCCATTTGGGCATCTTCAGACCGTTCCATCCATTGGTTCAGAGCAGCGGCCCCGGCGGCAGCGAGGGCTGTACCAAGGGTCAGGGCAATAAAAATAGACCAATCAGATTGAAGGGGTTCCCGGACAAGGTAGCCAAGTGATGCGGTAAAAACAGACAACAAACTAAGTCGGGGTTTGGTAAGTTCGTACATCCCATGCACAGAGAAGCCCGGCGTACTTGAAAGCGAGCCGGGGTGGGGCTTAGCTGGTATGGGTTTTCCTAGACTCACGTCAGTAGAATTTCTAATATTAGAATTATGATTTGGCAAACAAAAGCAAGCAAGGTGATAGGCAAATTATTATTGATTGAAAGCTCAGCTAATAATTGGTTGCAGTTCCATTAACTTGGTCTTTTTTCTTCGTCGGAACCGGATGGTAGCCAACCATCATCAAAATAACCAAAAATTCTCAAGGAATTCAGGGGATTGAAATTGCTTGTGACCCGAGCCTGCATTAAAACGAATCCGTGATTTATTTGAGCAAACTATTTCCCCTATTTGTCTTCTTTTCCCTCCTTTCCTGTGAGAAAAGATCGCAAAAATCTGGGATTAAAACCTCTTTGCAAAACGAAGAAGTCAGAGGAAAGGTCCTTAGCGTGGATGAAAACAGGAGCACAATAAGGGCTGAAATTCTGGGTTGTGGTGTGGGTCTGCACAAGGATTGGGGGTCTTTTTCTGGGTTTGAGAAGTCATTCACAGTGCAGCCTGGCGACCTTAACCTTCTCGCTCAGAATGAAACATTCCGGGCTTTGGCGAAACTAACCTTTAACCCGACGGATGGGGAGAACTACCTGCTCAGTCGCGTTTGGCCAGATGATCGTGCAGAAAGAATCAGGGTAAACAATGTGAACCGTTTGCTTCGCAGAGATACTTTGAGCATGGGTGACAGCATGATCCGGTCGGTGGGGGATACCCTGCCTCCTTTTGCCCTGTACGATCAAGATGGCAAGGTGATCACTACGGATTATTTTGACGGATCGGTCACGGTTTTGAATTTTATTTTTACCCGCTGCTCGATCGCTGAAATGTGCCCCGCTTCCACCCTCAGGATGAAAAAACTGCAAGCCCTTGCACAAAAGACCAAAGTCCCTCATGTCCGCTTTCTTTCCATCACTTTAGATCCTGAGTTTGATACTCCAGGGGTGCTTAAATCTTATGCCAGAGCCTACAGTTTGGACGAGGATAACTTCCGTTTGGGAACGGCCAATAAACCAGTGATTGATGACCTCACCCGCCAGTTTGGTATTTTTCGCAAGAATGTGGAGGATTTACCCTTAGACCACACCATGCGAACGATGATCATAAATTCTAAAAGACAAATCATTTACCAATTCCCTGGCAGCCAATGGTCCGTAGAAGATTTCTTGGCTCGTTTGCCAGAAGGAGTTGAGGGGTAACCTGCACAATGAAACCTTTTTTATCCAATAAGTTTGCTCCTGTTTTATTAACGATCCCCTTTGTTCTTATCTATTTTGTAGTTCGTTCCTTGCCCGTTGAACAATGTGACTTTCTGCATGAAGAAACATACAACCTCGAAGGTGAATTAGATTATTGCGGTCCTGGCGAAGAAGGGTTTGTTGACCTCTCCATTCGCCGGTGGCCAATGAGCCTAGAGTTTCGCCCGCTTGATCCTTTGGAAGTAGGCAAACCTTGTCGGTTTGAGATGAATATCAAACAGGCAGATGGATCCCCTCTAGGCAAAGAAGATGTAGCTCTCAGCCATACCCAGAGAATTCACCTGTTAGCGATTGATCCAACTATGGAAGATTACCAACATCTTCATCCCCAGCCCGACCCCTTGTTTAATGGCATTTGGCGTTTTACACTGACACCGAATAAGCCGGGCAAATACCGGGTGTATTTAGACTTAATTCCTCTTCGCAGCCCTCGGAGGGTCCTGCTTGGATCGGCCTTTACTGTACCTGGCGATCCTCAAAGTACTTCCCGTGGTGGTTCTTCCTTAAGCTTACAACAAAAAGACCGCACATTCCTAATCGATGCATCGGTTGCAGAGGAGGGAAGTAATGAATGGCTGCTGAAATTTTCCGCCATTGATAAGGACGGCAAAAACTTAGAACTGAAACCCGTGATGGGTGCGTTTGCTCACCTAGTCGCATTTGAACCCAGTATCGACGGGTTTGCTCACTTGCACCCTCTTGAGTACGAACCTCCCAAATCTTTGGATGACACAAAAAAGGGACCGCTCACTTTCAGTTTTAAATCTCCCATACCCGGAAATTATCGTTTGTGGGCGCAAATCAAAGTGGGAGAGGATGAAGAGGAGAGTTTTCTCCCCTTTGACTTACAAATCTGATCTTCTTTTCTTTAGACCGACCGAATCCACCTGCGGAGAAGAAAATCCTCATTGTCATCCAATACTTCTTCGGGGATAAAGTCATCCTTGTAGGAAGGAAAAAAGGCATCTCCGTCAGGTATGTTTTGCCTGACCTCACTGATGTAAAGCTCATGACATAGGGGCAATGCCATAGAGTAGATTTCGCCCCCACCGATTACAAATAAATCCTGGGATGGATCGAGTGCTTGCTTTACCTCTGCCATCGATCTGAAAACAGACATACCATCCTCAGGGCTTACTTGCCGGCTCAGTACCCAGTTTTTTCTGCCGGGTAATGCACCAGGGAGTGAATCCCAAGTCTTTCTGCCCATTAAAATAGTATGACCCAGGGTTATCTTCTTAAACCACTTAAGGTCACCGGGAAGCCGCCATGGGAGATCCCCCCCGCGTCCAATCACACCATTTTCGGCAACGGCTACAATTGCTTTGTAAGGATGAGAGGAGTTCATACAGCTATGGGAGCTTTGATAGCAGGGTGGGGGTCGTAATCTACCAGTTCAAAATCCTCAAATTTAAAGTCTGTGATTTCTTTTTGTTCGCCATGGATGATCATTTTTGGCTTGGCTCGTGGAGCCCGGGAAAGCTGCAATTCAGCTTGCTCACGGTGATTAGAGTAGAGGTGTAAATCGCCAAAGGTATGGACAAATTCATGAGCCTGAAGGTTACAAATTTTTGCGATCATCTGGGTGAGTAGGGCATAGGAAGCAATATTGAATGGCACTCCCAGAAACAGATCGGCACTGCGTTGATATAGCTGGCAGCTTAATTTCCCATCTGCCACATAAAACTGAAAAAGGGCATGGCAGGGGGGCAAGGCCATTAGGTGCAATTCTCCGGGATTCCACGCACAAACCAAGTGTCTCCGGCTGTCAGGGTTTTCCCGAATGGAACGAATGACTTCCTCGATTTGATTGACCGTGCCACTGCCATCCGATTTTTTCCAATCCGTCCATTGGGCACCATAAACCCGGCCCAAATCACCGTTCTCATCCGCCCATTCATCCCAAATACTGACTTTGTTTTGCTGAAGATAATGTACATTGGTGTCCCCGTTCAAAAACCATAGCAATTCATGAATGATCGATCTAAGGTGGAGCTTTTTGGTGGTAAGCAGTGGAAACCCGTCGTCCAGACTGAATCTTACCTGTTCACCAAAAACAGACCAAGTACCTGTGCCCGTACGGTCACTACGGTAGACCCCTTGGTCAATTAAGCGTTGGAGCAAGGATAGGTATGTTTTCATATTTGGATGGGTTCTATCTTGAATGCAAGTAAAGACAATTGTATATGTTTTATTCATGAGCAGTTGTCTAAAGTCGAGGATTTCCTGCATCTTTTGTTTCCTGTTCTTTGTGGGTACTTTAGAAACCTTTGCCCAACAAAAAGCGAATGATTTTACCAAGCGGGTTACACGCCTGGATGGCAAAAAGAGTTCTCTAAGCGGGCGAGCCTCCTCCTTCAACCGTTTAAGCCCATCATCATCCCGCCGAATTTCAATCGAGGAGTGGCCCGCTCATTTTTCTCCATTTGGGGGCAAAAGATTTCCCATGGGCGGGGCAAAAATTTTAGGGAGGGAAAGATTTACCACCACCCAAATTGAGATAGAAACCCCCCTGAATGATCAGGTGGCCAAAGAAAATTTCATGAGGGCAAATAATGAAAACCTTACCAAGCGTGACCCTGCAGTAAATGCGGTAGAATTTAGAGACGCCTATTATGCTCGCCTCAATGATCGAGTGGAAGAATGGATGGATAAGGTCAATAATATGTCTTTACAAGACATCAACCGCTACCAGTTTCGGCGGGGCCGGCCCAAGGAGGCGGGCTTCCCGGTGCAGCGTGCCGGTGCCTCCGGGAGTACAAATGCAATTAGGGAAGCCGATGTGCGAGGTTCGGGCCTTCCGTCCACCAGGGGTCAACCCATCCCTCAGGGAAAAAGCAACTACTGGATGGGCCCCAAAAAAATATCAACTTCTAGCTCTGCCTCGCGGTCGAACTTTGGTTCTCAAACCGGTTCCTCCACCCGCTCCTCCCAATCCAGTTCGAGCAAGAAGAACTACAAAGCCTCCCCCAAGCCAATCTTAGGACCCAAAAAAATTCGGGTAGAAGTCGGGGCAAGCGAGTGATTCACGCTTGCCACAACTGCTGGGATTCTTAGTTTGTTTCTTTACTTTAAATCACGGACGGCTAGCTCAGTTGGTTAGAGCGACTGGTTTACACCCAGTAGGTCACAGGTTCGAATCCTGTGCCGTCCACCATTTCCCCTTAATTTCATGCGCCACGTCATTTCCGTTCTAGTTGAAAATAAATTCGGTGTTCTTGCCCGAATTGCCGGACTTTTTAGCGGGCGTGGATTCAACATCGATACCCTCAATGTTGCCCCAACCCATGCAGACGGCCGATCCCGTATTACGGCTACGCTTAACGGGGATGAAAAAGCATTGGATCAATGCATCAAGCAACTCGACAAATTGATCGATGTGATCCAGGTGGAGAATTATCATGGAGACGAGGCGGTTGGTAGGGAACTTGTTTTATTAAAAGTCGATGCGGATTCGAAAACCCGCACCGAAATTACCCAGATCTGTGATGTATTCCGTGGCAAAATCATTGATGTGGCACCTTCCAGCCTGATCATTGAAGCCACCGGAAATGAAAATAAAATCAAAGCATTTCTCAAACTTCTCGAGTCTTTCGGTGTGTCCGAACTCGCCCGTACGGGAGTAGTTTCCCTCAGAAGAGGCTTGAACGAAAACTAATTTTTAAAAACGGAAACGATTAACCTGGTAACCCCAAAATAGCATAATGCCTGCGAAAGTATACACGCACAAAGAGGCGAAAATTACTCCTCTCAAAAAGAAAACGCTTGCCGTCATTGGTTACGGCTCCCAAGGACATGCCCATGCCCTCAATCTGAAGGAAAGCGGATTGAATGTGATCATCGGTCTGTACAAGGGCAGTAAATCAATCCGGGTTGCCAAACGCCACGGTTTTGAAGTTTTTGAAGTAGCTGAAGCAGTCCAAAAAGCGGATGTCATCATGATCGGTGTGCCCGATATGAAACAAGCAGAAGTTTACGAAACCGAGATCAAACCAAATTTATCCAAAGGAAAAACTCTTTTATTTACTCACGGGTTTGCCATTCACTTTGGTCTGATTAAGCCACCTCGTGGAGTCAGTGTGATTATGGTTGCACCAAAGGGTCCAGGCCATTTGGTCCGCTCCCAGTTCAAAGAGGGCAAAGGAGTGCCTGCTCTTTTTGCAGTGCTCAAAGGTTCGTCCAAGGATTCCAAGAAAATCGCTCTTGCCTGGGCCGCAGGTGTTGGCGGAGCAAAAGCAGGTATACTGGAAACCACTTTCAAAGAGGAAACCGAAACGGATTTATTTGGTGAACAGGCTGTTCTTTGCGGAGGTGCCTCGGCCCTTGTCCAGGCAGGTTTTGAAACTCTTGTGGAGGCCGGTTATGCCCCTGAAATGGCTTACTTTGAGTGCTTGCATGAGCTCAAACTGATTGTTGACCTGATGATCGAGTCAGGAATTGCCGGAATGAGATTTTCTATCTCTGAAACTGCGAAGTATGGGGATATTACCCGTGGGCCAAGAGTGGTGAATGCCAATGTAAAGAGATCGATGAAAACCATTCTTAAGGAAATCCAAAGTGGGAAATTTGCCAAGGAATGGATTAAGGAACACCAAGATGGGCTGCCAAACTACAACAAACTGCTGGAAGATGGTGAAAACCATCCCATAGAAGTAACAGGTAGAAGTTTACGTGCGGTGATGCCTTGGATACCCAAGAAAAACATCAAGGGTGCCCAAGCTTCATATTCCTAAAATTGATTCATTTCGCTGGTGCTGCTTGAACAGCCCAGCGTACCTATATCGGATGGCTTCGTGCAGTTATGGTTACTAAGCCTTTAGTTCTTGCTACTCGGCGTAGCCCACTTGCTTTAAAGCAGGCGGAGTTGGTTGCGGACCGGATCTCACGCACGCTCAACCAGGAAGTCAATTTGCTTCCCCTGGTTACAACCGGAGACCGGCAGTCGGAATGGTCTTTGGAAAAAGCGGGGGGGAAGGGGCTTTTTACCAAAGAGCTTGAACAAGCTCTCTTGGACGGACAAGCAGATCTGGCTGTGCATAGTGCCAAGGATATGCCAACCGATATGCCGGACGGATTAGACCTCGTGGCCTTTCTGCCCCGGGAAAACCCAGCCGATGTGTTGGTGGTTAAAGAGGGGGTGGAATCCCCGGCACGTCTGGCAAGTGGGAGCCCGCGAAGGAGGACACAAGCAGCGTTGTTGTTTCCCGATGCGAAGTGGATAGAGTTTCGGGGAAATGTGGAAACCCGGCTTCGTAAGATAGCTGAAGGAGGGGAAGCTGATGCTACCTTGCTTGCCGCCGCAGGGTTGCATCGTTTAGGCATCCATCACTTTCCCGGTTTGATTTTTAAAGAGTTGAGTTTCGATGCTATGGTTCCTGCACCCGGGCAAGGAGCAATTGCCATCCAGGCAAGGGTGGAGGATAGGGAGCTTTTTCACCAAATTAATGATGAAGAGACTCACAAAGCAGTCACTCAAGAGCGCTCCGTATTAGATGCTTTTGGGGGAGGGTGCCAAGTCGCTCTCGGAGCTCATTTATCAAAGGATAATGGGCTCTTTTATTTTTTCCATGAAACTTGCGGAATTAAAAGTTTGAAGGTTGATGGAAGAAAAGAAAAGGATTGGATGAATGAATTGATCGGATGGACGAAAAAGAAATAACTGCAGGCATTGTTTATCTAGTGGGTGCCGGACCGGGAGATCCGGAACTCTTAACCCTTCGAGCCCGTAGCTTGATCGAAAGCTGTGATGTTTTAGTCTATGACCATCTGGCAAACCGTAGGTTGCATGATTGGGCACCACCTAAGTGTGAACGCATTGATGTCGGGAAAAGCCCGGGGCGACACACCATGGAACAAAAGGAGATAGGCCAAATCTTGGTAGATAAAGCCAAAGAGGGTCTCAGGGTGGTCCGGTTAAAGGGAGGGGACCCATTTGTTTTTGGTCGGTGTGCCGAGGAAATGCTCGCTTTAGATGAAGAGGGTGTATCGTACGAGGTTGTGCCCGGCGTTACGGCTGCCCTTGCCTGTGCGGCTTATGCGGGCATTCCGTTGTCTCATCGTGATTTTGGGTCCTCTATTTCATTTCTCACCGGACATGAGGATGTGGCCAAAGAATCTTTGCGGGTAGATTTTGCCAAATTTTCCGAGGTTGGTGGTACCCTTTGTATCTACATGGGGATGAGCAAACTGGAGGAGATTGTAGACAAATTAATTGCAGGGGGCCTACCGGATGACAAACCGGCGGCAATTGTTTCCCATGGTACGCTTCCCCGACAAAAAAAAGTGCTGGCTCCTTTGGGAAAACTGGTCGAGCAGGCAAAAGAGCAAAACTTCCGTGCCCCTGCGATAATCTTTGTGGGCAATTCTATTGGGCTTTCCCGTACCACCACCTGGTTTGAGCAAAAACCACTCTTGGGCAGGCGGATCGCTCTTACCCGGGCATCTGACCAAAAAAGCAGAATGTGTGCCGCTCTGGAGACTCTGGGTGCCGAGTTGCTTGATCTGCCACTTATCAAAATACAACCAACTGAAGACCGTAAATTAATTGCGGAAGTCTTTGCCGGGATAGCCACCTACGAGTGGGTTGTTTTTACCAGTGCGAATGGAGCCCGAGAATTTATGAAATTATTTTTTCGGGCTTTCTCAGATATTCGAAGTTTTGGACCCATGAGAATTGCCTGTGTTGGGCAAGCCACCGCAGATGTGTTAACAGCCTATAATTTAGAAATTGAATTGATCGCGAAAGATTCAACGGCAGAAAGTTTAGCCAAGGAACTGGTGGCTACAGATAGTTTGGACAGTGCCAATATTTTAGTCGTAACTGGAAATAAGAACCGGGAAATCATGGTCGATGTGCTCGAAGGGGTGGGGCGTGCGATTGTAGATACTTTACCAGTTTATGAGACCGATTTTGCAGATGTGCTGGATGCACCCGATTTTAAGAAGTTCCAAAAAGAAGGTGCGGATGCCGTGATTTTCACCAGTTCATCGACCGCACTTTCCTATGTTGAGCAGTCTGAGGACATTGTGTTTGAACCAGATGCCCGCTTGCCCATCTTTTGCAGTTTTGGCCCACAGACCACAAAGACATTGAAAGATAATGACCTTGCCGTGGGGTTGGAAGCTACCCACCCCAGCCTCGAAGGCTTGTGCAAATCCCTGGTTGAACATTTTGCTCCTTCCTCATGAGACCCAAAATGGTCAAATTCTGCGGGATCACCCAATCAGCAGATGCCCAGTATTGCATTGATCATGGAGCCGATGCTCTTGGGTTTATCTTTCATTCTGCATCTCCGCGTAATTTATCTCACCGTAGGTTTCGAGAGCTCTCCAAAGAGATCGACTTTAAGAAGTGCTTGAAAGTTGCTGTTGCTGTAGCCCCCGATCCGAATTTGGTGGGCGATCTCATTTCGCTGGGATTTGAGAAATTTCAGTTTCATTTCCCAATGGACCTCCCTTTGCAAGAAATAAAGAGATGGTCTGAACTAGTTGGTGTAGAAAACCTTTGGCTGGCACCCAGGATGAAACCCACGGATGAACTGCCAGCTGATTTTTTAAGGGAGGCGAAGACCTTTCTCATAGATACTTATTCCCGGGAGGCTTTCGGAGGGACCGGTCAAACTTCAGACTGGGCAAGGTTTGTAAAACTAAAAAAGCAGTTTACCCAACACTCTTGGATTTTGGCCGGTGGGTTAAGTCCTGATAATTTGGGGGATGCTCTTCTGGCAAATGAACCGGATGGGATCGATGTAAATAGTGGGGTGGAATCTGCTCCTGGTATAAAAAATACCGATCAAATCGATCAAGTTTTCACCGTCCTGAAAAAGTTCCAGGCTGGGAACTGACCTACTTAAACTGTTTGGCCAGCCTGGCTAATTGCTTGGGGTCCATTCCCTCGAGGTCAGGCATTCCACCCCCACCACCCAATGAATTCATCATTTGTTTCATTTTCCCGCCTTTCATTTTTTTCATCATTTTATGCATTTGGGAAAATTGTTTAATGAGTAAATTGACATCCCTAATTTGAACACCAGCACCATCGGCTATTCTTTTTCTGCGGGATCCACCAATAATTCTCGGCAGCCTTCTTTCCTGCTTGGTCATGGAAAGGATGATGGCTTCATGCCTACCGAGGGCAGCTTCTTCCTTATCTCCGACCTGCACATTCCCCATTCCCGGTAACATTTTGGCAATTGAACCCATGGAGCCGAGTTTTTTCATCTGCCTCATTTGCGACAGAAAATCCTCGAAATCAAATTCTGCCTTGAGCATTTTTTCAGCCATTCGGGCAGATTCTTCCTCATCGAAGTGCTCCTGTGCTTTTTCCACCAGAGATACCACATCACCCATTCCCAGAATGCGGGAGGCCAGCCGGTCTGGGTGAAAAGTTTCAAAGTCTTCTATTTTCTCACCAGTACCAATAAATTTGATGGGTGCACCCGTTACCTTTTTCATCGAAAGAGCGGCCCCACCACGGGCATCTCCATCAATTTTGGTTAAAATGATTCCAGTCAGTCCAAGCCTTTCATGAAAAGTTTTGGCCACATTAACCGCTTCCTGCCCAAGAGCGGAATCAGCAACGAGAAGAATCTCATGAGGGTTGATCTCTTGCTTTAAATTTTCGAGTTCACCGACTAATTCATCGTCAATTTGCAGGCGTCCTGCGGTATCAAAAATGACAAGATCAGAACCCTTGTCTTTTGAGTTTTCCCAACCCGCCCGGGCAATTGAAGGTACATTTTGGGTGCTGCGATCGACATAGCATTGGAAATTTTCCTGTTTGGCCAAGAATTCCAGTTGGTCAATCGCTGCGGGCCGGTAGACATCACAAGCAACCAGCATGGGTTTTCTGCCATTTTTGGAAAGATGCTTGGCAAGCTTTGCCGAGGTGGTGGTCTTTCCTGCACCATGAAGACCTACCATTAGCACACGCAGGGGACGGTCTTCTTTTACTTCCGCACTGCCTTCTCCAAGGAGTTTAACCAATTCATCGTTGATTATTTTAACAACCTGCTGGCCAGGGGAGACGGATTTTAAGACCTCTTGTCCCAGGCAGGCGGATTTAACCTCATCAATAAATTCCCGGGCAACCCGAAAGTGAACATCTGCTGAGAGAAGGGCTTTTCGCACCTCTGTGAGGGCTTCGGAAATATTTTCTTCAGTGAGTTTACCTTTTCCTCCAATCGATCGGAGAACACTGCTTAATTTGTCTGTTAAATTCTCAAACATGGGGAGAATACGATGACATTGAAAAGGGTGAGGGGAAAGCCCGAAATCATAGCCTTTCTTTACGCGTTGCCAAATATCGTGAATATCTTAGTTTGTTTTTTTCCCTTTATTATTTACCACCCTATGAAGATTCTTATCGCGGATCGTATTTCTCCACTCGGAGTGGAATTTCTTAAAAAGCAGGACGGGTTTACTGTTGTTGAAGCCTATGGTTCATCTCCCGAAGAGGTGATTGAACATGCACGGGATGCCTCCGCTATCATTGTTCGAAGTGACACACGGGTCACCAGGGAAGTGATGGAGTCCGCTCCTTTACTCAAAGCGGTGGGCCGGGCAGGGGTGGGTGTAGACAACATTGATATCGAAGGGGCCACTGAACGTGGGGTGATTGTGATGAACACTCCTGGTGGAAATACCATAGCCACAGCAGAATTAACTTTTACTCACATGCTTTGTGGTACCCGTGCAATTGTTCGCGGTGCCACCGGAATGCGGGAAGGAAAATGGGAGCGCAAGCTCTTAAAGGGATCTGAGCTGAGAAACAAAACTTTGGCAGTTCTCGGTATGGGCAGGATTGGTGCTGAAGTTGCCAAGCGTGCCCAGGCATTTGAAATGACTGTGATCGCTTACGACCCTTACCTTACCGATGAGCGGGCCAAGGAGTTGGAAGTTGAGAAAGTAGACCTAGATGATGCTTTTTCCAGGGCAGACTACCTCACCGTTCATATGCCCATGACTGCTGAAACAAAAGGAATCGTGGACGAGGCGGCGTTTGCCAAAATGAAGGATGGCGTGCGTGTGTTCAATTGTGCCCGGGGCGGAATTATTAAAGAATCTGCTCTTGTCGATGCACTTAAAAGTGGAAAAGTTGCCGCTGCTGGCCTCGATGTTTATGAACAGGAACCTTTGCCTGAAGATCATGAATTCCGTTCTTTGGAAAACTTAAACCTTACCCCTCACTTGGGTGCATCCACGGAAGAAGCACAGGAAAGTGTCGGTGTAGAGATTGCTGAAGCGATCGCAGAAGTATTGCAGGGGGGGCGCATTCGCAATGCAATCAATATGCCCTCCATTGACCCCAAAGATTTGGTTACTTTAAGTCCCTACCTGGAACTGTGTATGCGTTTGGGTGCCTTTGCCCGTCAGGCATGCAAAAAAACTGTTCAGTCTCTTCATATTACTTACTGGGGCGGAGTGGTTGAATTTGATACCATTCCTCTTACCCGAGCTATCCAGAAAGGATGGCTCAAGGGCATTGCTGGGGATGATGGGGTAAACGATGTCAATGCACCTTACAAAATCAAAGCGATGGGGATTAAGGTAGAAACAACATCCTCCTCCTCTTCTGTCGATTACAACGAATTGATTGAGGTGAAAACGATTGATGCGGATGGAAAAGAACAATCCGTCCGAGGCACCACCATTGGCAAAAATGCCGATCCGAGAATAGTGGAAGTCGATGGCGAGGCGATCGAGGCACGCCCCGTTGACACTTTGCTGGTGGTACGCAATTTAGACAAGCCTGGCATCGTTGGAAAAGTGGGCACTATCCTCGGCGAATATGGGGTGAATATTGCCAACATGTCTCTTAGCCGATCCGAAGGTTCGGAATCTGCCCTAACCATCCTGGAGTTAGACAATGAACCCTCTGAGGAGGTCATTCAAAAATTGGTGGCTGATTCAGACATTCAGGAAGCTCGCGTATCGAGACAAAACTAGCCAAGCCCAGGTTCTCACAAATCCCATGTTCCCAATTGAAATCATTGCAGTCTTAATCATTGGATATTTAATCGGATCTATTCCTTGGGCGGTGATCGTTGCGAAGCGTGCGGGAGTGGATATTTTTTCTGTTGGAAGTGGTAATCCTGGTGCGACCAATGTTCTGAGAAACCTGGGAAAGCCTATGGGGTATGGCGTATTTGTGCTCGATTTCCTCAAGGGGGTGCTGGCGGTGTGTTGGTTTCAGATACCCCTGTTTTCTTTTTCTGGTGACCTGTCCCTTGGGTTGTGGGGGCTGCCCGCAGCAGTAATTGGTCACACCTATCCCATATTTACTGGTTTTCGTGGAGGCAAGGGAGTGGCCACTGCCATGGGTGGGCTACTGGCTTTAATGCCTGCCTGCTTGTTGGTGGGATTGTTTGTATGGCTGCTTACCTTTTACCTTACCAAATATGTGGCGGTTGCTTCGATTGCTTTTGGACTAAGCCTGCCTGTTTGCTCCCTCGTTTTTTCTGCAAGTGAGGAGGGAGGAGTTGGTCAGACCATCTTAGCTTTTGTGGTCATGGGCTGGATCGTGTGGAGGCATCGGTCCAATTTGGCCCGCCTTCGTGCAGGCACCGAAAATCGTTTCGAAAAGAAATCCTAACCCTATTCACTTTTTACCATGACTCCCAATTCTCAGGAATCTATACAAGCCATCCGCGTTGGTATCCTTGGGTTCGGCACAGTGGGGCAGGGCACATGGAAACATTTGATTCAGAACGCCGATTTTTGGCCCAAAATTTTAGGGGTGGAACTTGTTCCGACCCGTGCATCTGTCCGTTCCCTTGAGAAGGAAAGGTCCATAAGCCTGAACTCCCAGCAGCTCACCACCGATTCCCAATCAATCGTTGATGATCCTCAGATCGATTTGATCTGCGAATTAATCGGAGGAGTAAAAGAGGCAAGAGAGCTGACCTTGCGTGCATTTGCTCAGGGTAAATCTGTGGTTACCGCAAACAAGGCTTTGATTTGTGAACATGGCCACGAACTCTTTAAGGCCGCGGAAGAGGCAGGTGTGGGTTATGGGTTTGAAGCGAGTGTAGCTGGCGGAATACCGATAATAAAAGTCCTGCGGGAGAGCTTGGTTTCAAACGATTACCCTCTTATTTATGGCATTCTTAATGGCACTTCGAACTATATCCTCACCCGTATGGAAAAGGAAGGTGCCAGCTTTAATGATGTTCTGGGCGATGCCCGCAATCTTGGGTATGTGGAAGCCGATGAAGCACTGGACCTCGATGGGGTCGATGCTGCCCACAAAGCAGTTATTCTTGCTTACCTGGCCCATGGGATCTGGGTAAACCTTGATGAGGTGACTGTTGAGGGAATCCGCCGAATTTCCAATGAGGACTTAAAGGCAGCCGAAGACCTCGGTTGCAGAATTAAATTGATCGGGGTGATCCGCAGAGATTTTACCAATAACCATGTAGCTGTAGCTGTTCATCCAGCACTGATTCCAGTGGAGGAGACAATTGCAAGAACGGATGGAGTGCACAATGGTGTATGTTTAAATGGTACGGTCGTGGGCACGGTTGTTTTAACGGGTCGGGGTGCAGGACAGGATCCTACTGCAAGTTCAGTGATCTCTGACCTGGTGGATGTGGTGAAAAATATCCGGGAAATTACATCGATGCCCAAGTTGTTACATGTTTCTCCAAGCCAATGTTCTCCTGCCTCTCCAAAGGAAATCCACGGTCGTTTTTATTTACGCTTACTGGTCGATGATCGGCCGGGCCAATTAGCAAAAGTTGCGGAATCTATGGCAGAACTGGGTATCAGTTTAGCCACCGTTTCACAAACCCCTCACGAGAACAACGAGCCCGCAAGTTTAATTCTCACGACCCACCAAACAAACGAGCACTCCATTTCTGAGGCTGTGGCCAATTTAAAAAGTCTCCCTGGGGTAATGGAGGAGCCTGTACTTTTCCGAATGTTTGATCCCAACATTATATCGTAAAAATGAATGTGGTGGTACAAAAGTATGGCGGTACATCGGTTGCAGATGTTGACCGGATAAAAAAAGTTGCCCGTCGGGTAAAATCGACCGTGGATGCCGGTTTTGGTGTATTAGTGGTGGTCTCGGCCCGGGCAGGTGTGACAAACCAATTAATTGAGCGGGCCAAGGCAATCCAAAAGAGCCCATCCGAAAGGGAACTTGATATGCTCATGACCTGCGGGGAGCAGGAAACCATCGCCTTGCTTTGTATGGCTTTGCATGCAATCAAAGTCCCGGCGATTTCCAGAACGGGGTGGCAGGTAGGAATTATTACCGAAGGCTTACACGCCAAAGCCCGTATTCGGGAGGTAACCGGGGGAGACTTGCGCAAACAGTTACGTGCGGGAAATGTTGTGGTTGTTGCCGGATTTCAGGGAGTGAATGAAAAGGGCGATGTCACTACTTTTGGCCGTGGCGGATCCGACCTCAGTGCAATTGCCCTGGCTGGTTCATTAAATGCGAAAGCCTGCCAGATTTACACCGATGTTGAAGGAGTTTATACGGCAGATCCAAGAATTGTTCCGGATGCCAGAAAAATTCCTGAGATTAATTATGAAGAAATGTTGGAACTGGCGAGTAGTGGTTCCAAAGTAATGCAAACCCGTGCGGTCGAATTTGCACAGAAGCACAATATACCCTTCGAAGTTCGATCAAGTTTTTCCAAGAAATCAGGTACCATGGTAAAAAAGAAAGTAAAATCGTTAGAGGATATGCTCGTAAGCGGCGTAGCCACAGACAAAAACCAAGTCCGTATTAGTGTCACAGAGCTACCCGATCGCCCTGGTGCTGCTGCTGCTGTTTTTAAGGTTATGGCCGAAGCAGGCGTGGTGGTTGATATGATCATTCAAAATGTCGGCCGCCAAGGTTTGGCCAATCTTTCCTTCACTGTACCAACCGAGGATGCATTTCGTGCGGAAAAAGCACTGAGGGAGCATTTTGCTGATGGCAATGGTGGCAAGCTTGGTAAAAGCACCAATATAATCAAGGTATCTGTGGTGGGTGTAGGTATGCGCTCACACTCTGGTGTGGCAGCCACTTTCTTTGATGCCCTTGCCAATGCAGGCATCAATATGCTCATGATTAGTACATCCGAGATCAAGATTTCTGTAGCAGTGGAACCGGATAGTGGCGATGATGCCACTCGGGTTGCTCATCAGGCGTTTGGTCTCGGTAAGTAAAGACGAGCTTCTTTTGCAATGCAGTACCTCAGTACGCGTGGAGGTGCAGAACCAGTAGGTTTTTGCGATGCGGTTTCTCAGGGTCTCGCACCGGATGGCGGGTTATACCTTCCTGAAAGTTATCCTGATCTTTCAGACAAGATAGGCAGTTGGTCTGCCCTTTCTTATCCGGATCTTTGCCATGAATTTTTTAAGTACTTTGCCACGGATTTAAAGGATGCGGACTTACATGATGCCATCCATTCTGCTTATTCAGGGTTTTCTCATCCGGAGATCGCACCGCTGGTACGTCTCAATGATCGGTGGCAGGTCTTGGAGCTTTTTCACGGGCCCACTTTAGCTTTCAAGGACTTCGCTTTGCAGCTCCTAGGCAATTTCTATGAGTTGCAAATCAAAAGGACTGGTAAAGCACTTTGTATTCTTGGCGCAACATCTGGGGATACGGGAGCTGCGGCAATTTCCGGGTTGCTTGGAAAGTCTGGAGTAACCGTATTTATCCTTTATCCAAATGGTAAAGTCTCTCCGCTACAGGAAAGACAGATGACTTGTACTGGGGCCGACAATGTCTTTCCTCTGGCGATAGAAGGGACTTTTGATGACGCCCAAAAAACAGTAAAGGATTTGTTTGGTGATCTCTCTTTTCGGGAATCGATAGGACTTTCTGCGGTAAACTCAATCAATTTGGCCAGGATATTGGCACAGTCAGTTTATTATCTTTATGCCTGGCTAAGGCTTGCTCCATGTGATCGGGAAGATACTCAGTTTGTTGTACCAACGGGTAATTTCGGAAATGTATTCGCGGGATGGTTGCTTACCAAAATGGGGATCAAGATGGGAGGTTTTCGGGTGGCAACCAATCAGAACGATGTCCTGCACCGCTTGTTTGACTCAGGGAAATATTCATTGGACAAAGTTTCTCCCAGTCTCGCCCCCTCTATGGATATTCAGGTGGCGTCAAATTTTGAGCGTCTGCTCTTTTATTTTCTTGGTGGAAATTCAGAGCATGTCAATGAGGTGATGTCCAAATTTCGCTCCGAAGGAAGGTATTCATTTGAGAAATTTTCTATTCCCGGATTTTCAAGTTCATCGACCACAGATGAAGAAATTCCCCAATTGATCAAAAAGATTTGGACAGAACACGACTACCTGGTCGACCCACACACAGCCTGTGCCTTTAAAAACCTTGCCCATGACCAAAAGGCAGTAATTCTTGCGACCGCACATCCTGCGAAATTTCCTCAGGTTTTTGAGCAAGCCGGTTTAAGAAGACCCACTTCTCCTACTTTGGACGCCTTGCTAAATTGTACTCCCAAAAAATATAATGTGAGCGTTGACCCAGCGGAGGTTCGTTCTTTTATGGAGCAAAAATTAAAATAGCAGCCAGCGAGCGTTTTTAATTATCAAAGCAAACGAGGGTTACCCAAATGAATCCTGAAATCGTTTTTTTGCGAGGTGGGGGCTTGGGTGACTTTATCCTAACCCTCCCCCTGATCAAACTAGCCCATGAACGCGGCAACCGGGTAAGGCTTTATGCCAGAGGGAGCTATTTAAAATTATTAGGTCAGGATTGGAACTGGTTGGAAAAAAGAGAGATCGATGAACTGAATGGATCTGCACCGCCCAAAATTAAGGATGCCATGGTGGTAAGTTTTTGGACGGACCAAAAGTGGTCTGAGGAAATGCTCGAAGCGGGTGCGAACAAAGCCGTGGGGCTGAACCCCCGCCCAGTGGAAGGCGGGAGCTTTCTCGTACAGGCTTCTGAGAAATTAGGCTGGGATTTAGCTCCAAATTATAAGACAGATCCAATTTTGGGAAATTATTTTAAAAGTGAAAATGATACACTATGGGTCCATCCAGGTAGCGGTGCATCCTGCAAAAATTTACCCTTGGAAAATTTTATTTCCCGAGCCTATCAATGGCTGGGGGAGCAATCAGATCGGAAAGTATTTTTTTCTTTTGGTGAAGCAGACTCAAAAGTCTTGGAAATGTTTAAGGCAAATCAGGTTTGCCAGGATCACAGGGTCAATATCATTCAGCCCGGGACTGTTTTGAATTTTAAAAATCAATTGCTATGCCACGCCCCCCATTACCTTGGGAACGATTCTGGACCGGGGCATTTGGCCGCCAACTTGGGCCTTCCTGTAGAAATATGGTTTCGGAACACGAACGCTTCCGTTTGGAAACCAACTGGGCCACGGGTAGTGGCCTATGACTTAGATTCTGATTCGAGCAGTATTTTGTAGGTAACCGAATCAACCAGGGCTTCCCAGCTTGCAGTGATTACATTATCACTGACACCCACGGTGCCCCAGGTCGAGATACCATCGGTGGACTCCACATGGACCCGGGTAATCGCATCGGTGCCTTGGTTGCTTTCAAGAATACGAACCTTGAAATCAACTAGTTTTACCTCAGCAATGTAAGGGTAATCCTTCACCAATGCTTTTCTAAGAGCATGATCAAGTGCAGAAACTGGCCCATTCCCTTCGGCAACGACATGATGAACCTCATCTTTAATCCGAAGTTTCACTGATGCTTCCGAAGTTACATCATCGTCCTGGTTTACGCCTTCCACGCCCACATGGTACTTAAGAATATCAAAGGCTAAATCCTCTCCGCGAAGGAAACGGCGAAGAAGAAGATCAAAGGAAGCATCGGCCGATTCGAATTCATATCCACGAAATTCGAGAGCTTTCAGCTCTTCCAAAAACGATTTCATTTCTGGAGATCTTCCATCTACTTCCATGCCCATTTCTTTGGCTTTGAGCATGATGCTGCTTCGTCCAGACATATCCGACACCAGCACACGGGTACGGTTGCCCACGGTGGCAGGGTCAATATGTTCGTAACTGCGGGTAGATTTGGAAGCCGCATCTGCATGAACTCCTCCTTTGTGAGCAAAGGAAGCTGCACCCACATAAGGGGCACGAATATCTGGCCTTAGGTTGGTGGAGTCGTCAATGAACAGGGAAAGGTCTCTGAGCTTGGATAGGTTTTGCCCACAATGGGTATTCCTATTCATTTTCAGTTCCAGGTTGGGAATGATGGTGGTGAGGTTGGCATTGCCATTCCTTTCGCCATAGCCATTCATTGTGCCCTGGATCATCACCGCTCCTGCTTCCACGCCGGTTAGGCTTACCGCGACACCTACTCCGGCATCATTGTGGCAATGCACCCCAATTTTGGATTCAGGAAAATGCTCGACCACCGTTTTGGTTGCATGATGAAATGGAGTAACCAATTGTCCGCCATTGGTTTCGCAAAGGGTGAGAAAGTCTGCACCTCCACGAGCAGCTGCTTCGAGGGTGGACATGGCATAGTCCTGGTTATCCTGAAATCCATCAAAAAAATGTTCCGCATCATAGACCACTTCTTTGCCCATCTCTTTGAGGAACCGTACTGTGTCCTCAATCATTTGCAGGTTTTCTTCGGGAGTCGTCCTCAACACATCGGTCACATGCAAAAGCCACGATTTCCCAAAAATGGTAACAACTGGAGTGTTTGCATCCAGAAGCAACTTAACCTGAGCATCCTCTTCCACTGGGGTGTTGGCCCGGCGGGTAGAGCCAAAAGCAGCAATCTTAGCATGGGAGAGGGTTAAGTCTACAGCTTGTTCAAAAAAAGCCATGTCTCGAGGGTTGCTCCCAGGCCATCCGCCCTCAATGTAATCGACACCAAACTGATCGAGCTTTTGCGCAACCCTGAGTTTGGATGCGACCGTGAACGATACGCCCTCGGCCTGAGAACCATCCCGAAGGGTAGTATCGTAAATCAAAATATTATTCTCTCCCATATTTATAAAAAAATTGATGCTCGTTTATAAATAGTACTTCGAGCAGAAGGGTGCAAGGGATAGTTACCAAGCCTTTTCCTCGATAAGAAACTGCCTCTCACCCTCAATCTGGTTGGCAATTCCAATTCCTTTGTCCTAGAGTTTTCTTGTGCCCTTTCCACAACATAGCCATTTGGGGAGTAACCTTTTTGATTCCCTAAGAAAATCTCCATTTAGGGAATTTATTTGCGATTATGGTCTGCCCCAAACCAAGAAGTTCAGCCGCGGAATCACCCTGAGCCTTTCCCTGCTTCTGTGCTCATACTTGAATAAAAGACTGGGGAGCGAGAAATTTGTAGGGGTGGTTCTGCCCACTGGATTGGGTGGGGTTTTGGCCAATATCGCATTATTTTTGAGTGGTCGTGTGCCCGTTAATCTTAATTTCACTTTGGGGAAAGAGATCAACCAAGAGATTATCGATCGTATCGGTTTACAAACTTTGATCACGGCTTCTCAGATGAAGAAAAAATTTCCTGAATTTCCCTGGTCGGACAAGGGGATAATGATCGATGAGATTCTGAAAAAATTTCGGTCGAAACGGGGACTTATTTTAGTAACCTATGTTTGGGTGCTGTTGCTGCCTAAATGGGTACGCTCTCATTTTAATGTGCCAAGAAGTGGAGGCTCCGAAACCGCACTTATGCTTTTTACCAGCGGAAGTTCCGGGAAGCCTAAAGGCGTACCTTTGAGCCACTCCAATATACGAGCAAACTGTAAACAAATGTTTGCTTTGCAGCTCTTTGAGCAGAATACGAGGGTCCTCCTTAACCTTCCCCTGTTTCACAGTTTTGGGCTTTCTTTGGGTATGATCTTTTCCACTTTGCGTGGTTTGGTGCTCGTTTGTACTCCCAGCCCCCTGGATAGTAAGCTAAGTGTCAGAGCGGTAAGGGAACAAAAAGTTGAGGTTCTTTTGGGCACTCCCACATTTTTGCGAGGCTATTTAAAATCCGCGAAAAAGGATGATCTGCAAAGCGTGAAATATGTGGTGTCTGGGGCAGAAAAAAGCCCCATATCTTTGTCCGATCAATGGGAAAAGGAAGTTGGTTGCCAATTTCTTGAGGGTTATGGACTGACCGAGACTTCCCCTGCAATTTCATTTAATTTGCCAGGTAATCAAAAAAGAAAAGGATCTGTTGGCCGGTTGCTGGATGGTATCGAATGTAGGGTATTGGATCCAGATGATGGGCATGAAACCACTTTAGACACTGGAGGAGTCCTCTGTTTTAGGGGACCCAATGTTTTTCAGGGATATTGGAAGGATGTTGATTTATCCAATCGGGTTCTCTCCCCTGATGGATGGTTCCGTACAGGTGATTTGGGTAGGGTGGACAGGGATGGCTTTCTTTGGATTGAGGGTAGGGTATCGAGGTTTTCCAAGATCGGAGGGGAAATGGTTCCCCATGCCAAAATAGAGGAGGAAATTCTGGATGTGCTCAATAAAAGCATGGGTGTAGAGGTAAGCTTGGTTGTATCGGCAGCACGGGATGAGAAAAAGGGGGAGAGGCTAATGGTGTTGTGCACCTTGGATATGAACCACCGTGATGTTATCCAGAGGCTCCGGGACAAAGGATTGCCAAATTTATGGATTCCCAAAGACTACCTGACTGTTCCATCTATTCCCACACTTGGGAGTGGTAAAGTAGACTGGCAAAAAGTCAGGACAATTACTTCCAAATATTTAAGTAATTCTTAATCTTGCTTGGGGTGGGAAAATATCCGCTTGGTAGGCCGGCCGGGACTCGAACCCGGAACCAATGGCTTAAAAGGCCACTGCTCTACCGATTGAGCTACCGACCCGCAAGCAAGCGAATATTTATATTATAGAGAAGAAACAGCGTCAATTACGATATAACTTACTTGTATTTCTGAATCTTGTAAGCATGTGGACATGTTTTAGCTCTCCTCTTGAGTAACTTCTTCAAGAGGTAATTTGAGCGGATACCAACGGGATGCCCAACGGTTGTATTCCTCAATTTTGAGCAGTTCGACCCTTTCCATAAACTCATCAACTAGCTTTTGGGTAGAGAAATCATGGTTACTGGTTTCAGTAGTACTGGTGGTGTTTTTGATTTTATCTTTCGAAAAAGATTCATCGTGTTTC
Source organism: Opitutales bacterium (assembly GCA_038150505.1). Classification (GTDB taxonomy): domain Bacteria; phylum Verrucomicrobiota; class Verrucomicrobiia; order Opitutales; family Seribacteraceae; genus Chordibacter. Next base: position 42,882 of record JAYOTQ010000001.1, on the reverse strand, counting down.
TTAATGAATGCTTCGGTTAATAAAGGTTTCTTGCCATGGTACATGGACCGCTCAAAGAGTGACTTTAAAATGATATTAGCAAAAATAGAGAGGGCTTCTCTGGCATCATAAGCTAAAAAATGCCTCTGGGAAGCCGATGCACGGTTATCAATTCTAAAAGTCAAGCGGTACTCTTTAATCGTACGGTACGGTTCATTATTTTTAGTGGGCATCAAAAAAATAAAACCTCATTTATGAATGAGATAAAACTTTGTGACTAGACTATAATGAAATCTTTCCAAGATTTTCATAATTTTGCTTCCGAAAATTCGATTGCTACATTGAGGATAATTATAATGATTTACTGACCCCATGAATCGTGCAGTTGAAATAGTAAACTCTTTGCGTACTGGTATGGTCTCCATACTAAAGCAGGAGGATCAGAAAAGAGTAAATACCCTAAGGATGTTTAACTTTGAAAAAAACCGGGTATCTCTGAGGATGGAACTCATCGACCAGGAGAATGTGAGCCAACCTTTAGGAATGATTGATGTAACTGAATTTCCCACTGGTGCGAATAGCCAATCTAGTTGCAATTGCTTCATGACCGATCTGGCTACTGGAAAAAGTGAAAAATTAATTCTAAAATTAAACACCCCTGATCAGAAAAAGACTGAATGTGGCAAAGTTTTTAATTTCTTCCGCAAAGTATTAGATCTTCCCGTGATCGATGATAACGGCCACCCCCAAAGCTCCAATGTATCTGATCAACCTGTTCAGGCTTCGCCCGAAAAGGACGCCACTGATATGTTTCCTCCAACCGACGGAAAGCTTCCTGATCAACCGAGGGGAGCCCAGTAAGGCGACTACCTACGAAATAAATCTTTAGCCTCTACCTTGGTCAGAGTGCCCAATTTTTCGAGTTTAGTAAGATCAATTTTAGTGGAGTCACCCACAATGGAGAAAAGAATAGGTCTCGGCTTAATCTTTTCGGAATAAAAATTTTCAAAATCTTTAATTCCCAAAGATTGTAATTTTTGGTAACGCGTTTCCCGAGGGTCCATCTCAAGGCCCATCCCATCTACATCATAAACAAACCCTGGTATGGCCCGGGATGCGACAGGATTGGTTCGGTAGGTACTAAGCAGCGATGTTTGAGCAGAAGACCATCGATTCTGGCTCAGGGGCATGTCCTTTAAGAGGGCGATAAACGCATGAACAGCATCCAGTGTTTTATCTGCTTGGCAACCGATAGATCCGACGAGAACATTTTCTTCATTCTGCCTCGAAGGGGTAAAGAACCTAGCCCAGGCAGAGTAAGCCAGGGCTCTTGCTTCCCGTAGTTCCTGAAAAACCAACCCCGCCATACCTCCTCCAAAATATTCATTAAATAACTGAACCGAGGGAGTGATGGATTCATCAAGCAAGCCTGAAGAAAACTCCAGCCTTACTTGAGCCTGTGCCATCTCCTTGTGCAAAAAGTACACTTGGTTGCCGGGAGGGTTAATCGAGCGATCTGGCTCGATCGCTTCTGGGTGATGCTTGGGCTCTTTGCCGATAAATGAACCTTGGAGCATGGATACAATATCTTTGGGTGGTCTTGGGCCGAAATAGAGAACAGTACGAGGGGAGCAAACGGCTTGCTTAAGAACCTCCGTAAGGGCGGAGACAGTGGATTGATGGAGTTCATCATCTGAAGACCTTTTTAAATAGCGTGAGTTTTCACTGTACCGGTGAAAGTGAGCCAAGGCATGGGTAAGAGAGTTGGGGTCTTTTTGCTCATCATCCCGTTCCGAAAGAATGATACTTTTTGTCTGGTTCCATATTTCATCCGTTGAGTTGGGGTGAAGAAGGTGATCTTCAGTCAACTGAAGGGAAGACTCAAAATATTCGTCTAATCCATTGATGGAAAAGTTAGAAAAATGTTCCTGAATCCCAAAAGCAAAGTCGGTACCCAAGCGGTACCACTCAACTTTCAGTTGTTCGGAATCCATCGGTCCTGCACCTGCACGATCCAGCATTCTTTTGGCAAAAGAAAGAAGAGGCTGGTGATCAAAGCCCATTTCCATTCGAACCTCGAGGTTGAACAAGTCGTTGAGCGGATTAAACGCGTGGATTAGCCGCACTCCAGGAGAAATATTATGGAGAGAAAAGTCCTTCTTTTCCTCAAGGAATTTGGGCTGCAAAGGATCAAATGGTAATTCTTTGATCTCCTGCATGAAAGCAGATTCTTTATTGGGATCAATGGATAGGGGGTCAATGGGTGGCTTCTCGATGGAGGGGAGGTCGTGCTGGGCATCAATTCGGAACCCTACCACATAATCCTGACCGTAATATTTTTGAGCAATTCGTGAGACATCCTCCTTGGTTACCTTTTCCAATTCAGCGATTTCATTACGAGTTACATCCCAGTCCACAAAAGCGAGGAAGGTGTCCCTGAGGAGTTCCACACGCTTATCATTTCTCTCATAATTTTCCTTTTGCCGCTTTTTAAAGTCATTGATCACCGCGTTGAGAATCCAAGGATCAAAGTCTCCGTTTTTAATCCGTTCAATTTGCTTGAGCAAGAGCTCTTCCACTTCTTTCAATGATTGATCTTTTTTGGGAACTCCATAAAGGAAGTGAGCCCCATAATCATTCATGTTTTGAGGGTAACAACCAGCGGATCTAACTTTTTGCTTATCCACCAGGTCAAGGTTGATCAGGCCGGCCACTGAATTATCGAGAATCATATCGATCAGGCGAAGGGCAGGGTAATCTTGGTGGTGTCGGGGGGCCGTACGAAACGCAATGACAACCTGCTCTTCTCCCAGATATTCTACCTGTACAAATTCACGGCCCTTGAGGGGTAATTCTTCCCATTTCGGTTCGGGACGCAAAGAAGAGGGGTTCTTCCACGCCGAAAAATATTTCTCGATGATTTCAAAAGTTTGATCCGGATCTAAATCCCCGGATAAACAGATGGCCATATTTTCAGGAACATAGTGAGTGGCATAAAAATCCTCGATGGCATAGATGGATGGGTTTTTGAGGTGTTCCACTGTACCGAGCGTAGATTGCTGGCCATAAGGATGGACTTTAAAAAGGAGATTGTTGACCGCACGATAGATGAGACGGTGCTTATTATCAATCGCCCGGTTTTTTTCTTCATAAACGGTTTCTAGTTCAGTGTGAAAAAGACGAAAAACGGGCTGGGCAAAGCGTTCGCTTTCCATTTTGGCCCAATGCTCAAGGCGATTGGCGGGCAAATTTACTTTGTATACAGTCTCTTCATGCCAGGTGTGAGCATTTAATCCTTTTGCGCCCATATCGCTGTATGCCCGGTCCATCTCATTTGGTATCGCAAAGGAAGAGGCTTCGATGGAAAGATCGTTTATTTCCTGGTAAATTTCTCTTCTTTTGGATTCATTTTGTTCCGCAGCTCTTTTTTCATAGAGGTCACTGATTTTGGTAAGCAGGGGAGCTTCAGCGTTGTAATCCTCAGTTCCAAAAGATTGGGTTCCTTTAAAAAGTAGGTGCTCCAAATAATGAGCTAAGCCGGTGTTGGTGGAAGGATCGTGCTTGCTTCCTGCCCTGGTTACTATTTCGGCATGAAATCTGGGTTCTTCAGCATTAGGGCTAAGGTAAACGGTTAATCCGTTGTCTAAGGTTTTTTGCAAAACTTGCATAGTGGATGACTGTGTTGGAGTGGAAAGAGCAGGGGGAGAAGACGGTTCGCAAGCGGTCAGTGCGAGCAAGCTGGTTACAAGAACTTTTGACTGATGCAGTATTGACTTCATGAAAACATGGGGAAGGTTGTTAAATATAAATTCAGTCTTAAGATCACTATTTTATAAACAATGAAATTCAAATTTTACGAATACGAAAAATGTTCAACTTGTGTAAATGCCAGGAAGTGGATGGAAGCAAAAGGAATTGTTTATGAGAGAATAGCAATCCGTAAACAACCTCCGCAGAAAAAAGAACTGGAACAATTATTACACCACCATGGCGGGAATGTAAAAAAGTTGTTCAATACTTCTGGTTTGGATTATCGAAATATGAAAATTAAAGACAGCTTGCCCCATTTAACCGAAGAGAAAGCACTGGGTCTTTTGCATGCAAATGGAAACCTAATTAAGAGACCTGTGCTGATTGGAGAAGAGATCGTGCTCCAGGGATTTAAGCCTGATGTCTGGGAAAAGGCATTCGGGCTCAAAGAATAATTTCATTCTCAATTTCCATATGTGATTGTCTGTAAGTAGGCATTTTCATATCGTGGAGTCGCTTATTTAAAGAGATGAAATTATTACCTGAAATTTGGAATGAGTTTGTGAACGCAGGCAAGGTGGATGATGTCTGTGCCCTTTATGCCAAAAGTGCCCGTTTGCTGGCTACTTTTTCTACCTTGCCAGTCGATGATGAGAAAGGAATCCGCGATTATTTTAGTGGCTTCACTTCACGCCCCGGAGCTGGAGTTTCATTTGATTCTGAAGGAGCCAGAAGGCAGGAGCTTGGTAACAAGATAGCCCTTTTTACAGGAACCTACACATTTTTTCACGGGGAGGGTCCCAGCCGCCAAGAATTTCCCGCAAGGTACTCTTTTTTGGTGGATGAGACGGGGGATCCAAAAATTCTGCACCATCATTCATCCTTGGTTCCTTCAAGTTGAATCCTCCTTGTTTATTTATTCATTTATAACCCTTAACTAAAAGCCTTATGCTCTCTCCGAAACAAACACTGGACACCTATTATTTGGAAGCCCGCCGTGATTTACTGGAAGTAGCCGCTTTGCTTGATCGTTATGATGAAGCGGTCAAACGGTCCGGAGAAAAGACGGACAACGATATAAGGGTGGATGCTTTGAGAAATGCGATGCATACCCTTTCACAAAGTGATCACCCCAAAGCCAACCGGACGGAGCAATTGCTCGAACAGTTCTCTTTGGTAAACTAATTTCCTCATGCAAATCATTCAGCCTCATTATCACGCGATTGCCCGCACTGCTCAGGACTATGAGCGTATGGCGATGTCGGGTGTGGTAGCGGTTTGTGAACCTGCCTTTTGGGCAGGTTTTGATCGCAGACACCCAGAGACCTTTCTCGATTACTTTGCCCAGATATCCGAATTTGAACCGACCCGTGCGGCCGAGTTTGGGATTCGGCATTTTTGCTGGGTGGCGGTGAATCCCAAGGAAGCAGAAAATGTGGAGCTCACCAACGAAGTTCTTAGCCAAATGCCTGAATTCCTTGATAAACCAAACTGCCTCGGAGTTGGGGAGACGGGTCTGCATAAATCCACAGCAAATGAAATTGCTGGGTTGGAAGCCCATGTCGACTTGGCAATGAAGCACGATCAGTTGGTGCTCATTCACACCCCTCATTTATCTGATAAAGCACATGGCACAAAAACGGTGTTGGAGGTGCTGGCAGGTATGGATGTAAACCCAGACCGGATATGGATTGACCATGTGGAAGAGCAAACAATCGAATGGGTATTGGATGCGGGATACTGGGCGGGGATGACACTTTATCCTGTAACCAAGTGCAGCCCGCGTCGGGCGGTCGACATTCTGGAGAAGTACTCCAGGGAGCGCTTATTGGTCAATTCCTCCGCAGACTGGGGGCCAAGCGACCCTTTCACCTTACAGGAGTGCATTGTCGATTTCCGCAAGAGAGGTCACAGTTTACAAGAGGCAGTGGAAATTTTTCACAACAACCCATGCCGTTTTCTTGGGCAAAATCCCAAATGGGATATTAAACCAATCCAAATTACCGAAGGGTAAACTTTCATTCACCAAGCAGACATGGCCCTTAGGTTGTACGATACCCTGACCCGGGAGGTACAGGAGGTTTACGGAATGAACGGAGATTCGGTACGCTTTTATTGCTGTGGGCCGACAGTTTATGGTCCTGCACATGTGGGAAACTTTAGAACCTTTGTTTTACAGGATGTATTCAGGCGAACCTTAGAGACGAGCGGATATAAGACCTACCACGTAAGAAACCTAACCGATGTGGACGATAAAACGATTCGTGAGTCTCAGGCACAAGGGGTAAGCCTAGCTGAGTTTACGGATCGATGGACAAAATATTTTGAAAAGGACTGTAAGTCTTTGAATTTGTTGCCTCCCCATGCCCAACCCTCCGCGGTGGGCCATGTGCCCGAGCAGATCGAATTGATTCAACGGTTGATCGATGCGGGAAAAGCTTACCAGGGGCCGGATGGCTCAGTTTATTTTAAGGTAGATGCTTTTCCGGAGTACGGTGCGTTATCGAGGCTCGCGGATCGTGAAATTACTACTTCTTCTGCACAAAGGGAAACTTCCGATGAATACGACCGGGACTCAGCTGCCGATTTTGCCCTTTGGAAAGCACGACGACCGGAGGACGGGGATAATTACTGGTCATCCCCGTGGGGAGAGGGCAGGCCGGGATGGCATATCGAGTGCAGTGCCATTTGTATGAAACACCTTGGGGAAAGTTTTGACCTGCATTCCGGAGGGGTTGACCTGGTTTTCCCTCACCATGAAAATGAGATCGCTCAGGTGGAAGCGGTTACTCATAAAACTTTTGCCCGTCATTGGTTCCACATTGCCCATCTCATGGTGGAGGGCACAAAGATGAGCAAGTCTCTCGGAAATCTCTATACATTGGCGGATTTGCAGGAGAAAGGGTATGATGCTCAGACGGTGCGATATGTCCTTCTCTCGGGGAGTTATCGGCAGCCTCTCAATTTCACATTTGATTCCCTCAAGGCTGCTCAAAAAGCGTTAAAGAAACTGCGTGAATTTTCCAAAAGAATCGAGTGTCCAAGCGAGCGGTGTTACTCGGCTGAATCTGCAAGTTTCGGCCCGTTTACCGAGGTGCAAAAAGCCATACTGAACGACCTCAATACCGCGGATGCACTGGGTAAATTGTTTGGGCTAATCAAAGAAATTTCCGAGTCTCTGTCTCAAGGGCAGATTGATCGAACCGGCCAGGAAATGATAGAGCTTCAATCCGGGTTTGCTGCGGTTTTACACCTTTTTGGATTCAGCTTTACTGAGCGTAAACCAGAGGAAGTGCCAAAAGAAGTGGTTTCATTGGCTGATCTCAGGTGGGAAGCGAAATCTTCCAAAAATTGGGCGGAAGCCGATCGTCTACGGGATGAAATAAAAAAATCCGGATGGTTGATCAAAGATACCAAAGACTCTTACGAATTAGAAAAAGTTTCCTAATCTAATTGGCGGGGAAATCGCCTTTCCATTTCCTTTGCTTTCCCCAGCTCTATTAAAAACAAATTTGGAACAGGTCTTTTGCAACCCTGAGAAACTTTTTCAGCTGGCCCAGTGAGTGTTGTTCCACCAGATCATCCACATGGATCCGGTTTCAGTAATTGTGGAAAAAAGACAATAATTGGTAAGGTTCGGTCAAGGGTGTGTATTCCCAGAAAACCTGAAAATATTTATACTTAAAAAGTGCTGTAGGTTTTGATGGAACATACCTTCCACATCCCGAGCAGCGAAGATTCATTATAGATTTAAAATAAAATGCAGCCACAAACCAAACAAGAGCTCCTACAATGATACTGACAAAGCATCGATCAAACTCTTGAGTAGTTTTGCATATTTAAAAAATAAAAAACCGATGAGCCAAATTACTCTTAAGACAGTTGGAAACCGCCTATCAAAATGGGGAGAAGGACCCATCTATTGGGGGAACCATCTTTATTATGTCGATATTGAAGGACATGCCCTGATAAAGCTAAACCCCAATACTGGGGAGGAACATTCCTGGGATGTGGGTGAAAGAATTGGGACCGTGGTGCCATCTTTATCAGAGGATCTTATCTGTGCAGGAGATTCTGGAATCTATCGACTGAACCCTCTCACAGGACAAAAATCAATCCTTGCAGATCCAGAAGCAGATAAAAGGCCCGACAATCGATTCAATGATGGAAAATGCGATCCTGCTGGTAGATTTTGGGCCGGCACCATCAGCACAGTTAAGAAACAGGGAGATGCCAATCTTTATCAGTTGGATACCGATGGGGGAATCAGTGTGAAAATACCAGGTGTGACCAATTCCAATGGTATCTGCTGGGATGAGGCTCAACAAACTATGTATTACATCGATACTCCCAGCCAAAAAGTGATGGCTTATGATTATGTACGCTCGAGTGGAGATATTTCGAATGCTCGTGTAGCAGTTGATTTTACAGGTTTCGGCGTTCAGGGGTCCCCCGACGGAATGACGATCGATTCAGAGGGTTTGCTTTGGGTGGCCATGTGTCATGGCGGTGCCGTGCTTTGTCTTAACCCAGAGGATGGTAAACTTATCCGAAAAATTGATTTCCCCTGCGTGGAAACAACTGCTTGTACCTTTGGGGGAGATCATTTTGACCGGCTGTTTGTGACCACAGGCGTTCATAAAACTTTGAAAGAGCCCGATGCAGGTTCTGTGTTTGTGGTCGATGGATTAGAGGTGCAGGGTCTTCCCGCCTATCCATATCTTGGTGATACCTAATAATTTTGATATATGGAATCTATTTGAAATATCAAATTATTCATCCTAATAAACTTTCATAATGTCATATTCATTGGAAAATAAAGTTTCATTAATCACGGGAAGCACCCGGGGGTTGGGCCTGGGAATAGGGGAGTGCCTGGCTGATGGTGGTTCAAAAATAGCTTTAAACTATTACGGCAACCGGGAAGTGGCAGAGAAAGCCCGGGAAACATTACAGGCTAAGGGTGCTCATGTTATGCTAATCCGGGCAGATGTGACCGACCCATCCCAAGTCTCTGCAATGGTTGAAGCAGTTGAGGAAAAGTGGGGATCCGTGGATATTCTTGTGCCCAATGCGACGGGTCCACAGCCCCAAAAACCGATTGAAGAATACGATGTCGATTTTTACCGGGAAATGTACAATTTTTTTGTTCTAAGCCCGTTTTTGCTGGCTCAGTCAGCACTGCCTGGGATGAAGAAAAGAAAATGGGGTCGAATCATTAACATTACCAGCGAAGTCTTTCATGCATCCGTTCCCCAATTTACCGCCTATGTCGCAGCCAAGGGAGGACAAATTGGGTGGAGCCGTAGTTTGGCGGTAGAATTGGCATCCACAGGAATTACTGTCAACACTGTTGCTCCTGGATGGATTCCTACTGACCGTCATATCAATGATCCCCAGGAGGATAAGGATGCTTATTTAAACACCATTCCTATGGGGAGGTGGGGAACTGCGGAAGATGTTGGGTCTGCGGTCAGGTTTTTTGCCTCTGATGAGGCAGGGTTTATCACCGGTCAAACCCTCTGTGTCAATGGTGGCCGTACACCGTGGTAACACTTCCATTTATTTACACCCAGTCACACCAAATTTTAATGATTATGAAAAAAGCCCTATTACTCCCTATCGTTAGTATTTCCCTTTCCTTTTTTACTGGATGTGGGGGAGGAAACCATTCGAATGAGGCAGACGGCCCAGATGCCCCGACCTTTGCCTATGTAACCAACGGAATTGATCCTTTTTGGGATTTGTGTGCCGCTGGGGTACGGATAGCAGAAAAAGAGTTTGGGGTTCGTTGCGAGGTCTTAATGCCACCAAAGGGTGTGGTCGACCAAAAGAGAATGATGGAGGCACTTTTGGCCAAGGGAATCGATGGGGTGGCAGTCAGTCCGATTGATGCTGATAACCAAACACCCTTTCTCAATGAAGTGGCGGCCAATACAATTTTAATCACTCAGGATGCGGATGCTCCTAAAAGCGACCGCTTATGTTACATTGGCACAAATAATTATAAAGCTGGCCGGGCACTTGGAGGGCTTGTAAAAGCAGCCATCCCAGAAGGAGGCGAGGTAATGATCTTTGTTGGCCGTCTTGAGCAACTCAATGCACGACAGCGCAGGCAAGGGGTGATTGATGAGTTATTAAACCGCCCGATGCAGGAACTTGATCAGGTTAAGTTTGACCCCGTGGATGCGGCCAACTTAAGCAGCGAGTCTTCCCCCTATACAATTTTGGACACAAGGACGGATAATTTCGACAAAGCTAAAGCCAAAAGCAATGCCGAAGATTCGATGACCAAATACAAAGATTTAAAATGTATGGTTGGGTTATTTGCCTACAACCCGCCCGCCTGCATCGATGCGATTAAGGAAGCAAACAAACTTGGCCAAATAAAGGTCTGTGGCTTTGACGAGCAGGATGCGTTGCTCCAGGCAATTGCAGAAGGCCATGCCCATGGAACCATAAGTCAGCAGCCTTGGGAGTATGGATATGAATCCATTAAAATGCTCAAATCAATACACGAAGGAAACCCTGCACCTACCAAGTATTTTGAATTGCCATTCCTGGTGGTCGACCAATCAAACATTGATACTTTCTGGGCAAAAAAGAAGGAAATGGCTGATCTGGGTAAGCAAAATTAGGGATGACTGAGAGCATTCCTCCGGTGCTCGAAGTTTCGGGCCTCAGAAAAAGTTTCCCCGGCGTTCTTGCACTTCGCGGAGTATCCCTAAAATTGGAAAAGGGCGAAGTTCTTGCCTTGATTGGAGAAAATGGTGCAGGCAAAAGCACGCTCATGAAAATACTTGCCGGCGTCCAGCCTGCAGATGAGGGAAAATTTTCTGTCGATGGTAAAGAGACTGCCTTCAAAAATGTAAACGATGCCATGGATAAGGGCATTGCCCTGATTCACCAGGAACTGAATTTGTGCGGCAATCTCGATCTTGCTTCAAATATTTTTCTGGGTAGGGAACCGACGAAGTATGGTCTTATTGACGAGGCACGAATGGCTGAGTTGACCAAGGAGTTCCTCTTGCAGGTGGGTCTCGATCTGCCGGTGGATACGCTTGCTGGATCCCTACCTATAGGAAAGCAGCAACTTGTAGAAATTGCCAAAGCGTTGTCGAGTAATGCACGGGTGTTGATCATGGATGAGCCTACCAGTAGCCTTTCGCAAAAAGAGACGGAGACACTTTTTGATGTGGTCACCCAATTGCGATCCCGTGGGATAAGTATTATTTATATTTCTCACCGGCTAGGAGAGGTCATTCGGTTGGCGGATCGTGTTACTGTTTTTCGTGATGGAGAAAATGCCGGAGACTTGGCGAAGGAAGAAATTAACCATGACAATATGGTTCGTCTTATGGTGGGCAGGGAGCTGAGCGAGTTTTACGATCGAAATACGCACGATGCTGGAAAGAAAGTACTTTCGCTGAAAAATGTTTGCTCCCCTGCTTATCCTCAGATCCCTGTGTCGCTTGATATACATGCTGGAGAAATTGTGGGAATTGCAGGCTTGGTCGGAGCAGGCAGAACGGAGCTTTTGCAGACTATTTTCGGTATTACGCCATCCCTGGAAGGCTCTTTGGAGATTGATGGATGCGATGCCAAAATAACGGATCCTAAAAAAGCTATCTCTGCAGGGATTGCTTTGGTTCCCGAAGATCGGAAACAACATGGACTAGTCCTGCCTATGTCTGTGCGTGAGAATTGTTCCTTACCATCGCTTGATAAAAAATCCACCCGAGGTTGGATTGATCAAAGTGCTGAGGTAGATGGAGCCCAACAAGCAATTGAATCTTTAAAGATTAAGACCCCCAGCCCTAAGCAGGTTGCCCAATTTCTTTCTGGTGGAAACCAGCAAAAAATCGTACTGGGGAAATGGCTGGCGATGAAGCCAAAGTTACTGATGCTCGATGAACCCACCCGTGGCATTGATATCGGTGCAAAACGTGAAATATATAAGCTCATGGAGAACCTGGCCGGACAAGGCATGGCGATTCTTTTTGTTTCCAGTGAGATGGAAGAAGTTTTAGGGATGGCGGATCGTGCCTATGTTATGCACGAAGGCAACATAGCAGGGGAGCTTTCGCGGGATCAATTATCAGAGGAATCAATCATGAACCTGGCCACTGGCAATCCCATGGCTGCTTAGTAAAATATCGATGAAAAAAAATATACTGGGAATTTTTATTCTTTTGGTCGCGATCTTTGTGATTACGGCGATGGTTAATCCGAAGTTTCTGAACGCGTATAACATGCAAAACCTGATCAAATGGTCGAGCTTGTACGCAGTGATGAGTATAGGTGTGGCCTTTGTCATAATAACGGGAGGGATTGACCTGTCCATAGGATCAGTGGTCGGTTTGGTGGCTGTGATTTTATCTGTTTGTTTAAAGCTCGAAGGGATGGATCCCTGGAGTGCGATCGGTGTTACCTTGGCCCTTTCCCTCATAATTGGTTTGATTCATGGCCTTTTAATCACCAAAGCGAAAGTGCAGCCTTTTGTGGTTACTTTGTGTGGGTTATTGGTCTACCGGAGTATGGGTAGGTGGATAACGGATAATCAATCCATCGGGCCCATGCCTATGGAGGGGGATGCCGGGTATATGAACCTCAAGCAAATTGAGGGGCTCGACTTTATCTTCAGTGGGAAAATTGCCCTAGGAACCTTCAATCTTCCCACGCCCTTCCTCTTTCTTTTGGTTTTATCAGTTGCTGCAGCAGTTTTTCTTAAAAAAACCATTTGGGGGAGATACCTTTTTGCCCTTGGTAATAATGAGGAGGGCACTCGGTATAGCGGGATCGATACCGACCGGATGAAAATTTTGGCCTATGTGCTCTGCTCTTTTTTTGCAGGAGTTGCGGGCATTCTTTTTGCTTTCGAGCTCGATTCAGTTCAACCGGCGCAGACAGGAGAATTTTATGAGCTCTATGCGATTGCCGCTGCAGTCTTGGGTGGATGCAGTTTGCGGGGTGGGGAAGGTTCTGTCTTGGGCGTGGTTATTGCCGCTGCGGTCATACGGTTGATTTACAATTCTATCAATATGGTGGGGATTTCGACTCATCTGGAGTTTGGTATCCTGGGACTTGTGATTTTGCTTGGGGTCATTGGGGATGAGTTTCTCAAGAAAAACATCCATCGAAAACAGGCGGCCAGTGTGCCCTAATTTTTCTGGTCCAAGTGCCCGAGGTCCCGGTCTGGACAAAGGATGTCACGAATTTTCTTCTTGAGCTCTTTTGCCTGAGGAAAGCCCTTGTCCTTTTTTCTGCACCAAATGAGGGAATTTCTTAGCCATACCTGAAAAAGCCCTGGAGTTTGAGCAGCCGGTTCCAAGGAGACTGCACTTACCTCGCCACTAAAAGTACTCAGGACTTCCTGAGCAATCCATGCGGATCGAAGCATCCATCCACAGGCAGGGCAGTAAAGGATCCGAATTTTGGTATGTTCATCTGGGTTGGGAGGGTTAGATTCATTCATGTTCGATTGGTAGATGATTTTCATACCCATCGGCAAGGTTGGATTCATTCCAGTTGCCAAGGGCAATGAGGTACTTTTGAAATGAAAGAATGAACTTTATTGGAATCGATGTAGGAACCTCATCTATCAAAGCCCTCCTGGTAAGCCCAACCGGAGAAGTCCTTGCCAGCAGTAATCCTCAGTATCCATTTCAAACACCAGCTCCTCTTTGGGCCGAAACCGATCCAGAAGTTTGGTGGCATGCAACCTGTGCTGCCTTGAAAGAATTACTTGAAGATCAAAAGCCGGAAAGTGTTGCAGGGGTTGGGTTAACCGGACAAATGCACGGGCTGGTTCTGCTGGACCAAGAAGGCCAACCATTGCGCCCTTGTATTATGTGGAATGATCAGCGCTCTTACAAAGAGTGCGATGAAATGACGGAAAGCATCGGGCAGTCTGAAGTTCTTCGTATCACTGGAAACCCAATTTTGGCTGGTTTTACCGCACCCAAATTACGCTGGGTGGAAAAAAATGAACCCGAAATTTTCTCGAAAATATCCAAGGTCCTGCTGCCCAAAGATTTTATTCGTTACCGGTTGACAGGAGAGTTTTTCTCAGATGTTTCTGATGCGTCCGGGACATCAATGCTCAATGTGGGCAAGAGGCAATGGTCTGATGAAATTCTTTCTGCCATGGGGTGGCCAAGAGATTGGTTACCAGAAGTAACGGAATCCACTATTGCTTCGGCAAAGATATCCCCTTCGGCAAGTGATCTTACCGGATTAGTTGCGGGAACACCGGTAATCGCAGGGGGGGGGGATCAGGCGGCTCAAGCGGTTGGCTGCGGGATCGTAAACCAGGGAATGGTTTCGGCCACTCTTGGTACAAGCGGTGTGGTTTTTGCCCAAAGTGATGAATACCGGGTTGAGCCAGAAGGAAAGCTGCATGCCTTTTGTCACGCCGTGCCTGGCAAATGGCACTTGATGGGGGTGATGCTCTCTGCAGCTGGCTCCTTTCAATGGTTTAAAAATGAGTTGGGCAAGGAAGAGCAAAATCGGGAGGAAGCGGGGGAGGGCAATGCCTATGACTTTTTGACAGGAGCAGCTGCCGATGTCGCTCCTGGTTGTGAAGGTTTGGTTTTTCTTCCCTATCTCTCAGGCGAACGCACTCCCCACCCAGACCCGCATGCAAGGGGTGCATTTGTGGGCTTAACCCTTCGGCATGGTAAGCCCCACCTGACCCGGGCGGTTCTTGAAGGGGTCAGTTTTGGGCTGAAAGATTCCCTTTCACTGATGCAGTCCTTGGGAGTTCAGCCAGAGAAGATTATTTTGTCTGGAGGTGGGGCAAAGTCTGGTCTTTGGAAACAAATGCTTGCTGATATTTTTGAAACGCCCTGCTCCTTGGTCAATGCTACGGAAGGGGCAGCCTATGGGGCGTCCTTGTTAGCTGCCGTTGGCTGCGGTTGTCATGCTACGGTGGAAGAAGCATCGAGGGTATGGATTAGGGAGACCGAGCAAGTGCAAGTAAGTTCAAACCTTACAAAATACCACAAAAACTACCAAGTTTATCAGGACCTTTATCCAGCACTTCAGAAGTCATATCATGATCTTTCAGGCGAATAAATAATGAAGACTACAAGTACTGAAGCGGGTCAGGTTTATGAATCTGATCGTTCACTCGGTGAATACTTACTTTTTCATTATGGTTCCGAAAAACAGCAGCTTCCATGGGAAGATGGACCTAAAGATGCCCTTAATTTTGCCACCCGTAGTGTGCTGGAATTAGCTGATCGGAGTACACCCATTGAATCAGCCCTGGATCTTGGTTGTGCCGTGGGTAAGAGCAGTTTCGTCCTGGCTGCTTTTTCCAATAAAGTACTGGGTATCGATTATTCAAAATCTTTTATTGGTGCGGCCCGGACGATTCTCGAAAAAGGAAGGTTGGAATATCAATTTCATGAAGAGGGTGATCGATGGTCATCCGGTTGCGCCTTACTTAAAGAAGTACCAACTGGTCTTTCATTTGAAGTGGGAGATGCCTGTGATTTACCTCCAGATTTAGGTGCGTTCGATTTAGTCCATGCCGCAAACCTGCTTTGCAGGTTGCCTGATCCGATGGTCTTGCTCCACCGTCTGGCGGACCTCGTGCATCCTGGTGGCCAGTTGCTTTTAACCACTCCTCTCACTTGGTTGGAAGAGTTTACCCCCCGGGAAAAGTGGCTGGGGAATGGTGATTCTGCCGAGGCGATTCAAAACATCCTGCAGGAGTCTTTTGAATTGGAAGTGGAAAAGAATCTTCCCTTTCTTATCCGTGAACATCGCCGGAAATACCAATACTCTGTGGCCTTGGGTATGAGATGGAGAAGAAAAAATATTTGATGAAAAAAACTGAATTCATTGAATCAGTAGGATTTCAGGACAAGCCACCCGCTTCTTTGAGTGATCAGCTCCAGGCGTTGTGGTGGGCTAAAAAAGGGGATTGGGAGACGGCGCATGATCTTGCCCAGAATGCAAAAAGCATCCATGGGGATCGGGTACATGCGTACCTGCACCGGGTAGAGGGAGACCATGGGAATGCTTCCTACTGGTATACCCGTGCCCAAGAATCTTTCTTTGAGGGCAGTTTGGATCAGGAGTGGGAGCATTTGGTTGAGAAATACCTTTCTCAATGAGCAGAAAAACTCACTCACTCGAACAAGATTCGCTCATTCCCAGTGAATTGCAATGGGATTGGTTGACACCTGCCTGCTTGGTCGTCTTGAGTTTCATGAGCATCCTCTTTATTCATTCTGCCCAGGCATACGGCGGTGGAAACTACTGGAAAATGCAAATTTTGTGGTGCGTGATAGGGTTCACTCTCTACACAGTGGTTTCTTTGATCAATTACCAAATCTGGTTAAGGTATGCCCACTTCCTGTATTTTGCTGTTTTGATTGGTCTTCTTTTGGTTTTTGGCGGTCCGATGATCTACGGTGCTCGTAGATGGATAGATTTCGGATTGTTTAAGGTACAACCCTCGGAAATTGCTAAATGGACAACCATGATTTTCGGTGCCAGCTTGCTTGCCCGGTCAAAAGTTGGGGACATGCAGGATTCCTTCCGAGGAATTTTAAAAGTTGCTGCTTGTTTCTCTTTGCCAATGTTCTTGATTTTTTTACAGCCAGATTTAGGTTCAACCTTGGTATTTCCACCAATTGCATTTTCACTTTTGTACGTCGCCCGCATGCCAACTAAATTTTTTGTTTCCACGTTTGTCGTATTCGTGGTTTTGCTTGGCTTGTTGAGCTTCGATTTATTCCATTACTATCAATATAAACTAGAGAATCCAAAACCCTCGGATGCCGTGGTGGCTTTCGAGGATACTTCACTCCTCCCTCTCAAGGATTATCAACGCAAACGCATTCTTACCTTTGTTGCACCCGAAGTGGAAGACCCACATGGTGTCGGCTCAAATTGGAATCGCATCCAAGCACTTATTGCAGTCGCCACAGGTGGTGTCTCTGGTAAAGGGCTTGGGGAAGGAATGCAGGCTAAGCTCGGATATTTACCAACCGCAGTTGCTCACAATGACTTCATTTTTGCTGTCATTGCAGAAGAGTCTGGGCTACTAGGTGGAGGCTTGGCAATTGTCATGCTCTGCCTCGTGGTCTTCGGTTGCCTTCGGGTGGCCGCAAAATCAGCGGATCGTTTCGGGTCTATGCTTGCTGTTGGTGTTTCTGTTCTTTTGATGACGCACATATTCATCAATATAGGAATGACCATCGGAATCACTCCCATAACTGGATTGCCCCTTCCATTTTTAAGTTATGGTGGTTCATTCATGGTGGTTTGCTTCCTGATGTTGGGCATGGTACAGAGCGTGTTTCGTCATCGAAACTCCGTGCTATGATTCAATTTCTTGCAGAGATTTTATTCGGATGGGTGAGGCCAGGGTTCTTCAACACTACCTATTATGGCCAGAAGAAATCGGCGAAAAGCCTCCTCTAAAAAAAATTCATTACACGAGCATCCAAACGATTCAGGTAAAGAATTACCTGAAAATGACTTAAGTTCCGCTCCCGTAGAAAAGCGTCCGATCTTAATCGATAAGAAAGAGCTGAGAGACGCTGCACTGGAGCGGGCAAAAAACCGCCCCATCCGCGAGCGCATTATGGCTTTTTTCCGTAGGGAGAAAAACCAGGATTACAAAGAGATCATCATCAATACCGAAGCCCTGGAAAGACGGGTTGCGATGATGGAGAACGGAATCCTACAGTCTTTTGACATCGAGCGTTTGGACAAAGACAGGATGGTCGGTGCGATTTTCAAAGGAAAAGTACAAAACCTGGAACCCGGGTTGAAGGCGGCCTTTGTCGATATCGGGCAGGAGAAGAACGCATTTCTTCATTATTGGGACATGTTACCAGGGGCCAATAATGATCCCTCTGTGGAAATTGTCCGGCAAAATAAAAAGAAATCCACCAATAAAAACGAAGCGAAGTCGGTGGCAGATATACCCCGTGTATTCCCGATTGGTTCCGACATTGTGGTTCAAATTACCAAAGCACAAATTGGAAGCAAAGGTCCACGAACCACCACAAATTTGTCCTTACCTGGAAGATTTTTGGTTCTCATGCCCTATGCGGGCCAATGTGGAATATCTCGGAAAATTGAGGATCGTGCAGAAAGAAAAAGACTTAAGCGAATCATTGGTAATTTGTCCTTGAGGGAGGGAATGGGAGTGATCATTCGTACGGTCGGCCAAAACAAACCTGAGCGCTTTTTTGTCCGCGATTTACACATTTTGATGCAGCAGTGGGATCAGATTGATGCGAAGATCAAAAATGAGAAAGATCCATGCCTCTTGTACGAGGAACCTGATTTAATCGGCCTTACCGCCCGCGACTTTCTTACAGATGATGTTGACCGGGTGCAGATTGATAATCGTGATGATTACACCCGCCTGATTGAAACCATCCAAAGAATTTCCCCGAAGTCCAAAGCAAAGGTTGCCCTGTTTGAGGAGGAAATTCCAATCTTCCAAAGATTCAATGTGGAGCGTCAGATTGAGCAGACCTTTATGAGGCGGGTTAAGCTTCCTTCGGGTGGGGAAATTGTGATGGAGGAAACCGAAGCTCTTGTATCCATTGATATTAATACAGGGAGCCACAAAGGAAACCGTAAGGATGGTAAAAACTTCATTCTCCAGGCAAACCTTGAAGCTGCGGTAGAAGTTGCCCGGCAGATGAGGCTACGTAACCTTGGTGGGTTGGTAATTATCGATTTTATCGACATGAAAAATCGGGGCGATCAGCGCAAAGTTTTTCAGAAAATGAAAGCGGCGATGGCGGATGATAAAGCCAAACACAATATCCTTCCGATTTCCGAACTCGGCATTATGCAAATTACCCGACAACGGCATGACGAAAGCAATGCCAGTGGGGTGTATGAGTCCTGCCCGTATTGTAAGGGTCGAGGAATTATTAAGTCTCCTCGTGCCATAAGTATCGAAATACAGAGATTGGTTTCGAGTGCAGTCAAGCGGGTTAGGGCGGACACCCAGCAATCGAGCAACCTGAAAGTGTATCTTCATCCTGCAGTCTTACGACGGCTTCGTGGGCCTGATGCCGCCTTACTCACCAAGCTAGAAAAGAACTACGATTTACAAGTCACCTTTGAGGGAGCGGAAAGTTATCATATGGAAAATTACAAAGTGATTGATGAATCCACGCAGCAAGAAATTCGTTAAATAAGGATATTTCATGCGACTCCTTGCCGCATTTGATAAATTCAAGGATTCATTCTCTGCCGGTGAAGCTTGTTCGCTTTTGAAACAGGTGGCGAATGAACATTGTGAAACATTAGAGGTTGTATCCTGTCCCTTAACTGATGGGGGTGAAGGATTCGTTGAAATACTTACCAGTCATTACCAGGGGGATTTGATTGAGGTAGAGGCTAGAGACTCCCTTGGGTCACCGAAGAGGGCAAAGGTTGGCTGGCTACCCATCGATCGGCTAAACTCTGGTGTTCGTACCTTTTTGGACCTTCCTCAAGAAGGTAAACTCGCAGTGATCGAGATGGCTTCGGTCTGTGGTTTAAGTGACCTTCATTCTGATCAAAGGAACCCTTGGGAAACTTCAACTGTTGGTATTGGTGATCTGCTTTCCTTTGTTTCTGAGAAGGGGGCTGATGCAATACTTCTTGGGATCGGGGGTAGTTCAACCAACGATGCAGGTCTGGGTGCTTTATCAGCTTTGGGCCTTTCAATTCATGATTCAAACGGTGCCATAATAGAGCATCCGTGCCCCAAAACTTGGAAAAACATATCGATTGATCCAAGATCTAAGTTAAAGAGCCTGCCACCGGTCTCCATTGCCTGTGATGTAGATAACCCCTTACTCGGTGAAGAGGGGGCTACTTACCAATTTGGTGGGCAAAAGGGTCTTCTTGCTGAGGACGCTCCAGTTTTGGAGCAACAAATGTCTCAAATGGTCTCCCGGTTATCGGAAATATTTCCGCAAGCATCTGAACTTGCCCAGTCTGCTGGTTCTGGGGCAGCGGGTGGTATTGGTTTTGGGTTATCCCTTGCCGGAAATATAAAATTGGTACCCGGGTTTGAATTAGTTTCTCTTTGGTTAAGCTTAGAAGAGCAAATAAAAAGCTGCGATGCTGTCCTTACGGGCGAGGGTCGGTTTGATGCCACCTCCCTGCGTGGGAAGGGTCCTCACGAAGTCTTGGTTCAAGCACATAAGTTCAACAAAAAAGCCTATCTTTTGTGCGGAGCTCTCGAGGATGAAATCTTGAAAAACCGATCAGAAGAAATTTCAAAAACCGAATTTATCTGTTTTGGGAATCCATCTTGGACACTTGCCAAGAACCTTGAGCAAGGACCACATTGTTTTAAAGATTGCTGTACAAACCTGCTTGAAAATATGCCTTCGAATACCATGAACGAATGTCCGGTTGTTAGAGAAGCTCGCTTCAAAAGAATTCGCAGACTGAAAAAGTTTTTACGTCCCTTACCGAGACGCTCAAACATTCATCGCTACCCAGTTCTTAAGTGGTTTTCAGATACGGCGTACAAAAAATCTTTTCTTTGGTCCTTCAAAAGCAAGCCCATCCAGTCTGCGCTTTTTTGGGGAATATGGATTTCTCTCTTGCCGATTGTGGGCATTCAAATGCTTGTCGTTTTTTTTGTCTCATTAATTGCTCGAGCCAATTTGCCTGTGATTGTAGCACTTCAATGGATTTCCAATCCTTTAACCATGGGGCCAATCTATTTTGCAGATTATAAAATTGGGATGACCATATTGAAGTTGTTAGGAATTGATTATCCCCAAAACAAACTGCTAAGTGCAGAATATGACTGGGCTCATTTTTCTTACAAAGAGCTAATCCGTTTACTGGACACTTTTCCACCCATGCTTTTAGGAGGATCCGTTTTAGGCATCTTTTTTGCCGTTATCACGGTCTTCCTTTACAAAATTTTGTCCAAATTCTACAAAAATTAAGCGAGTTAAGAATTATGAAAAGAAAAGACCCCATGTCACGAACGATCCCTTACATCCACCCTCCCATAATGGGGCTTATTGTCTTTTTTCTTCTCATGGCTAACTCCTTTGCAGAACCCAAAATCATGCTCGGAGTGGATTACCTAGAAGCTCGTAAGTTCGATCTTCTAAAAGGAAAAAGAGTGGGCTTGCTCACCCATCCGGCAGGAGTCAATTCTAGAGGCAAAAGCACGGTGCTTGTTTTACACGGTGCCAAAGAAGTCAACCTCACTGCCTTATTTGGTCCGGAACACGGAATTTACGGCGATGAGAAAGCCTCTGTGCCTGTTGATGATAAGATCGATCACCGAACCAACCTGCCAGTTTTTTCCTTGTATGGTAAATTTCGAAAACCAAGCCCAAAGATGTTAGCCAACTTGGACTGCTTGGTGATCGATCTTCAAGATGTTGGTGTTCGTTGCTATACATATGTCAGTTGTATGCGCTATGTGATGGAGGCATGCTTTGAGGCAGGAGTCGAAGTTATTGTCTTGGATAGGCCCAACCCACTGGGCGGATTGAAAATGGCGGGTCCCATGATAGACCAGGAATGGATTAGTTATGTGGGGGCTTTCCCTATGCCATTCGTACATGGTATGACCATCGCTGAGTTGGCTCTATGGTCCAAGCAAAGCCCTGGGGTATTAAAAATTGAAGAAAAAGTACGCAGAAAAGGGAAACTGTCGATTGTTCCCATGCAAAAATGGAAACGAAGCATGACCTGGCCTGCCACGGGGCTAAGGTGGTTCCCCACATCCCCCAATATCCCTACGCTTGATTCAGTGGCTGGTTACCCGATGACTGGGTTGGGTGCCCAGTTGGGCAATTTTAAGCATGGTATTGGTACAAAACATCCCTTTCGGTTTCTTACTTTTGAAGGGAAATCATCCAATGATATTAAGAAAGCACTGGAAGAACTTAAATTGAAGGGGCTGTCCTACAAAATTTTGGATACCCAAAATTCTTCTGGTAATACAGTGAATGGAGTTTACATAGCCATTGAAAACTGGACGGATTGGCAGCCGACTGAAATGGCATTTGCAATGATGCAATTAACTGCTCGATGGCAATCTCCCAGTCCTTTTCAGGAGGCCAAGAAATCAGAGTCCAACCTTTTTAATAAACATGTTGGATCAACCGCATGGTGGAAGCATTTGCAGTCCGCAGGGGCATCACTTGATCCCTCTCCTTTCATGAATCGTTGGAAGGGTGAAGTGGCAGACTTTAGGAGGCGTACCGAGCCTTATCTTCTCTATTAACGAATCAGTTCGTCCTGCGACAATACCTTTAAGTGGTGGGAGTTTAGTACATCTTCCCCGGTATCTTCATCTTCCATAGCAATGGCGACAACTGGTTTTCCATTAGGCTGATGCATAAACGAGTAAACATAATGTATGTTGATTTCTGCCATAAGAAGAGCCTTGGTTAGCACTTGGAAAGAATCTTCCTTTGCCAACTCCACCGCTAAAACGATTCTTTCTGTAAAGCTGATTGATAAGCTTTTCAATAAACGGGCCAGGTCTTTGGGGTAATTAGAAATGAGCCTAATTACCGCACTATCCGTGGTATCGAGTACCGAAATTGCCAGAATATCAATGTTCTCGTCATTGATCATAGAAATGAAATCATTGAGCCATCCAACTTTATGCTCGGCATAAATAACAAATTGCCTGATGGGTTCTTTGCCTGGATTGCGGAGGGTGGATGATCCTTCAGTTGGTTCGATCATAAAATTCTTTCTTACTTACAGCATATAATAGTTCACAAATAATGAGAACTTGCTAATTGAAAATGTTCTAGCATGGTAGGGGGTATTTGTAAAATGTTTCGATTTCTCCTCTACCTTTTACCTCTTTTTTTCCTTTATCAAGTTATTTGTGCAAATCAGGGCACTCGTTGGTTGGCATCCGATTTAACCAGTCTCACAGAAGCGGCCGATTCAGGAGATGCTTATGCTCAGGGATTTTTAGCATTATGTCATCTCCATGGGGATAAAGGCTTGATGGTTTCTCAATTAGAATCTCGCTTCTACGCAGAAAACTCTGCCAGCCGTGGACATTGGTTGGGTAATTTTGTTTTGGGAGTTTTGTCCAGATATAAACCGATTGGTCCAGATCCTAAAATGGTCGCTAAGTATTTGCTCAAATCGTTTCGTGACCCCGACGGTATAGTAATTAAACAAGCTGCTATGGGCGACCCCGTTGCCAGTTATGTATTGGCCGAAATTTTTATTTCTGAGGAAATACAGACTGTACTAAACCCAGATATGAATATGGCTTCCCAATATTATGAAATTTCTGCTGAAGCTGGTTTTGCTCCCGCCTGTGTTCAAAGTGCATTGATCAAAATTCATGGGCTTGCGAACTCCTTTACTCATGAATCGGACGAGATAAAGAGGGGGGTATCACTCCTGCAAAAAGGAATCGATCAAAAGCTACCTGCTGCTCACCATTATTTAGGGGAATGTTTTTTGGAGGGTCGTGGTGTAAGCCAGGATAAAGAACTAGCCTTAGTTCATTTTCAAGCAGCCGCTGACCGAGGGTATGGGGCTGCTCAAGTAAGGGTTGCCGATTTTTATGCCTATGGAGTGGTGGGTGAAAGAAAAGAAGATTTGGCGATGGAATATATCCAAAAAGCCGTGGAAATTCATCATGATGGGGCCAAAGAAAAGATGAATGAATACCAGGAGTTATTTAACCCCAGTACCGATTCTGGAAGTGATGAACTATTGAAACAATCGCTATCCAGTACCGAGAAAGAACCCAATGAACCAATCCCTTCAGTTGTTCCCGAAAAAATAACTCCTCCTCCTGCCAAAACGCTTCGATTGCCATCAGCTTATTCCCAAAATTTGACCAAGGTTGAGGGAGAGGAAAAGACTGAAGTCAGTGAAAAAACAACCAAGGAAAACTCCATAATCCAGCCAGATGTTTCTACTGCTCGTCCAATTACAGCAAATAAAAATGACCCTTCTGTGGCACAGAGAAGAGAAGGTGCCAAAAAAATTTATTGGGGACGATCCTCGAACATCTCCCTTCAACAAGCACTGAATGATTTTGAGTACTGTGCAAAACAGGGAGATGCCGAGGCGGCACGCTATCTCGGTATCATGTATCTTCGGGGTAAAGGTGTAAGCAAAGATGCGGAGCAAGCCTTAAAATGGTTGGAGGTCGCTGCGAATGGGGGCGATGCTTTGGCGAAAAAAAACCTAGAATCACTCCGTAAAATAATTAGGTAAGATGCTTTTGATATTTACCAACTCATTCAGTTGGAATATAAGAATGGAGTTTGGAGAGATGGCAGAGTGGTCGAATGCGCTGGTTTGCTAAACCGGTGAGGAGCTAATCGTTCCTCCACGGGTTCGAATCCCGTTCTCTCCGCCATTTTAATTTTCATGTTCAAAACTAAGTCTATTTTTGTTTTTGCACTTTTGTTTGCTACCCTTTGTGGATGCCAAAAAAATAGGCTAGGTGGTGAAAAAAACGGCTCACTTCTCACCGTTCAAAGAACGGAAGAGAGGCCCTTACAAAAATTTAACCTCCAATACCTTATGGTTGGAAAAAACCAAATTGAGGTAGAGGAATTGATGGGAGTGCCCGAGGGGAGAACACTCGGACAAGACGGTTATTATCTTTGGGACTACCGTAGGCCAGTGTTAGATGATGAATCTGACAAGGTTTTTGAATGGAGCCTTGTTACCTTTTATTTTTTGCAGGGCAAATGTTCTAAAGTAGATGTGACTTTGTCTGACCCGCCCGTTCAACTTTCAGCAGAGCAATAATTCTCTCTGGTAATCCCAACTCCGGGGTTACCGAGACTAGTTATGGGATAGCCTAACAATGGATATCCCGCTAGAATTCGGGTTGGTATCAATTTGTTTACCTTTGTTATCGACGATAACCAGTTGATTTCCAGAAGAGCATGTGATGGTCAGATCTTCACTGTAGTTAAGTTCGGTGGAATCTCCGGCTTTCATCTTTAACCACTCTAGTTCCACTCCCTTGGCATTTTGAACCAATGCCCATAGGTCAGCGTTCGCTTTCAGAGTGTAGTTAGAAGACTGAGAACTCCGATTAGGTTTGCTACTGAAGCGGTTTGGTGCGGGAGGCGTGTATTTATGGGATGGACGAGCGGAAAGATTGGGTTGTGTGGGCGGTGCAGAAGGCGGAGGGGTGTAAAAAGTGGGTGCAGGAGGCTGCTGGTAGGATCCACTTGGTGGGGAATAGGGTGGTGTGTAGGAGGTTGGCAGGTTTTGACCACCATACACCTGTGCGGAATTATATCTTTCCTGAGGAATGGGAAAGCTTGGGTAGGGAGGTGGTGCATCGGGTATCGAACTCACAGAGCCGCTGCATCCGCTGAACACACTCAATATAAGCATTGCAATCCAAGGATGCTCTCTCCGGGCAATTCGTTTACCAAATGCAAAAATACTAGACACTTATTCCCTTCGTAGCATGCAATTAGATATGAGCAATGAAAATTTTAAGTCTAAATCCTACTTTAACAAATTAAACATTAAAAGTTTATTTTAAAGTATATATAATCATTATAAATACGTATTAAAAAATTTGTTAAAAAAATTACTGTATTCTCAATATAAAGTTGCCAAAAAATTAGAAATATTTTGAACTATTATCGAACATTATTGTTCACTCAAGCTCTCCCGGTTTGGGCAAGACCGGGGGAGCTCTCTTTGTTTAAGGTTTGAATAAAGCAAGTAAAATGAAGTATGTGGTATTGATGATGTTTTTGAACTCCTGGAAAATCTTGTCTCCTGTTATTGGACTTTCTTTAGTCTTACCGTTTGCTCTGCTTGCACAACCGAAACCTAATAATAGACCCCCCAACTTACCCTTAAGTATACCTCCACCACCAAGCTTTGGGGGTGGTTCAAGTCAAAATGGTAAGTATCTGATAATGAGCGGAGAGTATTACTCTCAGGATGCTAAGCCCTTTTTGTATAAAAGGTTGATCAAACTGGATACCACGACAGGAAAAGCTTGGGTATTGTATTCTAAGATCGGTCCAAAAGGCGAGGTTCGTAAATGGATCCCTCTGGAAAATTCAAACAAGTGAAACTAAACGGCTCTCAATTATTGATTTAACTTTTCAGCTTTTTGCAACCTCGCTTCCAAACCACTCAATCGTTGGGAAAGCTTTTTATTTTTAAGTGAAAAATAGCCGATTAGCACGAGCACGCCGATCAAAGTGACCAATGCCTGCCCGACTGGAAAATTTCCCCAGTTGTGGTTCCATACAAGGTAAAAAGAGCTACTGCCGAGGAAAAGAAAAGAAAGACTGGCCCCAAGGTTGATTGCCATGCCCTTAATGCCTTGAGGGCATTGCCTACCGAGCATTTCTTTGCTGTTAAGCATGAGCAGGAAAGAAAGGAGTACATAGGGGAGAATGGCTAAACTTAAGAAATAGGACGGGTCGGCCACCCATCCATCTTGGTTGGACCATACAAAGGGACCGACTGAAGTGATAGCAAGCAACAGCGATCCTGATTGAAAGGGTGCACCTTTGTGAGGTTTTCCCATAATTTCACAAACCAAATGACCATTTAAAACCATCAACACAACGATTGTAGAAAATGAAAGCAAAAGAACGGTCAGGCCCAGTAAGTACTGCACCGAATGATTGTTGGAACGACTGAGTAAATGAATCCATTTCTTGGTGTCAGTAGGGGTTACAACTTGGGCGAGATGCAATTCAGCTTGTGGCAGAGAGGCCACCAATTCTTCCTGCTGGAAAGGAGGAAGCTTATCAAAATTTCCCTTCCCGATTTCAAGAGTAATCCTTTCTCTTAATAAGTGATGAACTGAATCTTGGTGTATTTCGGTAGAAACGGAAACATCTTTAGAATCATCCGTAAAACTTTGGAGCATTTTTTGGTGAGCGACTGCCGATAAAATTGTCAGGCAGGATGAGCAAAGAACGAAGGGGAGGAGCAACCCAAAGAATAAATTAAATTTTGCAAATTGGTTATGTCTTCTCCGCCAACCTCTTCCCAAAAGCAAAAGAGGCAGGGCAAACAACAGATTTACCCCAAGGGCGGAAGAAAAGGTGATCAGGGTGAGATCTTTTTGCCGAGCGACTAGTTTATCCTCCCAAAAGGATCGAAATTCTCCGGTTTGATCCAGCAGGTTTTCAAATGGGGTAGATGCTTTAGAGATAACATCTACGTCGGGGACAAAACCAGACAGTATTTGCACCCAAGAAAGGTTAGAGCCTGGCAAAACCATCCATATTGAAAGCACTAAGCATGTGATTATGGAAAGTAGAATGATTCGAAATACCCATTGAATTAATTTGGAATTCAGACCGGAACGCTCGTACCAAAAGGAAAGGAAGATTGAAAAGCAAAGCATCACAAAAGCGACCCCAATTTTACCTCCTTTATTATCCAGAAAAGGCATCAATACGGAACCGGTAATCTCAGCACCAAAACGAAATTGGGGCATACACCATGCAAAGTTTGTAATCAGGGCTGATGCCCCAAACCACCAGGCTAACGATGGGTTCCAGTCATTTTTCATGAGGGAGAACAAACTCTGTTGGGTATTCAGGACAATTTGGCTGATCGCCCATAAGGAAAATACTCCAAGAAGCATGGCAAATGCTTGCACCCAAAGTCCCCCTGCACCCAACCACTGCCCGAGTCCAATGGAACCGACCAGAGAGCCTGCACTTAAAGAAGCGAGAGCCAGCCAGATGCCGGGACCACTTATCTTGCTAAAGCCAATAAACTTATGGATTCCCCCACGGCCTTGAGCCTTTTCTAAGAGATTTGCTTCTTTAGAGGAGTGGGACACGTGCAGGAAACATAGAGGTACTTCTTAGTGGGAGAAGTGTGCTTGCAGGCTATTTTACTTCCAACACACCGCGCATCATCGCGAAGTGACCAGGAAATGTGCATACATATTCATACTCACCTTTTTCACTGGGAGTATCAAAGGTAACAGATTCTGATTCGCCTGGCCCCAGAACCTGGGTATGGGCAATAACTTCTCCGAGCAGGGATTTGGGAAGTGCATTGGTCGCACTTCCACCGGAAGCAAGTACTTTTTGACCGAATGCCAGAGCATCGGTATCTTTATTCAAAAGTACCCAATTATGACCCATAGCAATTTTGGGCATAGATCCAATGTTTTTAAAAGTAACCTTAATTTTTTCACCAGACGATACCTCGATTTTTTTTACATCAAACTGCATTGCATCATTTCCAGTAATTGTAATTTCCCTCGATTCTTTTTTTTCACCATAGGAGTGAGTGACAAATACAAAGGTAAGAATGATAAGGAGGTATAGATGTCTCATGGCGTGAATGTTTTGGGTGGTAATGGAGGTGTATGGTAGGAAAGAAGAAAACTACACTTTAGTCATTGGTGCATAACGATAATATACCTCTAACATAAGGATGGTCATGGTTGTTCGGTAAATATCGGAGTCTCCATGATAATGAGCTCCATGTGGCCAATGGCCGTCTGATTCCTGTGCTTTTACAACAACTTGTTGAAAGTTTTTATTCCATTCTCTCCAGTATTTGCTGCTACCCACACCAGTAGATTGAAAGCATGCCTGGGCGTGGTAATACCATTCATAAACATTAACTTTCTTCCAATCCTCAAAAAGCCGATTCTCGACAATATACTCTAAGCCTTTCTTCGCCTCTGGAGATTTAGCGTTCTTCCAGATTTGAAGGGACAAGATACCAGTACCGGTAAGGCTGTTGCTACCAGTTGTTTTATCGAGCGTGTATTTAAAACGACCCGCTGAATCTTGGCATTTTTTCACATAATCGATGGCTTTATCCATCGCTTCATCTACTTGAGGATCAGATATACCAGTCAAAGCAAAGGCTTTTAGGGCTTGGATGCACCAACCCGTTACAGATAAATCCACATGAGCTCCCACTCCCTGTCCAAATCCGTATGCCCAACCGCCATTTGGATTTTGACCATCGATAAGAAGTTTCGTAGCTCTTCGAGCATACTCCTTGAGTTTAGGGATCTTGGTCATGGTGTATGCTTCGCTTAAAGCATATGTTCGTATGGGGTGTGCATACGATCCCTTGTTTCCTCCCCCTTTAAGGCCTAAAAACTTTCCGCTACCGTCGTAATTTCCAAGTTTGTCGGGTGGAGTAGATGTAAGGAAGTCAATACCTCTTTTAACAGAATCGCCAAATTCAGGGGAGTCCTGCAGCTCGCAATGACCTAAGTATGCCAGCAGTGCCATCGCTGTCATCGCATCCCTGTGTTCTGGAGATCCACCATACTTTTCACCCTTATCATCTTTATCTTGTTTGCCCCAGCCGCCGTCCGAGTCTTGGACGCTCTTTAACCAATTCAACCCCCTGACAATGGCATCTTCAGTCATGTCTTTACCACCACCTGAGCGTAACCGTTCGACACGCTTCTTGGGATCGCAACGCTGCTGCATTACCTTAGGCAGGCTCATGCTGATACCTTTGAGTGCACTTTTCATGGCCTGGTTGTTCATGCTTGCCTGTGACATTTGTGGAGGAGCAGCTTCGACAACAGGAGCGAGGTCCTTAACATCCAGCTCATTAAAATCGGGAAGAGCAATTTCCGAGATGGTTGTTGTTTTAAATTCAGATTTGGATGAAGGGGTTGCTTTTTTCTGCCGTTGCATCAACTTCTGCATCTGTTTTTGTACTTGCTGTTGTTGTTGAGCCGCAGGTGGGCCAGCTTCGCCAAAGTCCGAGTCTCCTTCTTCCCCAACATTCACCACGATGGTCCAAGCGAGCATAAAACCGATAATTCCTACAATGATTCCAAGAGACAGTAGTAAGCTATTGAGCAGTCTGTACTCCCGGAGATACTTACCAAACGCACCTTCCGTGGGAGGAACTTCGGTAACTGAAGTAGAATCCTCTTCCATGTCAAAATCGGTATCTTCTTCGTAGTCGGCTTCTTCTTGGTTTTCAGGGTCTTCTTCCATGATCATTAGGCAGGTAGGGAATTTATATAATTAACCTATCGATAAAGAACAACTAAGGTCAAGCAAGCACAGAAGAGTGGATGTCTTGATATTTGCCTGCAAAAATTTTCACTTTTCCATCTGAACCAATTGACTTTGAGCAAACTCGCATCTGTTTTAAAGGGATATGTTTATTCGATCCAGAAATGCTTTTTGTTTCTTACTGGTTGGCTCGATCATGAAGATTGCTCTCTTAGCAGAAAAAACCAGTGAATTCCCTCCGGTTAAAAAAACAGAGTCAGGTCTGTATCAATTTGGTGGTATTCTAATCGATAAAGAGAAAAAAAGCTTTTCCTTTCCGGCTGTCTGCAACCAGACAAGTGGACTGGTTGAATACGCCTTGGTTCATCAAAATGGGAAAACGCATGAGTCCTTGATGAGAACGGATATTAGCCCAAGAATGATCCACGCCTGTTTGCTTTTACTCAAAGAAAAGCCCGAGTATCAATTTTTCGCTTACCTCGAAAAGAATTCTACCAAAATATCTCAGGCACGAGGCATAGACATTGTGGTAGAGTGGGAACAAAATGGTACCCTTGAGTCCGCTTTAATTCATACTATGGTGACTAACCAAAACGATAACCGGGAGCTAAATAAACATGCATTTGTTTTTACAGGTTCAAAAGTAATCGAAGGAACTTATCTGGCACAGATGGATGGTTCCATTGTGGCAATTTACCACGATTCGCGGGCCACTCTTAACAGCAGAGATTTACAGAGTCATTCCGATGATGTCTGGATCGCAAATGAACAAAGAATGCCCCCGGTAGATTTTCCAGTAACGATTCGCTTCCAATTGCAAAACTAGCTTTTGTCCTTTTACCTTACTTAAAACAGTCATGAAATATAGCTCTTCCTTCTTCACTATTTCCTTACTTCTTTTAACAGCTTTTTCTTTGTTGGGGTCGCCAAATCAATCCTTGAAACTGGAAATCGAGCGGTCTCTGGACAAAGGTCTTGCCTGGTTGCACGGAGAACAAAATCAAACTCAAGGATATTGGGGGAGTCCACAATATCCTGCCCTCACCGCTTTGGTCCTTCGAGCTACCCTTGGTCATCCCTCAGAAAAAGAGGCCCGAAAATACAAAAATCAAATTTCAGCAGGCTATCAGTTTTTAAGATCAAAGGTACAGTCTGACGGAGGAATATATGGCAAAGGTTTAGCTTCGTATAATACCTCAATCAGCCTGATGGCTTTTCTACAACTTAGCGACCCAGGGGACGAAAAGATCATTCGTTCCGCTAGGAAGTTTTTAGTGAATCAACAATCTGATTTTGATCAGAAAGGAAAATCCGATAACCTCTTCGATGGCGGAGTGGGTTATGGTTCTACTTGGGCTCATTCCGATCTCTCTAACACCCATCTGGCGATGGAAGCTCTCTACTACGCCAAAAAATCTTTGAAGAATAAGGAAGGTGATTCATCTGACTTAGATTGGGAGGCCGCCATTGACTTTGTTTCCAAATGTCAAAATTTACCGAGCAGCAACCCGCAGGATTGGGTAAGTTCCCATGTGGAGGACAAGGGGGGATTTGTTTACTTTCCCGGTCACAGCATGGCGGGCGAACGGACGGATGCTAATGGGTCGAAGACATTAAGGTCATATGGAAGTATGAGCTACGCAGGACTGTTGAGCTTTATTTACGCAGAAATGAACGCATCGGACCCGCGGGTAGTTGCGGTAAAGGATTGGTTAACCCATAATTATCAAATCGATGAAAATCCGGGTATGGGCAAACAGGGGCTTTTTTACTACTACCATACCATGTCCAAGGCATTGAGCCTTGCGGGCATTGATCAATTGAAGGGGAGTTCGGGTGCTCCCAAAGATTGGAAGACTGAGCTAACCGTAGCCTTGCTTGACTTGCAAAACAACGAAGGTTTTTGGGTGAATGAGTCGGGTCGCTGGTGGGAAAAAGACCCCGTGCTTGTTTCTTGCTATGCGATGCTTGCATTGGAGCGTATTTACTATGCCCTTTAAATTTTCAGCATCCCTGCTTTTGGTTTGGGCGGTTCTCATATGTTCAGCTTATGCCGTACCCAATCAGTTTCCTGAATCTCCCAACTTTACAAATTTAACCGAACCAGGTTTCTTTGCGGGCTTGGTAGTTGGAGATTCCCGAGAAATTGTCCTACAAAAGCTCCAGGACAAGGGGTTTTTAGGATATACCGAATTGCAGTCCAACCTCATAAAATCTCCAGTGCGCTGGGATGGTCATGCTTATGAGTTGACCTGTAAATTTGAGGGTGATGGCCTGAGCCTTTGTCTTATTCAGGGGGAGGCCGGCTGGCAGGATTTTTTTTACGATGACATTGTGCAACCTCAGTGGAGTTCCCTTCGTAAAAGGGTGATAGAGGTATATGGTTTGCCTGCCCAAACGGTTGCCTTCCCTCCGTTTTACAAGGTGCCCTTAAACGATGAAGGTGGATTGGTAACCGACCGATGGGAACTGGAGGACCGAATTTTAATTTTATGCCTGCATGCTTATTCCAAGCAAGATTGTTGCACCCGGCAGGTTCTCGACTTTTCTTGCTGTACCCTTTTGATTCAGCCAAAATAAAAATGCCTAGGCGGTATGAGCCTTTGACATTTATTTTATATCATAACAAATGGGTTTATTTTCAAAGTTTAAAAAAGGTCTCAGTAAGGGCTCAGAGCTTTTACAGGGGGCAATCGACCGGGTGTCGGGCAGGGGTTCTTTGTCCGAAGATGATCTTTTCGACTTAGAAGAAGCCTTCTATTCGTGCGACTTTGGTCCTGAGACAACCGAGGATATTCTCTCTCAGGTTCAATTAGCTCACCGGAATAACAAGGACTTGAGGGGGGAAGATGTTCGCCAAATTGCCCGAACCGTTTTGGCTGAAGTGTTACAGGGCTCGGAGGGCAGGCTCGAAGCTCCCTCAGCGAAACCCGAGGTTATCTGTTTGATCGGGGTGAATGGTTCGGGAAAGACCACTACCAGTGCAAAACTGGGCCATCTTTTTACTCAAGATGGCAAAACCGTATTACTTGGTGCTTGTGATACTTTTCGTGCAGCTGCTACCGAGCAATTGAAGGCTTGGTCCACGCGCCTAAACCTAGACTTGGTATCTGGGCACCATGGAGCAGATGCTGCGGCTGTAGCTTATGATGCCCATTCCTCTGCAAGTTCCAAAGCTTGTGACTATTTACTGTTAGACACTGCGGGGCGTTTGCATGTTAAGGAACACCTGATGGAGGAACTCTCCAAGCTCAAGCGTGTTTTGCAAAAGAAAGATTCCTCATGCCCCCATCATTCGTGGTTGGTGATCGACGGCTCCACCGGTACAAACGGAGTCGCCCAGGCGAAGATTTTTCATGAAAAGTTTGGGCTCACTGGATTAGTGATTACAAAACTGGATGGAACATCCAAGGGTGGTGCCCTTGTTTCGATTTACCGTGAGCTGAAATTGCCAGTTTACTTTCTTGGGTTAGGGGAGCAACCAGATGATTTGCAGCCTTTTTCCGTTGAGGCATATTTGGACTCATTGTTACCTGAATTGGTAGGAGCAAGTGATTCAGCAGCTTAAATATATCTGATGAATAAGAAGCAAAGCCTAGAGGTGCACTTGGATGATCGAAGTTATCCTATATACATCGGGTATAACCTGGGTTCAGATATTTCTACAACCGTGGCTAATTTGTTGAATGAGGGGAGGAAAGGAGCTGTTTTGATCGATGAGAAATTGGCCCAGGCTCAACCAAATTTTTCTCAGGAAATTACCCGTTCCATTCCACAACTAGTCATTCCTTCTGGGGAAGGGAGTAAATCGGTCCATCAACTAAGCGTTGCCTGGGACTTTCTTGCATCTGCGAAAATTGATCGAAGTGGGTTTCTTTTAGCGGTTGGTGGGGGAGTAGTGGGTGACTTGGCTGGGTTTGCTGCTGCTAGTTTTCTTCGGGGAATTTCATTTTATCAAATACCCACAACCTTGCTTGCCATGGTAGACAGCTCTGTGGGCGGGAAAACAGGCATCAACCTAGATGCTGGGAAAAATTTGGTTGGTTCCTTCCACCAACCCTCCTGCGTGTGGGCAGACCTAGCTTTGCTGGAAACCCTTCCGGAGAGGGAATTTTCTGCTGGGATGTCTGAAGTTATCAAATACGGTATGCTGGCAGACCAAGCATTATTTCAGTCTCTACAGGACCGGGAGACACCTATCCGTCCTGGAGATGCAAACCTAGCCGACATGGTCGAGCGCTGCTGTTCAATCAAGGCAAGGGTTGTTCAGGACGATGAAAAAGAGTCCAATGAGGGGAAGGGGGGCAGGGCACTGCTAAACTTGGGGCATACTTTTGGACATGCGATTGAAAAAGTGGCTGGTTTTGGCAGTTACCTACACGGTGAGGCGGTCGCTATTGGCTTGGTTTGTGCCCTCCGGCTCTCAAAACATTTGGGCATGTGCCAGTCCTTTTCTGAAGATCAATTACTCAGCCTCTTACAATCTTACCACCTCCCCAGTAGTTTGAAGGAACCCTTGACTGTCAAAGATTTAAAAATTGCGATGGGCTCAGATAAAAAAGTGGATCGTGGAAAGCTGCGCTTTGTGGTCATGGAAGAAATCGGAAGTGCATATTGCAGCACCGATCCTACTGAAGAACAAATCAACCAGGTGTGGAAATCCGTGGGGGCAACCTGAAAAATTTCAGAAAAATGGTAAGGTTGGGATGATCGAGCAGGATCTGGTTGAAGCCTATTTTGAAAGTAACGGATTTTTAGTTCGTAAAGGTTCTTCCTCTGTCATTGCACCCAAAAGCGGACCCAAAAAAAGAACTGAGACGCTTCCTGTCATCACTGTAATGAACCCAAGAGTTCTTCAAAACGATGGTCCTCTCAATACAAGGCTTTTCTCTGCCGATCTCCAAAAAATCAGGTCGGCACAGGTGGCTACCCTTGGTTGGAGTAACAGTATGTTTTCGGTGGCTTGCTTAACGAACGATGTACAAATGCAGAAGTTTTTTAAGTCTGAAATTGATGCCAACCGTGTCGCGGAATGCTTTTCTTCCAATCCAGAATGGCAAGCCTCTGACACCTCGGGAGCGATCAAGGTCATGGTAGTGCCGGCCCTTCCCCAGGGTGTAGATCGTTTGCAAAAAGTTTTGTCTGAGTTTCAGAATTATGGATTAGACGGTGTTCTTACCCTTGGGTCCATTCTGGAAAACTTGCTGCGATTATCCAAACCTTCCCTACAGTATGATGGACACGAAGTCTTACAGACTCTACGATTGGTTAAAGCCTATGGATTGTCCAAAGACCCACAATTGGAAATTTTCCAAGAAGATTAAACCCAACCAGATCAGTCGTGAATGCCCATCTAGTTGATTCTACTGCCATCGTGGGCAGCGGTGTGGTTTTGGGAGAAAATACCACCGTGGGTCCTTATGCAGTGATTGAGGAAGGTGCCCAGTTGGGGAACCATTGTCACATTCAATCCCATGCAGTGATTAAAAAACACGCTGTGTTGGGAGACGGAGTTGAAGTTGGGCATTTTTCTGTGATCGGAGGCGATCCGCAACATCTTGCATTTGACCGTTCGTTGAAATCTACGGTTGTCGTGGGTGACCGAACCAGAATAGGGGAGGGTGTAACCATCCACCGTTCCATTGAATTGAATGGCAAAACTGAGGTTGGGGCAGATTGTTTTCTTATGGGGTATTCCCATGTCGCTCACGATTGTATTTTGCAAAACAAGGTTGTGTTAGCCAATGGTGTATTGCTTGGGGGGCATGTCATGATAGGTGCGGAGACATTTCTTGGAGGAGGTGCCGCGGTTCATCAATTTGTCCGTATTGGAGGGGGAGTGATGGTTGGGGGGTTGGCAGAAATATCGCTGGATGTACCTCCGCAGGTTTTGGTGTCCGGAAGAAATCTTATCTCGGGATTAAATCTAATTGGTTTAAAAAGAAGAAAGGTTGCTCAGGCTCAAATCACTGAACTAAAAAAAATCTTTCGGGAAATATTTGGGCATACCAATTTAAAAAAGGCATCCCTGCACATTCGTGAAGGGAAGGATTGCCCGAAGTCTTCCATCGCTTTGGAATTTCTTTCTTTTTTTGAATCAGGTACCAGAGGTTTTGCCAGAGTGGATAAACACTCGTAAGGATTTAATCTGGAAGGAATTGCCATTCGCTCCTGATTGAGTAGTTTAATCTTTTACAAATGCTTACCGAGGAAGAATATTTACAAGCCAATGAAAACTTGGTCCGCCTGACCCCTCGTGCATCTGGCAAAGTTTCCCAACTTATCGAAAGAGAGAATAAAGGACCGTACCTTAGGATTCGCATTACTGGTGGTGGATGCAACGGTCTTTCCTACAAAATGAAGTTTGTAGAGCATGGAAAGCCCAACGATTTATTTGTTTCCAGCGAAGGTGCCAAAGTATTAGTAGATTCGAAAACAGCCCTGTATTTACGGGGCACTACCCTCGATTATTCCGATCAATTGGTTGCCGGAGGATTTAAATTCTCCAACCCTAATGCGAAAGCAAGCTGTAGTTGTGGCGAGAGTTTCAACCTCTAGGTCTTCGAATTAAAACTTGCAATCAGCCCGAGTAGATAAGATAGGTTGGAACTATTAATAGTACTGAAATCCCTTATGCATAACCTTAACTAACCACATGGCACCTGCACCACGTGGTAAAAATAACAAGCGGTTTAGCAATCGCAATTACATCAGAAAGAACGACAAGATCCGAGCACGCGAAGTACGTGTGATTGGATCAGATGGCGAGATGCTCGGAGTCATGCCTCCTGAAGAGGCAGTCAAGATTGCCAAATCGGAAGGGTTGGACTTAGTCGAGGTTGCGGCCAATGCACATCCTCCGGTCTGCAGAATTTTGGAATTTGGTAAGTACAAATACGAACTTAGCAAAAACAAAAAGAACAAAGAGAAATCTGCCAAACGGATCAAAGAGGCGAAGTTTAGGCCCCGGATTGAAGAGCACGATTATGTTACCAAGTTGCGCCGCTCAGAAAAGTTTCTTCATCAGGGAAATAAACTAAAAGTCACCCTAATGTTTAGGGGGCGGGAAATGGAGCACATCAATGTTGGTATGGATGTGGTCAAGCGGGCGATTCAGGATTTATCGGGCGTTGGACGACCAGATGATGAGCCAAAATTAAATGGGCGTTTTATTATTGTGAACCTTTCTCCCCTTCCTGAAAACCAAAGGGTATTAAAGTACAACAGTGTGGAAGAAGCGGAGTCTGAAGTGGAGGAGGAAGACGACACGGAAGATACTGTTGAGGAGATCCCTGAAGAATAATTTACTCTACCCCAAGAAGTATGGGGATTAATTATTTTATTTATGTCGCCCTGGGAGGTGCAATTGGATCGGTCTTCCGGGCATTAGTTGGTCTGCTTTTTGTAAGTCAATCCCAGTTTGCCACCGTTGTGGCAAATTTAGGGGGTGCATTTTTAATCGGTTTTTTGACCAAGTGGAGTTCTCACTTGGGCAGTGAAGAGTTCTTTCGTGCCTTTTGGATAGTCGGTATTTGTGGCGGTTTTACCACATTTTCAACTTTTGGTATGGATCTTTACAACCTCCTACAAAAGGGAGCGTGGGGTTGGGGGCTTGGGTATATGCTGGCCAATTTTTTAGGAACCTTGGGTTTCATCTGGATTGGTTTTCGGGTGGCAAACTTAAGTTTTCACTGAGATTTATATTTTTCGAACAAGACCGGCGATCGTTCTTGTTTCTTGCGTACAGTTGCTAATTTTGAAATCTTAAGAAGGTGTCTGTATTGTGCAAAAATCTGATTTTATTGCTGGTGCTTTTACCTTTTTGCTCGGGGGGAGTGGCTAACAATCCATTTTTGCGCCCAGGTTCAAATCGCCCGCCCCCTCCGGTAAATACACCTCCGCCACCACCTAAACCTGTCCCAAACCCAGCATTTGCCAAGGAAGTGGAGTTCAGGGGTTACTTTCTTTTGAAAGGAATTCCATATTTTTCCATTTTTAACAAGAAAGCAAACATGGGCGAATGGATAAAACTGAATGAAAAAACTTATGAAGAGTTTGAGGCCCAAGCATTTGATTTGGAGAGCGAAACTCTTACCCTCGCTTTTAGTGGTCAGGATTTTACCCTCACTCTTGAGCAATCCAAAAGTATCCCGCAGAAAGCTACCCCCACCTCTGCTTTGCCAAAAGTAAAATTACCTCCCGGTGTTTCTTCTTCCTCCCCTTCTTCGAGTGGCACACGAAAGACCATGCCTCCCAAGCCAAGAGTAGCTCCTAAGTTGCCGGATTGGTTGGCAAACCGTATGGCTTCCCGTTCAGGTTCCTCTTACTCTCCGACACCTTCTTCCAGAAGTTCTACAACCGTAGGTTCATCTGGAATGAGCTTTCCTCCATCCCGTGTGGCACCAACTTATTCGACTGGTTCCACGGGTGGGTCTTCATCCTTTTCACCATCCACTGGTTCGCCGACAACTGGAAGCACATTTGCTCCTGCTCCATCCAATACATTTGGTGGAACCCCTTCCAGTCCCTCGGCTAGCTTTCCTTCAAATTCAGTTCCTTCTAATCCCACAACGCCTGATCAAGTAAATGAGAGTGAACCCGTCACAGAGACGGATGATCAGTCTGAATTGGAGGATCTTCCGCCGCCTCCGCCTCCGCCTAATATCCTACCACCTTCCCCTCCTCCCGATATCTTGCCTTCTTTGGATGAGTAGAGCTTTTTGTTTTCTTGCTTTCGTTTGTCTTCTCGGTTCGTCACTTGGTGATCAAAGACGAATTGGAAAGAGGCATGATCTTAGCTGGACTCCTTATTACCAACTCGGCACAAATTACGATACTTACGCAAGTTCAGAGGAGTATCCCGATTTATCTGTTGTGGGAGCACTCATTTCCCAAAGTGGAGCCCTGGGAACCGCAACATTGGTAGCACCCAACTATGTGGTTACTGCAGCCCATGTTGTGAAAAATGATTATTACGAAATTCCCAGAGCATCAGACTGGGAGTTTGTGTTGTATTATAATTTTGATGACGCAAGTTCGGCGTACCGATACCAGATTAGTGAAATCATAATCCACCCTGCCTGGGTTGCTAGGCAGACTACCTCAAACACCCTAGGAGATGGAGATGAGTTGGGGGTGGATCTGGCGATCGTCCGCCTCAATCGATCGATTGCTGGAGTTTATCCAGCGAGACTACCGAGTGCCGATGATGACCCCCTGGGTAAACGAGCCGTTTTGGCCGGCTTTGGTACTTTGGTCGAGGGGGACACTGCCAACAAGGATGCTTCAAACCCACGCCGTGTGGGTGGAGAAAATACCATTGATCGATCGGTTGCTCAGGTTTTTAAATCTGGGGTGCCTGAGAGCCAGAGGGGTGGGGTACTCGGAATTGACTTTGATTCACCTCAGCAAAGCCACAATACGCTCTCTGGAACCTCTATAGATTTGCTTGGCTCAGGTGACAGCCAGGCAAGCCCATTGTCTTTGGAAGCAAGTACCGCCGTGGGTGATAGCGGTGGGCCCGCCTTTTGCCGCACAAACAATTCTTGGAGAGTGCATGGGGTTGTGTCGTACGGCACCCATGATTCTGCCTATGGGGATGTAACGGTTTATACCCGACTGGCTTCCCACTATGACTGGTTGCTCA
>JAYOTQ010000001.1:0-3437 GCA_038150505.1 Opitutales bacterium | reverse complement strand
TATGGGGATGTAACGGTTTATACCCGACTGGCTTCCCACTATGACTGGTTGCTCAATCAGCTACCTGATTGGGCAGATTCAAAAATATTGGATGAAACTGGATGGATTCAAAATCCATGGCTTGGTACTTTGATCCCAGTGTCTAATAATTGGGTTTATCATGTAAACCTTGGGTGGATCTATGTACCTTCAGCCAAAGGGAATTCCTTTTGGGGGTGGAGCACTCATTTAAGCAAATGGGTTTGGTTATCTGATCAGGCGTTCCCATTCATCTATTGCTATTCTACGGAGGGTTCTTTCTGGATGTATGTGCTCCTTGAATCATC
The DNA here is from genome assembly GCA_038150505.1 of Opitutales bacterium. Classification (GTDB taxonomy): domain Bacteria; phylum Verrucomicrobiota; class Verrucomicrobiia; order Opitutales; family Seribacteraceae; genus Chordibacter. Next base: position 3,111 of record JAYOTQ010000001.1, on the reverse strand, counting down.
AAATGGCTCAACTGTAAGGGCTTATGATTACTCTTCGACTAGTTGGCAAAGCTATCCCTGAAAAGATTCTTTTGCTTTAGTTTCATGGGGTTATACTTGCTCGCTTACATGAAAATGGATTGTTAGGTATTTCATTGCATGACTCCATTTATTTCACTCATTACACGAAGGGAACTGCTTTGGCAGTTTTTAGTTCGCAACATCAAAGCAAGGCACAGAGGGAGCATTCTTGGAGCTTTTTGGTTGGTGGCTAACCCCCTGCTCATGCTTGGGCTGTATGTTTTTGCATTTGGTGTAGTTTTCGGAGGCAGATTCACTGATTCGCCGACCGAATCGACATTGGATTATGCATTGGGTGTTTTTTTGGGGCTGAATGTACTTGGTCTGGTATCTGGAATAATAGGTTCTTCCCCTGGCATCATCGTAAGCCAGCCAAACTTTGTTAAAAAAGTGGTTTTCCCATTGGAAATTTTACCGGCAGCCACAATGGGTGCGTTGGCTTACGATTTGTTGATCAGTTTCAGCCTTTGTCTCATCGGAGTAAGTCTGGTTGGTCCTGGGTTGAGCTCATCCTGTTTATACACTCCGGTGATTATATTCCCGGTCTTTATGATCGCTCTTGGACTTGCCTGGTTTTTTTCCGCCCTCGGTGTATTCATTCGTGATGTCAGCCAGATTGGGTCTTTTCTGGGACTTGCACTGCTTTATGCAAGCGGTGTGTTTTATTCTGCCGCCAAGGCTGAAGCGACAGCCCCGGGAATATGGACATTTTTGCAGTGGAACCCGCTGTTGCGTATTATCGACTCCTTGCGACAGGTGGTTTTGTGGGGTGGGCAACCAGACTGGACCGGTGTGGCTTATGCCTGGATATTCGGAATCATTGTGTTGTTGGGTGGTGCCTGGTTTTTCAATCGCTTACGGCCAGCCTTTGCGGATGTATTGTAGAAGCGAGAAGAGTTTTGCCGTCATTGGTAAAGGGCTTGAGCTACATCTGCCCAACAGTGTTTCGCAGCCCATTTAACCCCTTCTTCACCCATTTTCTCACGCAGCTTGTTATTTTCGAGTAATGTTTTTATGTGCTCAGTAATTTCAGATAGGTTTTGGGGGTTGGCGAGTAGGCCTGTCTGTCCGTCCTTAACCGCATCTTCCACGCCTCCTGTTCGGTTTGCGATTATGGGTAAACCATGTGCCGATGCTTCCAGGTAAACAAAGCCAAACCCTTCCACACTGTTTGCTTGAGGAATCGAGGTAAGGGCAAATAAATCCGCTTTTTCATACTCAGATTTCAATTGGGTGTTTGATAAGTCACCAAGAAATTCGACCTTACATCCTACATTCTTACTGAAAGCTCCAAGCGTTTTAGCATATGCATTATGGTTTGATGGGCCTACGAATCGGCAGAGTATTTTAGCTTTTACAGAGGACGGTAATTTTTCGATCGCTCGTAGTAGCTCGAGCTGGCCCTTACGAGGGTGTATTCTTCCCACGCAAAGTAAAACAAGCCTATTTGCCGTTTGTTTGTAAACCTTGGTGACCTTTTCGGCGGGCAATATATCGCTAGCTGGAGCACCTGGTTGTAAGAGAATTTGCTTTTCTAGATCTGGGCATAATTTGATCAGTGCCTTTTGGTTATGCCTCGAAAGCAGGTGAATTTTATCCGCCTGCTTTAATACTTTATTGAATTTTCTTCGCTCCAGAAAATTATTAGAAAACTTGGGTATTTCCGACCCATGCAGAGTTATTATAAGCCTCTTGGGCTTGGGCACTCTCCATCCAAACCTCATCCATGCTCGCAAAGCACCGGGCTCAGCTAAGTGAAGCGTATGAGTTCTCAGATCGAGATTTTTTAAATAAGAGCAAGCTTTCCAGGAACATGTCCAGTCCTGCGAACCTTTGACCGGCATCTCAAGGTAGTTAGCATCCTTGGCCTTTTGGGCAGTTTTTGGGCCAATGACTTGTGTCTTGTTACCTTTTTTTTCAGAGACTAGGTAGAGTTCCTCACAATACACACCCGCCCCACCACGCATCGGTGGATATTCCATGGTAAGCATGTAAATTGTGCCCGTTTCTGCCATACTGAGTATCTTTTCTAAAGTTTTGCTTCTCGGCAAAGATCAATTTCCATAGTGTCTAAGTTTTGATGAGTAAAGGCATTGCATTAGTTACTGGCGGAACCAAGGGGATAGGCAAAGCCTTGTGCCTACGTTTAAAGGGTGCTGGATATCAGGTATATTCGGCATCCAGAAGTAAAAGTCTTCCTCAAGCAATGGATGGAATTACCCAAATCTCGGTCGATTTTTCCAATTCTCAGGAGACCCGCTCTTTTGCCGAGAAATTTTTGGCAGACTACGGTGCACCAGAGGTTTTGATAAACAACGCAGGATATGGTGCTTTTTATGAATGGGCGGAGTTTCCAAAAGAGGAAATTAATCGTCAGGTTCAGGTATTGTTTTCCTCGCCCGTAGAATTATGCAGAATATTTGCACCGGCTATGGCAGAGCAGAGCAGGGGAGTGATTGTAAATCTCTCTTCGCTGGCCACCCTTTATCCACTTCCGTTTATGCCACTGTACAACGCTGGGAAAGCTGCTCTTTCCACCTTTTCTCAAACCCTCATGCTTGAGTACAACCATTCGCCCGCAATCATCGACTTTCGGATGGGAGATGTTCGTACCGACTTTAATTGTTCAGCCAGCAAGCAGGGCAATTATTCGGAAAAGATGAAGAGTGCGTGGACTCAAATAGATAAACAACTAGCATCCTCCATCTCGCCCGATCAGGCTGCTCAGCAAATATTTTCCCGTATCCAATTAGCCAAAAGCGGCACCTATTTTGGAGGGGGATGGTTCCATGCTCTGTTTTTGCCTGTTGTGGATCGAATTTTACCAACAAAACTGAAAAATTACTTTATTCGTTTTTGGTATAGATAAAAACATCTCTCTTCGCAGTGAAACTTTATAACAGAGTAAAAAATCCATTCTTTTTACTCGTTAGTTTCGGAGTATTTTCGATTTTCGGAGGCGGAATTTTTATTGTTTACCATTTTAATCAATTGGAAGATCAAAATCAGAATGAAATCTTCGCAGATATCAATCAGACCTTTCGCTTACAA